>JBGSJY010000527.1:0-18811 GCA_041741515.1 Pirellulales bacterium | reverse complement strand
ACGACCGTGAACGAATCGCTCAGCGACTGGCTGCTGTCGCCGATGCGGATCGTCTCGAACCCGTTGCCGTTGCCCACGGGCCGGTCGCCAAAGTAGTTGTTGTCGATCAGGTGGTTGTCCGCCGCGGGCGTGTCGCGCCAGACGGTGACCGTCACGCCCGAATGGTTCTGACCGCTGAAGTAGTTGTGATCGACGCGGTTACTCTGCCCGTACATCGAGACCCAGAAGTAACGCGTGTCGACGCTCGCGGGGTTGTAATTGACGATCGCCGAGTTGGTGAGCCGCGAGTTGGTAGCGGCGCCCCTCGAGCCGCGGAACTCGACGACATTGCCCGAGGCGAGCGCGCCTCCCTCGAAGTTAAGCCCATCGGCCACCAGCCAGTCGCCCGAGATGCTGAGCGTCGAACTGCCATTGAGCGTCACCCCGCCGGGCGTCTGCGGCCGGAGCGTGATCGGAGCGCCGCTGGCGCCCACTCCCGCAAAGTTGATCCGCTGGTTCGTCCAGACGCCGTCGGCCATGACCACCGTGTCGCCCGGCTGCGCCGCCTGCATGGCGGTGGTGACTTGGGCGGCGCTGTTGACGAGAAACTCGGCAGCGCGAGCCGAAGTCGCGGCCAAGCCGCAAGCGACCAGCAGCGCGACCGCAGTCGAGTTCGCAGGCAAGACGGCGATAACTTGGCGTGCCCGCATGTGCGTCAGTTCTTGCTCTCGCTCTTTGGCGACTTGCCGCCCCACGTGAGGTTGATCACGACGTTGTTGTCGGGGCCGGACACTTCGTGCGTCAGGCCTGAGGTGCGGAAGTCGGTGTAACTCTTCGGCGCGTGCCAGGTCGCCTTGCTCGCTGTGCGGTCGCAAGAGAAGACCTGGATGCGGTGCGTCCCCAGAACTGCGCCGTCCGCCCCGTCGAAACAATGAAGGTTGAAGCGTCCCTCCGAGTCGATCTCGGACGACGAGGGACGTGTCCCTTTGGGGACAAACATGATCTCGCCGCTAGGGAGCGGCTTGCCGTCGATCATCACGACACCCGCAATCGGCACCCGCGTGGGGCGGCCGTCGCCGCAGCCTACCGCCAGCACGCAGCTGGCGACGACGATGCCCACCTTGCCAGCGAATTCCTGGCGGTGGCAACGCGAGCTGGGCGGGCGAACCGATCTCTGTGTCATTGGTGATCTCCTTATTAGCAACACCAGTTCAACCACCGTGGGCAACGCACCAAGCATTGTCGGCGGCGTCGTGTTCAACGGGCGTCCCGGCGATCGTCGATTCGTTTTGGTAAACGTCCAGATCGACCGTGTCGAGCACGAATTCGATGTGCCCGTCGAGGTAGGAGAAATGGGCGCCGCCCGGGTGGCGGCTGGCGAAGGCGCCGTTCAGTTTCGCCTGGTCGGGGGGGATCACGAATCCTAGAACACCGGGAGGCGTGTTGAGCGGCGCCGCGGTCACGCGGAAACCATCGGCCCAACGATTGGTGTAGGCCCATACGTTAGAGCCATCCATAAGATGAGCGTCGACGACCTCGCCAATGGAGAACGTCTTTGATGTCCCGTCGGTCACATGCCGCAGCTCGACGGGCTCCCAGTAGCGGTGAGCTCCCGAAGCACGGTGCTTAGTCCGGCAGTAGTTGACACTAGGGCCCGTCGGGCCGCGGTGCCCCCCGGAAAAGGCGTACGTCCCCGTTGCCGGCTTAATGCTCCAACTCGTCCACGACGGGTCTTCCGAAGAGGGCAGCGCGGTCGCCGAAGGGCAGACGTACGGCGCGGGACGCGCCGCCAAGAGGCGTTCGCGCTCGGGCGTCCGCCAAGGCACGCCGCTCGGGAACTTGACCGTCGAAGGCCAAAGCCCCCCCATCTCGTCGATCTGCAGCCCGTCGAAGAGGGCCTGCTCTTCAATGTAGGGGAGCAGCAGAACAAACCCGCTGGTGCCCGAAAAATTCACGGGCTTATTGACCAACTTCTGGGCTATATACGTCCAGCTCGACCCGTCCGGGAACCGTCGAGCGACCGGCAGGAAGCCGTTGGTGTCTTCGTAATTGAGGACCGCTAGCGCGACGTTCTTCACGTTGTTGCTGCACCCCATCCGCCGGGCTGCTTCGCGTGCCGCCTGGACTGCCGGCAACAGCAGCGCCACCAGGATGCCGATGATCGCAATCACGACCAGCAGCTCGACGAGGGTGAAGCCCCGCCCGCGCCGCTGCACTCCCTTGCCCCGATCCCTGCCATTTCGACTTGCTGCTGACATCGCTTAGACCTTACGCGGATGGATGGGATGAGCCACGCTCGTACGCAGCGAGATATCCGATCGTAAAACGGGCGGCGTCTTAGGTCAGTCGAGGGCCAATCGGCGTTCAGCGGCCGATCGGCGCCTCGACGGACCTCCACCCCAGCTCGATCAATACCGCCAATCGACAAGGCGTCTGGGGGCCGCCGCCCCGCCGCCCGTTCGACCAGCCGCCCGTTCGACCAGAGGACGTTAAGCCTCCCTACCGGCTCGCCCAGGGTACGGCAATCGTTGGACGGAAATCCCTTCGAACTTCTTCGCAGTCGGCGAACCGCCCCCTCTAGCAGCGTGATTTGATCGCGACGAGCAGGCCCGCGACGATAAGACCTAGCGCGCTGGGCTCGGGGATCGCTGCCGACGACGAAGCCGGGAGCGACGCCCCGTAGTTGTTGGCCCACAGCGTGTAGCCAGCGGGACCGCTGTCGGGCGAACCCCCGTCACGCCAGACGGTGTAGTCGGCGGCGTCCACCACGTTGTCGCCGTTGTAGTCGCCGGGAAGGCCCGCGTTGCTGCCGTTCACCTCCACCAGGAAGTTGTCGAACAAGAAATCGAACTCGCTCGCGCCGGATGTCGCGTTGCGGAGGGCGAAATAATCCCACGAGTCGCTTTGCGGGCCGCCGGAGCCCTCGATCGGAACGCCTCCGCTCGTGTGGTCGGCGAGCGTCTCGGTGCCGCTGAGGCTCCAGGCTTGCTGGGTCGCTTTGTCCACCACGGTCAGCGTCGAGGTAATCGTATCTCCGGGGGTGACTTCCGTAGCGCGGACGAGCGACAGAGAGATGTTGTAGACCTTCGCGTTGCTGAGCGTGATGAAGTCAAACTCCGGAACGCCGAAGGGGTCGGGGTTCAGATTATTCGGCGCGGCAATCGTTTGCGTGTCGCCCCCTTGAAGGATGCGGTCGGCTTGCAGTTCTTCACGAATCCGCGAGCTGCCGCCGTTGTTGTTGACGGTGTCGCTCATCTCGATGCTCGCGGTCCAGCCGTAGTCGCCGTTGGTGCCGATGTCGTCGCCAGGCCCACGTTGGCCCGTCAACGAGCCTTCGAACATGCCTTCATCTTGACCCCAGACCGCCGGCTTAAAACCTGCGATCGGCAGGCCGTTCTCATCGACCTGCCGTCCCGCGTACGGGTTGGTCATGCCGAGTTGATTATCGGTGTCTTGGAAGAGGCCAAAGCGCAGTTCGCCGAGCACCGGCACGAGCATGTTGTTCGCGTTGGGGGCGTCACGCCAGATGCGGAAGTCGAAGCTCACCTTTACCTCGTCCCCCACCTGCGGGCCGAGCTGGATGCTACGGTCAAAGAACCCTGAAGCCGTGCTGCCGCCGCCGCTCGACTCCCACGACATGGCGTAGCCGTCGTCGATGGCGGGAATGTTGAGGCCGCTGGCCATCGTCTCTTGCATGGCGCCGCTCGTGTCATCGACGATCCGCATCTTCGGCTTAGGGCCCCCCGGGCCGGGCGCCGTCGAGGTGCCGCTAGTGAAGCCACGCGTCTGTAGCCAGCGGATGCCCGTGTCCCCGGCGTTGAGCACCGTCGTAACTTCGGCGTTCGCGGGCCCGTCGCCGTTGGCGTCCTTCAACCGTGCTGGGACCCAGGTGTCGGGGCTCCCCAGAGGAGGCGTTCCACCGACATCGGTGTCAACGTTCTCGAAAGGAACGCCGTTGTTGTTGAGATCGGCGTCGCCGAAGCCATCGCGGATGACGACAACTGCCAAGCTAGGCGACTGCCACGCGAGTAGCGTTGCCGTTGCGACGATTGCTAAGAGCTGAGTTCGGTGACGACCACTGGCCAAAGGATGAGACATGGGCGAGTTCCAGTGAAGCGGGATAGACAGATGAGGATCAAGCCGGCGAAACCACGCACAGAACGCGACCCATCGGCTGTCTCGAGCTTGGTCGGCGATCCGCCGGCCCGAGTACTGAGTGAAAAGACGAGGACTCGACAACAAGCAATTGGAGGAGGGCAGGCAACTCGGCGTCGGGCGCAAATAGCCTGAGCGACAATCGACTTACTTTAAACTAGCGAAGAATCCCGAATGCTCCCATCCAATAAGTCGGATTAGCACTCCAATAATTCGGCGTTCCGGGCGGTGGAGCGCGCTGATAGCCGTGATTCAGCGCGTCCAGCACGGCTTCCGCCGTTGGTTGGGAACAACCAGGACATCGGCCTACTCTTCTCGGAATCGATGCCGAAACTCGGTGGGAGTCGCCGATTCGTGCTTGCGGAACACCTCGCAAAAGTACTTTGCCTCAGCGAATCCAGTGCGGGCGGCAATTTTCGCGATCGAAAGCTCGGTCTCGCTGAGCAGCAATTTGGCCCGCGCAAGGCGCACCCTGGTGATTTCCGCCTTGATCGTGCGCCCGAGGATCGATTTAACCCGACGCTCGAGCGTGCTCGGCGATCGGTCGGCGCGGGCAATCACATCGCTGACCCGGATTCCTTCGACCGCGTGTTCACGGATGAATCGAATCGCGGCCGCTACCTCCAGGTCGTCGATCGCGAGCGTGTCGGTTGACCGCCGAGCGGCGATTCCCCGGGGGGGCCCCAGCAACATAGTCGATAGCTTCGGCTTCTCGCCACGAATCAACTTTGCCAGGAGGGCGGCGGATTCATATCCGATCCGGCTGGGATTCACGTCGATGCTGCTGAGCGGCGGAGTGCAGAGGTTGCAGAGGTAGGGGTCGTTATCAACGCTCACCACCGCCACCTCGTCGGGGACAACCAGCTCGGCCCGGCGGCAGGCATCGAGTACCTGTTGGCCGCGATCGTCGTGGCAAGTCATAATTCCGACAGGATTCGGCAATGTCCTGAGCCAGGCGGCGATCTGCTGCTGCTGCTCTTCCCATGTGGTCGTTGTGGGGTGGGTGTTGCTGCCGAGCCAGGTAAAGCATTCGCTTCCTTCCGACCGGACGAGTTCGACAAAGTACTGGCAACGCAGGTCTTGATTGGGATTCTCCCCGCGCGGCGTGCCGCAAAAGGCGAAGTTCCTCAGCCCGCAATCGACCAGGTGCTGGAACGCCAAGTGGGCGATCGGGCGATTATCGACCCCGATGAAGGGGAGCCCGAGCCCGGGCAATGCGCCGCGGACATCGACGGCCGGAAGACCGGTTTCGAGAATCGTGTTCGCCATTCGCCCGCTGTTGACGCGGGCCAGTATGCCATCCCCGTCCCAGTCGCGGAGCCAATCGGGCGGTGGGTCGTCCAGCCCGTGCGGTTCGAAGAAGATCGACCACGGCCCGTGCTCCTGCTGGTAGCGTGCGACCCCACGCAGAAGGCCCCTCCCATACTCGCGGGAAGTTTCAATCAATAACGCGATATGCGGGATCTTCCGCATGGATAAGGTCGGTTAACGAGGGGGAGAAGAGCTAGCGACCAAGGCCACCGAGGCATTCGATGACAGGTGCGAGCAGATCGATCATCTGGTCGCAGAGAATTTCAGAATAACGGAAGCAAACTCGGTAATTCCGACAATTCCAGGATCAACCTCCATGTTTCGATAGAACTCTTTCCTACAACCCACAGGCGGCGAAGCGGTTAGACGCTACCCGCAATCAAGAGCGTTCGATGAGCAAGCGATCGGTGAGAGTAGTGATTTGGCTAGCGTTAGAATATGGGGTCCGGAGCTCGACCGGCGCAGAAAAGCCGAACCCAATTCCTGAAAAACGGATTATCGCGACCGTCTACGGCGAGTAGCATGGTCCCTAGTGTCGCCGTCCCTTCGCAGGTCCATTGGCCTGTAGGTGCGTCGCTCGATCACAACTTTTCTTCGGTGTGCGCCATTCGGCGATCGGCCGCTCGGGTTCTGCCCCCGGGCGATCCTTGCCGCAAGAGCCACGCCGCTTCTAACGGGCATCGCCGTTTTGCAGAACCATTGGCTACGCCTGGTCGCGGCGATGCTCGCCGTTGGGAGCCTCTTGCCCGCCGCCCGGGCGGTTGAAAGCCAGTGGGTCTACCGCGGGACAACGGGCCGCCTCGTCTACGCGCCCGACGCTCGGGGGGACCGCATCCCCGACTTCTCGGACGTCGGCTACCGAGGCGGCCGCGCCCTGCCACCCAAAGTACCGACGGCGATCGCGATCGATCCGATCGCCGGCGACGACACCGGGTCGATCCAATCCGCCATCAATCAAGTGGCCGCTCTGCCGCTGGGTCCCGACGGATTTCGTGGCGCGGTGATGCTCGGTCCGGGGACCTATGAGATCAGCGGCCAGCTCAAGATCAACGCTAGCGGAATCGTCTTGCGTGGCGCCGGCCGCGACACGGGCGGGACGCTACTCGTGGCGACCGGGACGACTCAACGCGAGTTAATTCAGATTGCCGGCGCCGGATCGCAAGCGACGACGGGTTCGACACGCAACATGATCGACAAGGTGGTCCCTGTGGGATCGCGCAGTTTCCGTGTCGATTCGACGGCGGGATTCGCCGTTGGCGACACCGTGAGGGTCGAGCGTCCCAGCCCCGCCAATTGGATCAGCGACCTGGGGATGGACACGATCCCGCCGCGATCCGACGGCGGGACCGTCGTCCAGTGGGCGCCGGGGTCGTTCAATCTCCGCTACGACCGAATCATCACGCGGATCGAAGGTGACCGGGTCTTCGTTGACGCGCCGCTCACCAACTCCTTCGAACTTCAGTACGGCGGCGGGACGATCAAGAAATACGACTGGGCCGGCCGCATCGAGAACGTGGGCGTCGAGAACCTGCGGGGCGAGTCCGTTTTTGCTTCGGCGACTGACGAGGCCCACGCAACCGACTTTGTCACGATCGATAAAGCCCAGAACGTCTGGGTGCGGGGCACGGCATCGGCCAACTTCTCGGGATCCGCCGTCCAAAGCAACCCCGGCGCGAAATGGGTGACGGTCGAAAACGCCATTAACGAGACCCCCAAAAGCCTGATCACCGGTGAGCGTCGTTACACCTTCGATCTCAGCGGCCAGTTGGAGTTAGTCACGGGCTCCGTCGCCAACGAGGGACGCCACGACTTTGTCAACAACAGCTCCCGACCTGCCGGCCCGCACGTGTTCCACAACTCGGTGGCGAACAACGCCCTCGACGAGGCGGGGCCGCACCAGCGCTGGGCCACGGGGACGCTCTTCGACAACGTCACGATCGACGGCGACCAGATCAATGTCCGGAACCGTGGTAATTACGGCACGGGCCACGGGTGGGCGGGCGCCAACATGGTGATCTGGAACTCGACAGCCGAGAGCTTCGTCGTCCAGAATCCTCCGACCGCCCAGAATTGGTTGGTCGGTTCGACGGGCGCGTTGATCGATGACCAGACCTTCGGTCCGCAGCCGCCCGGGTATGTCGATTCTCACAACGCACGGGTCGACGTCGATAGCCTCTACGAAGCGCAGCTCGACGACGCCAAGGACGTGACCACCTTTCACTGGCGTGGCGGCGCCAATCTCTGGACCAACCCCGACGGTTGGGACGAGCGGCTCACGCCGGGCGTTTATCGAATCGAGAATCGGGACTACCTGATCGGGGACGTCGACGATTTCACAAACGACGGTCCGACCAGCGTTGACGCGGCGCCGGTCGATCCCGCATGGCGCGCGGCGATCGAGTCCAGTTCTTCAGCGCCAATCACGGGCTTCGACGACGTGTCGGGCAACGAGAATGTCGCATTCACTTTCCAACACCAGCTCGACCCCGGTGAACGCGTCGTCCACGGCACTCTCGCTTTGGCTCTAAAAGAGTCGGGTGGTGTCGTAGCCGACGATTTCTTGCGGCTGTTTGATACCAGTCCGCAGCACCGACTCTCCTTCGGTCAATTGGGCTGGAACTCGGCCGTCAACACCAGCCAGGCGTTTGTCGGAGTGGTCGATCTGGGGGCCTATACCGATCAGCTCCAGTCAGGAACCATCAATGTTCAAGTGAGCGACGACACCGCTGTTGACTGGGCGCTCTACACGGCGACCGTCGCCAAACGGATCGGCGACGCGACAGCGGCAAGCGTCTTGATCGACAGCGGGGAGGCGATCGTCGCATCCGACATCGGCCCCGTTGGCGAGTTGGCCGTCGGTGGACCGGCGGGCGGCGCTCTGACGGTGATGGCTGGCGGCCGACTTGAGGTCGTCAGCGATTACGCCCAATCATCGCAAGGTCTGCTGACGATCCAAGTCGGCACCACAGGCGCCGGTGGACTATCAATCGGCGGCGACGCCGCAATTGATGGCGCCGTGCAGCTGGTCATGAATGAAGAATATGTTCCGTCGTTGGGCGACGCGTTCACGCTTCTCGAGGTGGCCGGACAACTTGACGGCGCGTTTGCGGCGACGTTCGTCCCCCAACTCGCCGGCACGCTACGCTGGCGGGTGAATCAAACAGGGCAAACGGTTCAGGCGCTGGTCGTGTTGGCTGGCGACTACAACGGCGACGGCGCCGTCGATGTCGCCGACTACACCGTTTGGCGAGACGCCCTCGGTTCGACAACCAACGTCGCGGCCGACGGCGACGGCAGCGGCTCGGTTGATATGGCCGACTACGCCCTCTGGGCCGCGTCGTACGGCGCTACCGTCGCCAGCGCCGGACCGGCACGCGGTGTTCCCGAACCGCTCGCCATCCAGCTTTTTGCGGGGACGCTGCTCGCCGTCGCTGTGCGGCGGCCTCCATGCCGCGCCTCCCAGCTTGACTTCCCTCATCTCACTTACACGGTTCTCTCATGACGAATCCGCACCATCTGCTCGATCGCCGTGCGTTCATGGCCGCGGCTGCTGCTACCAGCGGGACGGTCGCTTGGCCGGCCTTCGGCGCGAGTCAAGCCACGCCGCCACGCCCCGAGATCTGCGCCTTCATCAAGTTCATCCAGTCGCTCAGTTACGACGAGATGGCGGCCCGGGTCGCCGAGATTGGCTTCGACGGGATCGAATCAACCGTTCGTGCTAAAGGGCACGTCCTGCCCGAACGCGTCAAGGAAGACCTCCCGCGCCAGCTCGAAGCGCTCCGCAAGCACGGGCTCGACCTCACGATCATGACGACCGACGTCGTCCGGCTGGAAGACCCGTACACTGAAGACGTCTTGAGAACGGGCGCGGCGCTCGGCGTCAAGAAGTACCGGATGGGATTTTACCGCTACGATCCCAAACGCGGCGTGATGGACCAGTTGAACGAAATCCGCCCGCGATTGCGTGAGCTGGCGGCCTTCAATAGAGAACTAGGATTAACGGCGGTTTACCAGAACCACTCCGGCGCGGACTTCGTCGGCGCCCCCGTTTGGGACCTCCACTATCTATTGGACGGCATCCCTGTCGAGCAGATCGGCGTAGCCTTCGACATCCGCCACGCGATGATTGAGGGGGGCCTCTCCTGGCCGCTCGAGTACGACCTCATTAAGCCAAGCCTCGGCGCCGTATTCGCTAAGGATTTCGAGTGGTCGGGCAAGAAGGCGGAGCACGTGCAGCTCGGCGAAGGCCGCGTCGACAAGAAGTTTTTCAAGATGCACCGCCAGTCGGGGATCGAGTGCCCCGTATCGCTCCACGTGGAGTATGTCGGGGAGGGGAAGACGGAGGAAAACCTCGCAGCGCTTGCCCGCGACTACAAGACGCTCTGCGATTGGTTGGACTAATTGGTCCACCAACGAAGCCTCCGCCAGCAGCTCACTTTCACGACGCCAAGCAACTATGGACCTCCAAGGAAAACGCGCTCTCGTCACCGGCGGGACCCGTGGCATCGGCGCCGCGATCGCGCTGGATTTCGCCCGCGGCGGCGCCAATGTCGTCATCAACTGCCGGGCAGAGGACGACGCCTCGCGCGAGACGCTGTCGGAGCTCCGCGCGCTTGGCGTCCGGGCGGAAGCGGTCTATGCCGACGTGGCGAAGCCCGACCAGAATCTTCGCCTTGTCGAGGAGGCGGCTAAGCTGTTGGGCGGGATCGATGTTATCGTCCACAGTGCAGGGGGTCCTTGCCCAGGGACGATCGAGACCGTTCGTCCCGAGGATTGGATGAACGCGTTCGACGTTCATGTCCACGCCGCCTACCACCTGATCCGCCACGCTCTGCCCCATCTCCGCAAGAACTCAGAGGGCGTTATCTTGCTGGTCTCGTCGGTTGCCGGCGTGCGGGGTTGCCCGGGCGCGGTGGCCTACGGCGTCGTGAAGGGGGCGATCGTGCAGATGACGAGGATGCTGGCGCGCGACTTGGCCGACGATAACTTGCGGGTCAACTGCGTCGCCCCCGGCATCATCCGCACGCGGTTCCACGAGAAGATGACGTCCGATCAGCAGAAGCATAATCTCGCCAATCGAATCCCCCTCCACCGCGAAGGGACGTCCGAACAAGTCGCCCAAGTCGTGCATTTACTCGCGACCAACGACTTCATGACCGGCGAGACCGTCGTTGTGGATGGCGGCATGTCCATGCAAGTCGTGCGCTGAGAGCGATTCACTTTTTCTTTGGCTTTTCTTCGCGGAGCGGGTCATGCCGGCGGATTCGAGTCGGGTCGATGCGGACCGGCAATTGCTTATCGACGCTCAAGGACGCGGCGTGGCCGCCACCCTTAAGGCTTATGCCCGTCTTTCCGGCCCCGGGTGGCTGCAAAGCGCGTTGACGCTCGGCGGAGGTTCGCTGGGCAGCAGCCTCTACCTGGGAATCCTCGGTGGATTCAGCCTGCTCTGGCTGCAGCCGTTCGCGATGGCGATCGGTGTCGTAATGATGAGCGCCATCGCGTACGTCACGCTCTCCACAGGTGAACGGCCCTTCCGCGCGATCAACCGTCACATCAATCCTGTGCTCGGCTGGTCATGGCTGATTGCGACGCTAATGGCCAACATGGTCTGGTCGCTGCCGCAGTACTCACTGTGCTTTGCGGTCTGTGAACAGAACTTCTTCCCGTCGGTGTTCCAGGGAGATGGCGTCTTAGCCCCGGGGCCCTCCAACAGCTTGCTCGGCCGGTGGGTGGTCTCCGGCGCCGTGCTCGTCCTGTGCACGGTAGTCACCTGGAGCTACGGCAGCGGCAGTTGGGGGGTGCGGCTCTACGATGCGATACTCAAATGGGTCGTCGCACTAATCGTCGTCTGCTTCGTCGGCGTCGTGGTCCGCATGGCGATGACTCCCGAAGGCGTCGATTGGGGAGCTGTCTTCGCAGGACTCCTCCCTAACTTCAAGCACCTCTACGAGCCCGTGGCGACGTTGCGGCCACTGCTGGAGGGGATCGCCGACCCCGAAGCGCGCCGCTACTGGAGCGACCTGATCGTTGGCGAACAGCGTGACGTAATGCTCGCCGCCGGCGCCGCGGCTGTGGGCATCAATATGACCTTCTTGCTCCCTTACGCGCTGCTCACCCGGGGCTGGGACAAGGCGTTCCGTGGCATGACGATCTTCGACTTGGCGACCGGAACCTTCATCCCTTTCGTGCTGGCCACGGGTTGTGTCGTGATCGCGGCGGCCCAGCAGTTCCACGGCAGGCTCCCCGAGGGGGTGGTCGTCGCGGCAAATGGCAGCGTCGAGGTCCCTCGCCATTTCCAGAAGCCGTACGATGCCCTCTTGGAGCAGAGAGCCGCCGCCACAGTGAGCGGCTCCAATCAGATCGTACCGTTCACCGCTGCCGACGAGCGGATAGCGGCGACCCTCGTCCGTCGCGACACGTTCGACCTCGCGAAGTCGCTCGCCCGGCTGTTCGACCCGTCGGGCGGATCGGGCGGGCACTTCATGGCGAACATCGTGTTCGGAGTGGGCGTCGTCGCGATGACGGTCTCTTCGATCTCGCTGATGATGCTGATCTCGGGTTTCGTCGTGTGCGAAGTGCTCGATCGACCCGCCGAGGGCTGGGTGTTTCGCTTGGGCTGCCTGATCGCATCGGTCGGCGTCTTTTGGCCCCTCCTCTGGGAGGGCGACGCCCGCGCTTGGCTGACAGTGATCGCCGGCGTCTACGGCGCGATGCTGTTGCCGATCGCCTATGTCACCTTCTTCGTGATGATGAACAAGAAGAGCCTGCTCGGCGCCGAGGCGCCGACGGGCGCCGGCCGCGTCGTGTGGAACGTCCTCATGGCGATCGCCGCCACCGCCGCCACCGCCGCCGGTGTTTCGGCGATCGTCGAAAAAGGGGGCGTCGTCGGCGTCGCGTTTGTCGTGGCTTACATCGCGCTGGTGCTGGTGGTTCAGTATTTTCATAAGCCTCCGCAGGCGGCGGTAGCCGCGGGACTCGCACCCTCTGCGACCGCTTCTCTCTAGCATTTCCTACATCGCTGTCTGCTATGGCACGTCCCATCCGAAACCATCAGCGACGCCCGTTGGCGCTAACCGTCGTCGCCGCCTTGCTGGCGGCCTGCGCGCCTTCAGAGGCGGTCGCCACGGTTTGGCAAGTCGACGACGCTGCGTCACTCAAGAAGGCGCTCGCGTCGGCGAGCCCCGGGGACGAGGTCGTCCTCGCCGCGGGCGAGTGGCGCGACCAGAAGTTGGTCGTTAGGGGGCAGGGTACGAAGGGGGCGCCGATCACCGTCCGCGCTGCTACGCCGGGCCAGACCGTCGTGACGGGCACAAGCGTGCTCCGCATCGGCGGCGAGCACGTTGTTGTTGCGGGGCTGCTGTTCCGAGACCCCGCGCCGGAAATTAGCGACCTGATTCAATTCCGCGTGGATTCAAAGCAGCTGGCCTCGCACTGCCGCCTGACCGACTGCGCGGTTGTTTCGACCCAGTCGGGCGACGACTCTCAAGAGTCCCGCTGGGTCAACCTCTACGGCGCGGGCCATCGCGTCGATCACTGCTCACTGATGGGTCGCAGCGGCAAGGGGGCGACGTTTGTCGTTTGGTTGGGCGCCGGGAGTGAGGGCCGGCATCGGATCGACCACAACTATTTCGGGCCGCGCGAGCGCCTCGGCAAGAACGGCGGCGAGACCCTCCGTATCGGTGACAGCGCGACCTCAATGCTCTCAGGGCGATGCGTAGTCGAGCAGAACCTGTTTGAGAAGTGCAACGGCGAGACCGAGTGCATCTCCAACAAGTCGTGCGAAAATACCTACCGGAAGAACACCTTCCTAGAAGTCAGCGGGACGCTCACGCTGCGGCACGGTAACGGGTGTCTCGTTGAAGAAAACGTCTTCGTTGGAAATCAAGCGCGCGGCACGGGGGGCGTCCGCATCATCGGCGAAGACCATGTTGTCCGCGGCAATTATTTTGAGAATCTGACGGGCGACGACGCCCGCTCGTCGCTCACTCTGATGATGGGAATCCCCGATTCGCCCGCAAACCGCTACTTTCAAGTCAAACGAGCTGTCATCGAAAACAATACACTCGTCGATTGCGAGCATTCACTACTGATCGGTCTCTCAGACGATCGCCAGGCGACGCTCGCGCCCGTTGATTCCATCATTCGTGGCAACGTCATTGTGGCCAAGGAGTACGCCGTGGTCGAGGCTCGCTGCTCCCTTGAAGGGATTCGATGGGAGGACAACCACTTCCTGGGAGACTCACTCGGCATCTCGCCAGTGGCTGGCGTCGAGGTTCGCGAAGGCGAGGTGACGGCGCCGCCACCCATCGGGCGGAACGAAGTCGGCGCTTCCTGGCGATTCAATCCGCTAACAAGCGAGGAGGCGCGGTAACGGCTACTGCCTTGCGCTGCGTCCGGCACACCGACCAAGGAGCCGGTAGATCGGGAAGTGGATGTCGTCGCTGATGTAGATCGGGTGATCGACGGCAGAGGCCGTCCGCGATGAGACGAGCTTGCCGCTCACCGGATGGTCGTTGACGAGCGCTTTCGCGACCCCCTCCCCAGCGGTCGCCGGTAGCCTACCGGCGGCAAAGGCGTCAGAATTCGGGGGCACTTCGTCGATTATCGACGGACGGCTTGAGACGATCGCCAGCACCAGAGTTCCTTCAAGGCTAAATCGGTCGGTGAAGCCTGGCCTTTTTCGCGGGGCCTCAGCTCGAAGTCGTCGCCGACCCCCCAGTCTCGCTGACAAAAAAACAGAGTGGAAATCCAAATAATCGGAGTGTATGCGGATCGCATCTGAGCCCTAATGAACGACTGACGTGGAACTCTTCTCTGGCGTGACTCTTCTCTTTCTCCTTCTGATGTTCAACCTGGGAGCCTGTCTAATGTGCCGTCGCTACAAATGCCTACCTATCTGTGGGAGCGTGACTGCGGTTGTGTTGCTACTCAACACCACGCTTACCGCGGGAATAATCGTCAATGACAGCTTCGCTGACGGCGACTTGACCAAGACCGGGGCCCTGGACACCAACTGGTGGACGTCGAGCTCCAGCAGCGGGATTGAAGTCTCGGCAGGCTCGTTGGGCTTGGTGACGGGCAGTTCCGGTCGTGGGATCCACACCGTCTTCCCCACCCAAACGCTGTCCAATCTTGGTGACAGCGTGAAAGCAACCTACACGTTTACGACGCCCGCAACAGTCGGGACGGGTTCGGGTTCCTTCCGGGTGGGACTCTTCGATACGCTCGGCAGGGCAGGTCTCGACGGGGATGTTTCGGCGTCCTCCGGCTCTCCCAACGCCCTCTTCGGTTGGAGTGTCGTTAATGGCGGCCCCGGAGACCCCGGTCTGCCTGGCTACTTGATGGACATGGACGTCAACGACGGAACCGACGATCTCAACATCCGTAAGCACATCACTAACTCGGCCACCGGTCGCTTGATGTCGACCACGGGCAATGGTTCTTTTTCGAGCTTGGGTAACGGGGACAATAACGTTTACTCATTCGCCGCCAACACGGAGTACACGGGTTCGATGTCGATCACTCGGATCAGCGCAACCGAGGTCGAGGTCGCGGGGACGTTGGGCGCAGCGAGTTTCTCGATTACCGACACCTTCGATTCGATCGATGTCGGGATGCTCGCCTTCCATGTAAACTCGAATCAGTTCGGATCGTCAAGCACGGCTGGTGATCCCAACAACGGCATCGATTTCTCGAACGTCACGATCGAGTTCACATCGATTCCCGAACCCTCCGCGATCTTCTGCGCTACCGGACTGCTGATCGTCTATCAAGGGCTCGGGAGACGCCGGCCCGTCAACTGACTCTTTCGGTGAGGACCGCGGGGGCGCTCTCTCGTACCATTGACGACGCATCCCGCTACTCGTGGACGCGACCAACTGACGCGCCGAGCAGGCGATCCGCCCGGCGGTCGTCAACCGCACGGTCTGGGGCGGCAATCGGACCCGACACGGCGCCGCCACCCAGGCGACGCTCTCGACCGTGCTGGTCACCCTCCCTCAACAGGCATCGACCCCCTCCGTTGGCTCGCCAGGGCCCGCCAGGCCGTCACTCCGCTACCCCTCACGGGGTGAGACGCGGTAAACGAGCACCCCGATCGTACCTGTCACCGTCGACGACCCTCCGCTGTTCATCGCTCATGGCGGTCACGTGGACGTGCCGCCGCGCTCGCAGAGTGTTCGACACGATCCGGCTCGACCGATTGTTTATCGAGGACGGCTAGCCCAGATCGTGGTACGATCCGCACAGAGTGCGTCCGCACTTTTCTGCCCGCCGCTACCGATCAGCGGTTTCCGGACTGCGACCGTACGGCGCCCGATTCGCCACTGGAAAGGAATTGAAGATGCCCTCCGCACCCACCGACACGGCTGGCGAGTTTGAGTTCAACGAGGCCCAGAACCAATTGATTGGCAGCCTCGCGAGAAAGATGACCCTGGTAGGCCTGGTGATGGCCTTCTTTGGGCTGCTCCAGTTGATCAACGGGGTATCGTCCCTGTTCCTGGCTCGTAATCCAGAGCGTGTGATCGCGGCAGCGCGGGAGGCAGGTGTCTCGGAAGATCGACTGAACGCATTGAACGAGGCGCTATCCGGTGGATTCTGGTCGTCGCCGGTCACCGCTTCCGCGATCGCGTTTGCGCTGGCCGGCCTGCTCTTGTTCTTGGTCGGGCTGTGGACGCGTCAGGCCGGCTTCGGGTTTGCCGGGATCGTGCTCACCAAGGGCAAAGACATCTCTCAGCTGATGGCAGCGCTGGGATCGCTACATCAGAAGTACGGTTTGATCTATTCCGTACTGATGGCAGCGGCGGTCGTCAGCTTGGCGTCGCTCGCGCTCACCCTCTGGCGTTCGTGGGGCGGCGCTTGACGCTTCGAGCGACGCGATCCACCGGTGCTGGATCGACCTCTGACGATCCGAGTATGTCTCATCGATCTCTGCGATTGATGTTGGGACTAACCTGCTAAAGCCTGATACGGCTCGTGCTGAGCCCGACAAAACCAAATCGGCGGAGTAATGTCGGGCCTCAGCAGGGTTCTCCCGTAGACTCGCTGGCGCCGATTCGATCTCGTCGGATCGCTAGAGAGCGAGGAAGCCGAGACGCTTTCTGAGATTCCGCAACAGCTCGAGGAGAACTCTGCCTCAGCGAGTTCGACGGTGGCGCGTGACCGCCAGGGTGGTCCGCCCGCTGCAATTGAGAAATCTCGCTCGCCTACCCGCTTGCCCTGCTTGAAGAGTTTTCCTGCTTGACTCCGAAACTCATCGTTCGCCGGCGGCCCTAAGTTGTCGGTCCAGGAGCGCGCGGCCGATTCCAACGTTGGGCGCACCCTGCACGTAGATCATCGACACCTCAAGACGATCCGCCTCGCGGAGGAACTCGTAGAAGGCGGCTGCGTAGTCGTCAAGCGTGGAGAAGACGGCGCTCAACACGAAGGCGTTTTGTTCCTTGACGGGAATGGGAAGCAGCCCGCAGTACGCAACGCGTGCTCCTTCCGCGGATTCGACCGAATTGGGCGAATCGACCAATCGAACCTTCGCATGCGGCTGGTAGTGCGGGTGCATGGTGCCGGGCGACCGGACGCTTTCGTGAGCGTGACGATCGGACTCATCCGTAATATCTCGGGCGTCGGGGAGGACGCGCCGGATTTGCTCAATCGTGACCGCACCGGAACGGAGCACCGTTGCAACAGGACCTGTGCAGTCAACTACCGTGGACTCCACTCCTAAAGAATGACCATCCTTTTGGAAGACGGCGTCGATCCGTCCGTCGAGGTCTTCGACTGCCGATCACACGCGGTGGCTTGTTTGGTTCCTGAGCGATTCTTGAGGCGTTCGCCGAAGAAGCGCTTGAGGCGGCTCATGGCCGTCTCCGCGAGGCTCCCATGATGGTAGGCGATGGCCTGTCGAACAACCTCCGCCCAAGCCGGGTACGCGGCTACCGGACGGAGTCCTCGTCTCATTGTACGACGGAAGCGAGGCCAGCAGCGACCCAGGCAGCGAAGAAGAAGCCTGGCCAAGTCACGAACCAGCGGGAGCACAACATGGCTCGGGTACGCCGGATCATCTTGGCGCGGATTGGGCGAAGGTTGTCCGGCAAGTCATCGCGAAGAAGTACGTCGCGGGGCGGTTGTTGAGGAGCTCCAGCAGCTGGACCGGACTGGCGAGCTTGTCGAAGAAGCTTTGCGGCTGGCTCGGTGCGGCAGACCTTCGCTGGATTGTGGACCGATTTTACCGTATAAACCGGCCGCTTCTTACATTGCCGCCGCGTGCTTGCTGAGAGAGACTTAGACCTACTCTTCACGGGGCGGCTACGGCAGCGACGCCCGCAGACGATCTGAACAAGGCGAGGCGGTCATGTCGGAAGCTCTTCTGGTGGACGGCGTTCATCAGGCCCTCGACGGCGCTTTGGACGCGGGGAACGGCCTGCTCAGGCTTACTCCCACCTGGGTGCCGCGCAGCTTTCTCCATCCGGGCAAACGCATCCGCCTACACCCTGACGACTACTACGCCTTCGGGGCGCAGCGGGGGGGAGTCGATGAACGCTGGTTCGCCAGCACGACCGACGCCGCGAATGAGGGCCGCGTTTGGCACGAGGGGCAGAGTTTCGTGTCGTTCCGTGGCAAGCGATTCCTGCTGAAAGAAGCCGTGGAAGAGGCCGCCCCCCGCTTGATAGGCCCCTCAATGTGGGACGCCTACAAGCGCTGGCCCGTCTACTCGAAGTTCTTCGACAACATGGGCCCCATTCCCCACCACATGCATCAGGGGTTTGAGGACGCCAGGCTCGTGGGAAGGGAGGGAAAGCCCGAGAGTTACTATTTTCCGCCGCAGTACAACAACTGCGACAACAACTATCCCTACACCTTCATGGGGTTGGAGCCCGGCACGACCAAGGCGCAGGTGCGCGCGTGCCTGGAACGCTGGGACAAAGGCGAGAACGGGATTCTCGACCTCTCGAAGGCGTACCGATTGCAGCGAGGGAGCGGATGGCTCATCCCGCCCGGGGTGCTCCACGCCCCCGGCTCGCTCTGCACCTACGAGCCGCAGTGGGGGAGCGACGTGTTCGGCATGTACCAGAATCTAGTCGAGGGCCGGATCGTGCCGTGGTCGCTGTTGGTTAAGGACATGCCTGCAGAGAAGCACCACGACCTTGACTTCATCGTCGAGCAACTCGATTGGGATCGGAACGTTGACCCTAACTTCAAAGCTAACAATTTCCTCGAGCCGATCTCCGCGGAGTCGGGCGACGGGTGGCGCGACGATTGGATCGTCTACGGTCTGGTCGACGGCCGACAACTCTTCAGCGCCAAACGGCTCACCCTCGCCCCCGGGGCCAAATGCACGCTGCGGGATCCGGGCGCCAGCGGTTGGATCACC
>JBGSJY010000526.1:0-1675 GCA_041741515.1 Pirellulales bacterium | reverse complement strand
AGTACATCCGCGGGCAAGACGGAACAGAACCGAGTGACGGCGACGACAACTTTCGGGTCACCCCTCGTGAGTGAAGGACTTCAGTCCGTAGCTCACGAAACGCTTGAACCCACCGGCTTCCAGCCGGTGGTTTTTCAGTCCTGACGGTCCCCCGCCAAGACGCACCAACGACTGGCGTCCCGGCGAAGCCGTTACCGACAAACAGGGCCGGTACCGGATCAAGCGCGTCAAGCCGGGCGTACAACAGCTCCAGTTCTTCACCCACGCCGTCGGCCTTCCCGACGGGATCCCCGCCGGTCCCGTGAGAGTGATGGCTGAACCGCTTGCTGAATCAGGCGGCCCAATCGACGCGCCCGACCTACGTCTTACGAGGGGACGGCTCGTGCAGGTACAGCTCGTCAATAAAGCGACGGGCAAGCCGCTGCGATTCCCTGAATCGATGCTGGTGAACGTCTACTACACCGCCGAGGCCGACGGCGCCCCGCGACGCGGGGTGAGCAACATGAATTTGAAGGTGTCGCCGGAGGGCCGCTTCGAATGCCGCGTCCTGGAAGCCGCAGGCGCCTTGATGGTGCACGCCCTCTACCGAGAAGGGGAGTTTCCGAGCCAGGGCGAGTGGCGACCGACCGAGAAGGTCGCCATCCCTGCGGCCGAAGAACTCGGCGATTCCGTCGTGCGTTACCCGGTGAACCCGGGAGAAGTATCAATCTTGACCCTCCTCAAGGAAGCCGATCGTCTTGCCGCCAATGAGGAAATCGACGCCGCGATCGCTTACCTCACCAAGCAACTTTCTTCACGGCCTGGCGAGGTCAACCTGCTGGCGAAGCGGGCCCAGCTCGCCGACGGGCTGGGCCAAGAGAAGCAGGCGCTCGCCGATTACGAGGCGATCCTCGCCGCCGAGCCCAAGAACTTCGTCGCTTTGAATAACCTCGCCCACCTGTTAGTGACGGCGGACGACGCATCACTCCGCGACGCCCCGCGAGCGCTACAGCTCGCCAAGAAGGCGAACGAGCTGCTGCCGCGGCCCTACCACGCGGCCCTCGACACGCTCGCCGCCGCGCAAGTCGCCAACGGCGACATCGACGGCGCGATCGACTCGCTCGAGCAAGCGATCGAGATCGCCCCCGAGAGCGCTCGCACTGAGCTGCGCGAGTTGCGCGACCGCTACCGCGATCAAGCCGATAAATTGCCGCGCAAGTGATCGGCAAAGACCGCTGCCTCAAGTGTCCCGAGTTGAGTGCTCACGACTTGCCTTCGACGGACGGTGACCCGTCTCCTGGTCGATAGCGTCAAAGAGTCCGGACCCCCTCTCACGGCGTTGCGGGAGTCTGCGCTTCGTCGATCGGTCGCGCCGGTCGTGCCGGTTCTCCCTCCGTGCGGGCGGCGAGGCGAGGGTGCGTGCTCGACAGCTTCGCCGAACTCAAGCACCATGGAGGTTTCGACGACCCGCCCCCGACTGACCGGGCTCCTCCGCCCGGCGTTGTTCCGATGAAGGCCGAACGTCCCGCTCAAGCGATTGGACTCTTGCTGCTGCTCGTCGCCGCCATCGCGGCCGCGTATGGCCCGCTGCTGGTGGACCAGGCCCGTCTGCTCTGGCAACGGACGCACTACCAACACTACCCGTTCGTGCTGCTCGCCGCGGCGCTGCTCTTCGCGCGCGGGCTGGCGGACCCCG
>JBGSJY010000525.1:0-4139 GCA_041741515.1 Pirellulales bacterium | reverse complement strand
CTTGGCCGAGGAGGGCGTTGCCGGACCGCGGCTCTTGGAGCTGCACCTCGCGGCGGTCCAAGAAGTGACGGCCGGGTTGGCGCCGCGGGCGGCGCAGGCGGTCCGTGAGGAGGCCGACAGGCTCCTCTTCGAAGCGGTCGTTCACTTGGCCGAGGCTTACCGGCGGCGTTATCTTCGGGCGCTACCCGCCCAAGTAACGCCAGCCGCCAAAGCCGCTTAATGCCCGCAAACGAATCGGACCGCGGCGACGACTCCACGACCGTCGCCGAACTCCGCCAGCTTGTCGAAGACTTCGTCGCCGAGCGTGACTGGTCGCGTTACCACTCGCCGAAAAACCTGGCGATGTCGATCGCGATCGAAGCGGCCGAGCTGATGGAGCACTTTCAGTGGCTCGACCCAGCCGAGGCCCAGGCCGTCGTCGCGGACCCGGACAAACGGGCCGCCGCTGCGGAAGAGCTCGCCGACGTGGTCGGCTACTGCTTCGCCATGTCCGGCGCGCTGGGCGTGGACCTCTCGCAAACGGTGCGGGCCAAGATGCGCCGCAATCATGAGAAGTACCCGGCGGCGGTGTTCCGCGGGAAGCCGAGTTACGAGCGGCCGAAGGAATGAACCACGGATGACACGGATCGCACGGATGAGAAAGAGCTTGTCAAGATAGTCGAAATGTAAGCTCGCGATTGTGTCTCTTAAGAATCGCTAGGCCGTGAAGCGGCTTCCTCTCATCTGTGATATCCGTGGAATCCGTGGTTCCTTCAGAACGTCCAACCCGCCTCGCGATCGTCGGGGCCAGTGTCCGCGCCGCGGCGCAGTCGGCGCTGCGGGCGGGGTTTGAGGTAGTCGGCGCCGATCTCTTCGCCGACGCCGATCTCGATGGGGTTTGTCCGATCACGAAGATCGAAGACTACCCGCACGGCTTCGCCGATTGGCTCGCGCAGCAGGACGTCGACGCGTGGATGTACACGGGGGCTTTGGAAAACTATCCCAATCTTGTTGACCAGATGGCGGCGATCAAGCCGCTGTGGGGCGTGAGCGGTGAGGCGTTGCGACGGTGTCGCGATCCCTTGGTATTGCAAGAATGCTTCCATACAGAAGACTTTGCCTTTCCAGAAACGTTGCCCCACGATCAGACTCCGGCAGGAGAGGGGATGTGGCTCGCTAAGACCTACCGTCACGCCGCCGGTGCGGGTGTGTGGTGTTATGGTGAGCAACCTTCACCTACAAAGGTCTACGCTCAGCGCATCATCGAAGGAGATTCCTTAGCGGCGGTCTTCGCGGTGTCTTCGGAGCGAGCGGCTCTGATCGGCGTCACCCGACAGCTAGTTGAATCGTTCGGCTACCGGGGTTCGATCGGACCATTCCACCCCTCCGCGGCTCAATTGACGGCGCTCGATCGGGTTGGGGAGTGTCTGCGAACTTCACTTAGTCTTCGCGGCCTCGTCGGCGTCGATCTCGTTGCTGCCGATGAGGGCCTGTTTGTTATCGAAATCAACCCTCGTTACACAGCGTCCGTCGAAGTTATCGAACGGGCGACTAGCGTCTGTGCGGTTGCGGCGCATGCCGCGTGCTTCGGCAGAGAGTCCTTACAACCTGCTACGCCACGGCACGACAGATGTGTCGGCAAACGCATCCTCTACGCGGCGGAACCGATCCAGATCGGAGAATTACTGGCTGCCGAATTGCTCGAATGGCGCCGTGCGGGTCGCGTCGCCGACGTCCCTCGGGCGGGGACGGCGATCGGCGCGGACGAGCCGATCTGTACGATACTGGTGGGAGGGGCATCTTGTTCCGAGGTAGCGGAAGAACTTGATGCTTTCGCTGAGTTCTTGCTTGCCCGGTGCGCTACCCGCGGCTAGCGCCGACGGCTCAATCAGAAAAAGACCCTATGCGTATCGGCGTTGTCAGCGACACCCACGGCTCGGTCGATCACACGCGGCCCGCGATCCGGATGCTCGAGTCGCTCGAGGTCGAGGCCGTGCTGCACTGCGGCGACATCGGGTCGGCCGAGGTGGTCGCAATGTTCGCCCCGTGGCCGACGCACTTTGTGTTCGGCAACTGCGACTACGACCAGGCCGAACTACGCCGCGCGATCGAAGCGGCAGGCCAGACGTGCCACGGGCTGTTTGGCGATGTCGAGCTAGCAGGCGTGCGGATCGCCCTGCTACACAGCCACGACCGCGGCGCGTTCCGCAGCGCGATCCAGTCGGGCGACTACGCGCTGGTCTGCTACGGCCACACCCACATCGCCGCAGCCGACAAGCACGGCGAAACGCTGGTGCTCAACCCGGGGGCGCTGTACCGCGCGGAGCGGCACACGATCGCGCTAGTGGAGCTGCCCGCGGTGCAGAGCACGCTGGTTAGCGTGTGAGGCCTGAGGCTTGAGTCGTGAGGGTTGCGCTGCGTCCCGTTCGAAGTCGGCGCGCCAACCCTCACAGCCTGCAGCCTCAAGCCTCACCTCTAGCCCGCCATCCGCAGGTTCGCCCCGTCCGCCGGCAGGAACTCGATCTCGCCGGCGCGGTGATAGTACTGCATCAGGTAGGCGTCTTCCGGTGAGTCGTCGTAGAAGTCGCGGAGGACGCTCGTGGCGCGGAAGCCGGTCCGCTTGAAGAAGAGCTGGGCGTCGAGGTTGGTCTCGCGCACTTCGAGCGACAGACGCGTCCGGCGTTGGCTGCTGAGCTTGGCGATCAGCTTCTCGATCATCTGCGAGCCGACGTGGCGGCGACGCGCGTCGGCTGCCACCGCGAAGTTCAGCAGGTGCAGGCGCGTCTTGTGCAGTTCGTAGATCATGAAGCCCAGCACGCGGTCGCCGCGCTCGGCGACCATGCCGATGCAGTTGCGGCGGCGCAGGCAGGCGACGAAGTCCTCTTCGCTCCAGGGGAACTCGAACGCCGACTTCTCGATCTGGAGCACCTGCTGCATGTCGCGGCGGATCATCCAGCGGATGTGGACGTCTAGCCGCGTACGGGTCTCGGTGATCGGCATCGCAAGGCTCCTGTCTCGCTAACCGGCACGCCCCTACGAGGGCGGGCCGGGTGGTTCCATCCGTTGATTAGGCCTCTGGACTCCGGTGCGGGCAACCCATCCGTGGTGCCCCCGATGTCCGCGGCAGGGGGAAACTATCAGAACCCTGTGAGGCGTGCCAAGGTGAAAGAATCGCGGGGGCGCCGGCGCCCCAAATGCTTGTGGCAGTTGCACTTGACGCGGCCCGCCAGCGCCCTCCCGACGGCGCGGCTACGGTCGTAACGGGGGCGCCGGTTGGCTGCTCTGAGCGTTCTGTGCGGGCGGACATCTGGGGGGATTTGCCGCTTGGGGACCGTGCGCCGGCTGGGGGCGGCCTACGCTTTCAAGTCGCGGTGCGCCTCGGGCGTACGCAGGCGGTCCGCCGCGGCCCGAGCTTTTGTCAGGCCGTTCTGATGACCCCGTCCCCCTCCGCCCCGTCGCCCAGCGCCCCCTACGGCGCCGCGCGGCGCGATTATCAGGCTTTCCGCCGGCTGCTGATTGCGCTGCTAGTGGTCGCCTGCGCGGGGCCGTTGGCGCTGAACGTCGCCGACCCGGACCTCTGGGGGCACGTCCGCTACGCCGAAGACTGGATCGCCGAGGGGAAGCTCCCCCGCACCGCGACCCATACCTACACGGCCGAGGGCCATCCGTGGGTCAACCACGAGAACCTCGCCGAGCTGGCCCTCGCCTACGGCTTCCGCACGCTCGGCGTCCGCGGGATGCTCGTCGCGAAGGTGCTGCTGGGGATGTCGGTCCTGCTGCTGATGGCGCTCGTTGCGCGGCGGCAGGGCGTCCGGCCGATCTCGACCTGGGCGCTGCTGCTCTTGGTGTCGTTCAACCTCCAGGCGTTCTTCCCGTTGCGGCCACAGCTGCTGAGCTTCTTGTGGTGCGCGATGATGCTATTCTCGATTGAACGGGCCTTCGACGCCTGGGGCAATCGCCGCAGCGACTTTACGAACGCGCGACGCAAGCGCGATAGCGCGCCGATCGATTGGCGGTGGTTCTTTGGGCTGCCGGTGCTGTTCGCCCTGTGGGCCAATTCGCACGGCGGCTTTGCGGCGGGCTTCGTGCTGCTGACGGCGATCCTCGGCGGCCGCGCGATCGAGCTGCTGTATCGCTTGGGCGCGAAGGGTCTCGGCCGC
>JBGSJY010000524.1:0-5796 GCA_041741515.1 Pirellulales bacterium | reverse complement strand
TCGAGGCGGTCGGCGCCCTCCGCGACGCCACCGCCGTCTTCCACTGGCGCGAGGGCCGTTGGCGGACCGACGGCCGCGCCGTCTTCAACCACTCTCCCGAGCAAACCCTCCAGCGCTACCGCCAGAGTCTCGCCGCGGTGTAACCAGTCGGTCGGCTACCGCCGCTAAGGGTTCGGAACTTCCTGCCACTTCACGATCCTCACGTTGGAGGTCGTATGGCCGCCGAAGTAGAGGGCGGAGACCTCCGCGTCGGAGATCGGCCGGTTGTAGAGCCGCACGTCGTGCATCTGTCCCTCGAAGAGTTCGTCAGTCCCCAAGCTGCTGGCGCCGATCCAGTTGGTGGTGCGGACCGCCGTCGGGACGGGCGAACGCGCCGCGGCGCCAAGCAGCACGCCGTTGCGGTAGAGCCGCATCGTGCCGCTCGGCTCCATCGTCATAGCGTAATGGCGCCAGACGTTGCCGTGCAGCGCGCCCGCGGCGACGTAGTCGGCGCCGTTGTTGATAATCCCGCGAAGGTCGTTCGAGGTCCCCTCCCTGCCGAGGTCGATGGCGAGGCTCGTTCCGACGGAGAGCTGCAACATCTTGGCGTAGTTGTTGGCGGCAGTCGGTCGCATCCACCCAGCGAGCGTCACGCCGTCGCTGAATTTGTCATCGATTGTCGGTAGCGAAACGCAGTCGTCATCGCCATCGAACCCGGCGGCGAGGACGCTGGGATTCGGCCCCACCTGAGCAAGGACCGGCGATCCGAAGTAGCTCCCGTGACGGCCTTTACCGGACGTGTCCCAAGCCGTCGGGCCGTTGGACTCGTCCAGCTTCCACCGCCCCACCAGGCCGTAGACGTCGGCCACTTCCGCGGCGGTGAGGACGTGCCGGTAGATGCGGAGGTCGTCGAGCGAGCCCACGAACGCTTGTGACGGACTGAACCCGCCGCCGACCGAGTCCTGCTCCTGGGCGGAGACCAAACCGTTGGGATCGATTCTTAGGGTCGCTGACTTGGCGTGGGTCTGCGTGCTGACCAGCGCCCCGTCCATGTAGAGCTGGCAGGCGCGGGTCGCCCCGTCGTAGGTCAGGATGCAATGCCGCCATCTGCCATCGCTGATTTTCTCGGTGTTCCAACCGCGAATGGAACCATCGACGTGAAGCTGGAAGAGCTGGTGATTGGTGAAGAACAACAAGAACGCGTTGTCTTGGGAGCTGCGGTTTCCACTGAGGATGGACTGCTCCCCCGTCTTCTCGGTCTTCATCCACCAGGCGACCGAGACCTGGGAAGCGCCGTCGATGGCCTTGTAGGGCAGACTCAGGTAGTCGTTCGTATCGGATTCATTGAACGAGACCCCGGATTGGAGGATCGCCGGCTGGGCGAGCGTGGGGGCGTTGGTGTAGACCCCGTTGTCGCTGACCGGAGAGGAATCGTAGGAGACGATTCCCGCCGATTCGTCGAGCCGCCAGTGCCGGTAGCCCGCGTACTGAACGATCTCTTCGGCGCTCAAGGCGCGGTTGTAGATCTGCGCATCATCGACGACGCCGTCGGCGGCGTGCCTCCAATTGGACGCCCCCGGGTTCGATATGCCGATCCGCCAGGGAGTCGATCCGTACTCAAACGCCGTCGCGCCAGCTGTAAACGTGGAGGTCTCCTTCAGCGATCCATCGATATAGATCTTGATGGTCCCGTTTGTTCGACTCACCACCCCCGCGATGTGATAGAAGCGATCGGGGGGATGGTACGCCCAATCGCCGGCGCCCTTCCACGCAGGCCCCGACGCCACCCAGTGTTCCATGTAGAACGACCCGTCCGAGCCGTAGACGAGGCCACTATGCCAGCCTGACTTGCGGACGATCCCATAGGCCGAGTCGTTTGCGCTTCCTGAACCGGGCGGGAGCGAGTTGGGTTTGAAATACGCCATGACGGTGTAGTCGTCTTCTTGGACGTCGTTCAGCGCCGGGTTGGCCGGCGCGGCGAAGTAGTCGTCGCCGTCCTGGTAGTGGAAATCGTGCCCGCCGGCGTCTCTCCCGGCGGTCCAAGCCGCCGTGCCGGTGCGGGTGGCGTGATTGCCCGCCAGCGAGCTGTCATTGGCCGTCGCGCCGGTAGTCTCGTCGAGCTTCCAGTGCGCGATCAGGCCGTGGACTTCGGCGATCTGGGCGTTTGAGAGCGCGTAGTTATAGACGCGCACATCGTCCATCAAGCCGGCGCACCCCGCGTACCAAGGGTCGTCACCCACATAGAGCGGGCCGCTGTTGCCCGTTGTTGTACCGGAAAGCGTCCAGCTACCGTCGATCTTGCCATTGATGTAGCACCGGTAACTCAAACCTTCTTTCACGACCAGCACGTGTGACCAGACGTCAGCCGCTACCGCCGCCGGCGAGTTAAAATTCTCGTTGTTGCTAGCCGTCGTGCTCACGCAAACATGCAGCTGATTGGTCCCCGGATTGAGCCAAACGCCAGGGCTGCGCTGTAAGTCGGCCGCGCCCTTGTGAAACAAGGCTCGCCAGCCGCCATTCGGGGCCCCGGGCCGGACCCAGAACGCGACGGTAAAGTTAGCGCCGTTCTGACCGAGCGCGTCGAGCGACGGCGTCGCCGCCAGATAGACGTACTGTCCATTCGTCGAGAACGACGCGCCGTTGTTCCGCGGGGCCGCTTGGCCGAGCGTCACCGCGCCGGTGTAAGTTCCCGTGTTGCCAAAGGTCGAGGAGTCGGTGGCGCTCGTTCCGCTGAGCTCGTCCAGTTTCCAATGCAGTATCAGACCGCTGCCCCCGGTCGCCCACTGAATCGCCTGCTGCGCGATCTTCAGGCCGCTCGTGTTGAGCGCCGACCAGCTAAAACTGTCGCCCCCCCACGGCAGCCGCACCCGGCGACCCGCGGCTGTGCCGCCGCCGGCCAGCGCGCCGCCGGTGTCGATGACCCCGAGCATGTTGCCGGCCGCGTAGTTTTGCTTCGAGAGCACCGTCATCCCGCCGGCGACGGTGGCGTTCATCATGGCCAGCGGCTGGCTCGAGGTGACAATCGTCACGTAGCCCGTTGCGAGACCGGTCGTGACGCTGTGACTGTTGCTCAGGATCTCGGTCTGGGTGTGGCTGGCGTCCCAACCGTCGGCGGTCGAGAAGCCCATCTCGACGTCGAGATAGCGTTCCTCGCAGACGACGCCCTTGGTGGTCGCTTTGGCCTTTGTGCCCAGCTCCCACTCTTGCACCGACATCGGGATGTAAACCACATCCACGGCGGCCATGGCCGTGTTGAAGTTCGTCTGCGTGTCGCTATCGACGATCGTCGTGACGGTGTGGCCCCAGGTCTGGAACTGGGTGAGGCGGGCCGTCTCGGCGCTGGTCAGCGTGGCGGCGCCGGTCACCAGCAGCACGTTGGCGGCGTGGGCTGGGGCGACGCAGGCGAGGGCGGCGAGCAGCAGCAGCGCGTAGCGGGTCATCGAGCGGCAGGGCTTCCGAGGCCTTTGGGGGGTCCACGGAAGGGTAGGACCTGCTGGCGGGGCGCCGCGTACGGCGGCGGAGCAGCCCCCCGCCGTACATTGGCCGAGGACGCCGGTTGGGCCGCTCGTAGCGGTTGTGTTGCTGATCCAGGCTGCTGACCCCGATAGGCCGGATGGCGTCGCTTATCCCCCTCCTTTCCAGGAGGGGCTCGGGGAGGGTTTGCGGCTTCGATCGGAGCGGGGTTATTTGGCTTGCTCGTTTCGATGCGAACTGGCCAAAAATTGCCTTCTCCGCTCGACAGGTTTTACCCTCCCCCCTTTTTCTTCTCGGACAAAACGGCCTCCCTAAAAAGGGAGGGGGATAAAGTGGCAACGAAAAACGCCCCGGCCAGATTGGCCGGGGCGTCGTCGTTGATCAAGTTAAGCGGGCGTCGCGCTTAGCGACGGCGGAAGCCGGCTGCGGCCAAGCCGAGGACGGCCAGCAGGGCCGACGCGGGCTCGGGGACACGCTGGAAGAGCACGCCGCTGGAACGCATCGAGACGAATCCGTTCGTGTAGGTGATCGTACCAAATCCGTCATCGACGACCACTTGCGTGTTGGTCTGATTGACGGTGTAGGTGGTGCCGGCGGTCAGATTGGCTTCGCCGATCAAGAACCACTCGTTCCCCTTCGTGCCGACGGGGATGTCGTTCTGATCCACCGAGACCGACAAGAGAGTGGAGGAACCGTCGCTCAGCGAGTAATTGGTCGGCGAGTTGCCGGCAGAGATGTTCGCTGTGGTCGGCCAGGTGGCGTACACGCGGTACTTGTCGGTAGTCCCGCCGGTGAGGCCGAAAGCGACGCCGCCATCGTTATTCAGAGCGGTTCCCGCGGCTAGAGAGAGGTTGTCCGCGTCCGTGCCGGGAGTGTACCTGAACAAGTACGAGTCAGGAGTCGGCGTCGTCGTGCCCGAGGGAGCGTCGCCACCGAAGATGCTGCCGATGGCAGGCGTGATTCCGACCGCGGCGCTCGTGGCGGTCGAAGTCGAGGCCGCAACCATGTTGGCGCCGGGCGCATAATTCGCAAATCCTTTGCCGCCGGCGCGGGGCTCGACGAGGAAAGCCGCGCTGGCCTGACTGGCCAGCCCTACGGCCGCCGCAAGGGCGAGTAGCGATAAGGTGTACTTCATGAGACTGCCGTACCTCGAGAAAGGGACAAAGGGTGAGGATTCAAGTGCAAGGAACGAGACGCTTGACGGAGGAAAAGGCCTCGCGCTGACTCCAGGATAGCCAGAAAACCTACAGTTATCCAAAAAAACCGCCGCGGAAAGGCAGCGGGCTAGAACGTGACGGGGACCCTCAGCGGCTCCTGGCCCGTCTCGCCGCCGTTCCGCGAGCCGCGGGCGATGTAGAGGGCCGGGTCGATGTCGTCGGTTTCGTAATGGACGCTGCCATCGACGTAGGCGAAGTTCGCCCCACCGGGGTGGAAGCTGCCGAAGGGGAGCTGCGGTGAGCCAAAGCGAACTGTCGACCCAGTCGGGGGACCGGGACGATCCGATGCTTGATGGATCGCATACCAGCCGATTCGCTCTAATTTACCGTTGATTGGCACGCGGGGATTGATGTTTTTGCAGGACCAGACTTCCGAAGCGAAGGGCTTTCCAGGCCCGCTAAGTGCGCCGTAGGTTCCTTGCCCCCAGAGTCGCATTATGTACCACCTTTCGCCGAGCATGTAGGTCTTGCTAGTTCCGTCAACAACTTGCCCGATCTTCACCTTACTCATCGGAAAAAGGACGCCGTCGGAGTTCACAGTAGAGGTGCCGAGACCGCCCGAGCCTGCGCAGTCGTAGGTTCCTCCAGAGCCTTTGCATATGCCACCGAACTCGGCGGACGCGCCGTCGAGATAGGTCGCGCGAGCAATAGCCGAGCCCATTACCCCCGCGTAGCTCGCGCCTGGTCGTCCGGCACCACCGGCGAACTCCGCTGTGGCGAACGGTTCACCATCACTTGGACACTGGTAAATGGACACCTTCGCATCGGCCAGCGGGCTTGGCTCTCCCGTCCCACCATAGCCGTAGTCAAAGTCGCTGCTAGGGTTTGCACGCTTGAACCTGTCAACCGCCTGCTCAACGAGGTTGAACAGCGCCTGGTCTTCGAGGTAGGGAAGGATGTGGACTTGGAATCCCGGGCCGTTGACGCCCGCCTGAAACTCCGAGTAGGTCGCCCCTTGGGGCAGCACCTTGTTCGACGACTCGAAGTTCATTGTCCTTGCGATGGGTCCGAAACCCTCGCCTTCAGGCGAAACCTTAAGGTTCATATACTAGCCGGATGGAGAATTACCGTTCGGGAGCCCACAGCCGGTATGACCTCAAATACCACTTCGTTTGGGTGACGAAGT
>JBGSJY010000523.1:0-2367 GCA_041741515.1 Pirellulales bacterium | reverse complement strand
GGCGCCGCCGCGCCTAGCGGGCGCCGCGGGCATTTGGGAAGGGCGCTCGCAGTTACGCAGCCGCATCGCGGTTCTCCTCGACGATCGTTTCACGGTGCTGCACCGTTGCAGCACCCGGTGGCGGGCGGCGACGGGACTGCTATGCGGCGCCTTGGCGCTGGGCGTGTCGCTGGTGTCGCTGAGCCCCGCGGCGCCGGATAGTGCAGGCGCTAATCCGGCTGTGGAAGTGGCCGATCAGGCGCGCGGAACCGCCACTCTCTCGGGCAAGATCGTCGTCGGCTCAGGCCGGTCGGACGTGGAGGGCTGGATGTACACGAGCTCGGAAATCCCCGGCAACGTCACCTACTCCGGCGGGGACCGATTCACGGATCACTTCGAGTGTGATGTGGCGTCCGGCACGATCAACCTGCGGTTCTACCCCAAAGAGAAGTACGCTCCCGCGGTTATCGGGCCTTTCCAACTGAAGGACGGCGACCGTCTGGACGACCTCGTGATCCAGCTGACGCCAGGTGACACGGCGACGCTCGTCCTTCGCGACGAGAACGATCAACCGGTGGCCGGCGCCACCGTGGTGAAGTACGCCAAGCTGAATGGCAACAGCAACGGACCGGTGTTCAACGAGAAGACCGACTCTGAAGGCAATCTGCTCTTGGAGCGGCTTGCTCCCGGTGTGCTCTACGAGATTCGCATCGACGCGCCCGGCTACCAGCCGCTGAGGGCGGTCGACATCGCGATCCCGCGCGACGGGCGGACGCTTCAGTTCACGATGAAGCGTGCTCGGCCGGCGACCGGTATCGTCCGACTACCCAGTGGCGATCCCTGCTCCGGGGCCAAGTTAATACTGCTCAGCGAGACGGAGGCTTCTGGCTTTACCAACGATCACCCCAACGGCCAATTGCTGACGGAGACCGACGACGAGGGCCGGTTCACGCTCGACTCGCTTGGTGACGGCTTTCGCTACCTGATCATTGTTGAGGCGCCCGACGAAAGCCGTGTGCTCTCGACCCAGATCGAGGCCGGCAAGACCGACCTCCAAATCGACGTGCCCAAGCGGCGCGACCTCCTCATCCGTGTCCGAGGCGGCATCGACGACCTGCCGAAACGCGATGGCGAGCCTTACGCCAGGGTCCAACAACGCTTCGAAGTGATGTGGCGTGCACCGGCCGTCGGCGTCAGCGAGGTTTTCGCGCCGTATGTGACGCTCGAACGCATTACCGGCGGCGCTCAGGCCGTGTTCCGCGGCCTGGTGATGGACACGCGCCCCGATACATCGGAGCGAACGGTCGAGGTCACGCTTGGGGACGACGGCGATTCGGGCAAGATCGTCTCGATCGATCCCGATCCCGATCACATGGGGTTGGTTCAGTTCAACCTCGCGTCGGCCGACGACGACACGCTCGATGTCATGCAAGACAGCGACTCGGTTACCTACGTGGCGGTTGACACTCCCGCCGACGTCTACGCACCCGTCGCTGTTGACTTTCCGCAGGCCCGCCCCGATATCCCCAACACGGTCCGCGGCGAGTGCGTCGATGAAGCGGGGCGCCCGCTCGCCGGCGTAAAGGTGCAGTTGCACGCCGCGACCTTCGACCTCAGGGAGAATAAGTCGCTCGCCGAAACGCTGACCGACGCCCGCGGTCAGTTCCGGTTCGACAACGTCGTGGCGAACGCCGCCGACCTTATCAAGCAAGGACCCGAGGAAGCGGGCGAAGATTTGATTGTTGTCAGCGTGACGAAGCCGGGGCGCGTTTCGAAGACGTACGCGGAACGCGACTACGGCGCCGCCGCCGTCGGCTTGCATGTCAGGTTCGTGCTCCCTCCCGCGGCGACGGTGAAGGGACGTGTCACCGATTCTGAGGGTGAGCCGGTCGCCGGCGCGACGGTGCGAGTCAACCATGGAGTCATGTCGATGGACGACTCACTGCACGCAGCTACCACCGACGCGGACGGCCAATACGCGGTTGACGACTTGCCGATCAAGAGCTACGAGCGACTTGAGCAGGGAAGGAGGGAGTCACCCGCGAACCAGGACACGGGCGCCACTGGCGAATTGTACGGCATCGACGCATTTGTCGAAGCGACGCATCCCCAATACGCCTCAGCACGCAACTGGTTAAGCCGTTCACCGAGTGAGGTGAACCTCATACTGCCGCCGCGGGCCGACGTGGTGGGACGGGTCGTCAACGATGCGGGCGATGGCGTCGCGGGCCTCCAGGTGATGAGCACCTTCATTGTCCTTGCGATGGGTCCGAAACCCTCGCCTTCAGGCGAAACCTTAAGGTTCATATACTAGCCGGATGGAGAATTACCGTTCGGGAGCCCACAGCCGGTATGACCTCAAATACCACTTCGTTTGGGTGACGAAGT
>JBGSJY010000522.1:0-12004 GCA_041741515.1 Pirellulales bacterium | reverse complement strand
GCCGCTCCGCCAGCCGGACGCCGACGGGCGAACGGCTCGTGCCGCCGCCGCTGCCGTTGCCGGTGCGGGTGCCTTCGAGGGTGCGGCCGGTCTGTGCGTTGACGACCTCCGACTCGTAGCGCCAGTACTGCTCGAGGGCTTGGCCGATCTTCTCGTTGGTCCCTTCCTCGTCTCCATAACCGGCGCGGACGGCGACGCTTTGATAGGTCTCCAATGCGTAGTCGCGGGCCCGCTTTTTGGCGTCGAGGTCGCGGTAGGCGAAGTAGAGGTCCCAGTAGGCGTTCTCGACGTTCGCGACGAGGTCGCGCACCGAGGCCTCGAAATGGGCGAGCGAGATGTCTGTCCGGGTTCGCGCCAGGAGCACGCCATTGAGCTGGCCCGGCTGGCCGTTGGGGCCCGCGATCCGGTTGAACTGAACGCCGGCGCCTTGGAGGAGTGGCTGGCGGATCTCGCCTTCGAGCAACGCGCCGAACGACTGGCTCGGGCTGCCGAAGCGGTTGCCGATGTTGTTATTGAAGTCCGACTCGAGCAAGTGCCGCATGGCCACCTGCGTGCCGGTGGCGGTGGTTTTGCGGAGCTCGAACCGGGCGTTCCCCAGGTCCTGCATGAGCTGCCCACCCCGGCCAACGAATGTATTGTTGTATTCGCGATCGATCTTCTCGAAGTACGCGTTTGCCGCGAAGGTCGTGTCGAACGCCGCCAGGGCCGCCTCTTCGCCCGTCAGCGGGTCCGTGTATTGCAATGCCGGATTGTAAACCGTGTTGACCAGCGCGTCGGGAGTCGTGATCACGCCGCCCAGGTCACGCAGCACCCGCGTGTTTTGCAGGGCGTGCCGGATCGCCTCTTCTAGCGAGATCTCGCGGTACTCAATCGGCGCGCTGGGGTCGAGCGACTCGGGGCCGGCAAGGTCGATGTCGTCCTCCGAACAGACAACCGGCGTCTCCGCCTTCAACTGGCTGGGCGCGTTGGCGGACTGTTCATAGCAGACCTGCGCCGCCGCGGCGTCGTAGAACGTGCACGGTTCCGCCTTCGGCGATCGACAACCGGACGCGGCAACCGCGCCAACCAGCAAGCACGACACCCTTCGGCGCCAGCTTGGGCGGTCGGCGGCGGTGGGCGCGGGCGTCATTAGCGCGGTCCCTTTCGGATCGCAGCGTGGCGGAATTGGCAGTCGCATCAATAGCGCAGCGTATGCCGGTAGCGCCCATGGCGCCGGTTAGCCTATCGGCCGCCCCCCGTGGCTGGCTGAAGAGAAACCAACCCCCGCGGGCCCCCGCTCACCGGTCTCGGACCGCCTGGATCAGCGTCTGCGCGAAGACTTTCGCCGATCCGAAATAGACCGAGACATGCCCCGGCAGCTCTTCCGGCAACGTCACGCGGTTGGTGAGGCTCCCGACCCGAGTGCCATTGAGCGAGTCGAGGTCTTGGAGGATTACCAGGTCCCCCTCCAGAAGGAGTTGCGCGTGGTGCTGTGACACCGACTTGTCGGGCAGCACGAAGTCGCAATCGGGCGCGCGGCCGATCGAGTACACCCGCATATCGCGGCCAAAACACCCGGCAGGCAGGGGCCAAGGAAGCCGGGTTTTTCTGCCGAGGGTGACATAGTCGCCGGGGCGAAGTTTCGTCGGTCCTTCGAGGGGCGCCTCGTTGATGAAGGTCCCGTTGGTCGAGCCGAGGTCCTCGATCCAGGTCTCATGCTGGTCTTCCCAAAGCCGGCAGTGGCGCCGCGAAACCCACCGAGCGCGGACGCGGATCGACGCTTGCGAGCCACTGCCGACAACCCACTCGCGCCCGTCAGAAGCTTCGGCGACCGCCGGCGGCGCCAGCATCCAGGACTCGGACTCGAACGACGAGGCTTCGTCAGCGGCGCCCCTCAGCGGCATGGCGGGCCGGCTCCCTGATGGCGGGTCGTCTGACTCCGCCGACGTCCGAGTCGCCGGGGCCTGCTTCACGCACAGCTCGCGGTCGTACTCCGCCCGCTGCAGCGGGTCGAGCAGGCAGTGCTTCGCCGCCATGATCGCGTCGAGGATCGGTTCGGTCTGCTCGGGGTACTTAAGGCTGACGCTCCTGACAAACTGGCAACGCGCGCGGGCGGCGTTCGCGATGACCTCGCGGTCCGTCTCGAAGGGCTCGACCGCCAGGAGCCGGTAGTGGGTCGGCGGCTGTTCGCTGGGCGGGATGCCCAACAGTTTGTGGTAGACGTCCATAGCCGGCAACAGTAGCGACGATAGCGGGCGGCGGGCAACGCGACCGACGCCTCGACGGGGGAACGGCGCCCTGGCGACGCCCCTCCGGGAAAGCAATATCCCCACGCGCTGGACAGTTTGCCACAACCTGGCCCCCCTGGGCGGCCGATTTCATCGAGAAAGCCCGACCTCGTTTCGTTGTGAGTTCTTAGCGGGCGACGATCCTCCGAGTTCTGCCATGCGATTCGCCCGCCACCCCGCACTGGACTTGCTCGCCGCCGTCCTCGTGATGGCGCCGCTGGTCACGTCGCGTAGCATCGCGGCCGAACCGGCGGGCGTGTCGGACGACCTCTACGTCAACGCTTGCAACGCGGCGAGAGACGAGTCGGCCTGCGGTCTCGCGCACACCGAGGGCGAAGCCAGTGAAGTCGAGGCCATCGAAATAGGGCCGACGGAAAGTCAAGCGGTCAGCACGTCCGAGAAGTGCGGGCCTGCGGAACCGAATCCAACCGAACCCCGGCCGACGCTCACGCCGGAGACCCTCGCCTCGGGCGACGACCTATTTCCACTCCCAGCCACTCCGCTCATGACGCCGCCGGCGACGAGCGAGACGGAGGGGTTGAAAGTCGCCCAGTCGCTGGAAGTCGTCCCGGCCCCGGACCCGTTCGCCGCACCAGAGTCGCCGCATCGATTGCCGGCCGCGCCCCCCGCGACGGGGCTCAATCGGCCGATCACATCGCTTACGCTCGACGCCGCCGCGGATCCCGAGCTCGTCGCCAACCTGTCCAGGCTCAAGCCCGATGTCGCCATCAGCGACGGCTCTATCGCGCGCTTCGGGTCTTGGGACGACCCGATCGGTGACGCGTCATCGGCGTCGTCACGCTTCGCCCCACAACTTTTCAGCTGGGCGGCGCCCGCGCTCTACACCAACCCGATCTACTTCCAGCAGCCGAACCTCGAACGCTACGGCCACTACGTCGCGGTTTGCGAGCGCGACAACCTGACGCAATCGGCGATCAGCGCCGCCCACTTCTTCGTTTCGGTCCCGGCGCTGCCGTACATGGTCGGCGCTGCGGGCCCCTGCGAGTGCAACTACGTGCTTGGCAACTATCGACCCGGCTCTTGCAACCCGCATCAACTCGTGAAGCCGCCGCTGAGCTTCCGCGGTCTGGTCTACGAAGGCGTCGCGGCGACGGGGATGGTGTTCTTCCTGCCGTAGCCGACTCGCGCCGCACCGCATGCGGGTGACAGGCGCCTGCCGCGACGGAGGCAATTGGTTCACTCTTGCAACGTCGCGCACAGGTCTTCTAGCTCGTCCGCCATCTCTTCGGCGTCGGGAAGCGTCTTCTCGGTCGCGAGGCAGAGCCCGCCGAAGGCGACTTTCGAGTAGCGCAACAAGTTCTCAGCCTCTCGCAATTGCACTCGTAGGGCCGCGGCGGCCGCTTGCAGGCGGGTTTGCTCCGGTTGGTCGGTCTCGCGCCGCAGGTCGCGGAGCACCTGGGACAAAAGTTGCTCCAGCGCGCCGTGCTCTTGCTCGGCGGCAAACCACTGGTCCCGGGCTGCGCCGGCTTGCTGCGATAAGGAGACGCCTGAGTAAAGATCAGCGGCGGATTGGCACAGGTAGTCGATGCGCCGGACCGCGGCGTCATGGTCGCCCCCCGTGGGGGGCGGGGCGTGCGGCAGTTCGGCGACCGAACCGCTCGTCGCCGCCGCGTGGTCGTCGAGGCTTTTGCCGAGCAGCCGGCTCCGCCAGACGTCGAGCGACTCGAGTTCCAGAAGTCCGTCGCGGCGGATCTCGACGTGAGCGCCCTCGTCGGTCGCTGGCACCAGGCAGGACACGCTCAAGGTCCCGTTGGTCCCCAGGCGGCAGGTGACGATCACCTCGGTCTGCGCCGGCAGGTTCGGCGACAGCGTGGCCACGCATGCGCCGACGGGCACGCAGTAGTCGGGGTTTTCGTTTTCTCCCTCGACGATGTTGATCTTGAGTGTCTTCTGGCCCGCCGACTTGGTGACGAACTTCTGCCGTTTCGCCGCGGGGAGCCGCGAGTTGCGGGGGATAATGATGCGGTTGACGCCCATTCCCGTCCGCGGGTCGACGCCCGCCACGCCGAGGCTGTGGGCGTTGACGTTGACCACCGTCAGCCGGGAGAGCCCCGGCGACGAGTCGAGCGCGGCGAAGAGGGCCGCCCCCCGCGCCACGGCGAGGTCGGGGTCGTGCGACGGCGTCGGCTTGATGCCCGTCTCGGCCTCGACCATCTGGGCGACCGCCGGGATGCGCGACGAACCGCCAACCAGCAAGATTTGATCGACCCGATCCCACGTCAGGCCGGCCTGTTCGAGCGCGTCGGTCGAGGTGGCGAGCGTCCGCTCCAGCAGCGGCGCGATCAGCCCGACAAAGCCGGCACGGGAGAGCCCGACGGACATTTCCTTGCCGGCCAGCGAGCAGTTGACGGTGGTTGTTTCAACCTCCGTCAACTGGTGCTTCGCCCGCTCGCACTGACGCCACAGCCGTTGGAGCAGCGTGAAGTCGCTTCGGGGGTCGAGCCCGTGACGGTCGCGGAACCGCTCGGAGACGTAGTCGAGAATCCGCTGGTCGAAGTCACGGCCGCCGAGGCGCACGTCGCCGTCGGACGCGAGCGTCGTGATCTCGCTTCCCTCGACCCGCAGGACCGAGACATCGAACGTGCCTCCGCCAAGGTCGTAGACAACCACATTGACCGGCGTCGCCTCGACCCTGCTTACGTCGAGCCGCCGGGCGTGATGCAATTCGGCGAGCGCCGCCGCGACCGGTTCGTTGACGATGTCGATTACCTCGAGCCCCGCGAGCCGTCCCGCTTCCAGAGTGGCCTTGCGGCGGCGCTCGTCAAAATAAGCCGGTACGGTGATGACGGCTCGCCGCGTGGGGGATTCGCCCTGCACCCGCTCGCGGATGGCTTCGAGGAGCAGCGCGCTGAGCACTTCGGGCGGGACCCAGTGACCGCGGACTTGGCGGTTGAAATGGGGCTGTCCCATGTCACGTTTGAACGCCTCGACGAGGCCGTCGGCGTCGTCCAGGCCCCGCTCGAACGCCCCCTCGCCCGCAACAACCGTGTCGCCGACGTAGAGCGAGCTGGGGAGCAAATAGCGGTTGTCCTCCAGTAGGAAGCACGACAACTCGTTGGCGCCCGTTAGCCGCGCGGCGGCGCAGGTGGTCGTGCCTAAATCGATGCCGATAGCCGGCTCAGCGTCGGTCATTCGCTCGCCTCCGTGGAGGACGGGACCGCCTCGCCCGAGGACGCCGACCGGGCCGAGCCGGCGAGGTAGGCAAGCACGAGCGCGACGCCAATGGCGACGCCGATCCCCACTTCCTTCGCCCGCAGCGTTTTCCATCCCCTCTTCGGCGGTGGCGACTCGAGCGGCGGCGCGCTAGCTTCAGGCGCCGCCGCCGGGCGCCGGGGCGCGAGCCGCGTCGCCACCCGGGCGAGGGTGGCGTCCTGCTGCCGCATGAGGAATTGCAGCCCCGGCCCGCCCGGCCGCAGCCGCACCACGTCTCCCGACACGAGGTCGGTGAGGCCGACGGCGCGGCGTTGGTTAACATACAGCGGCAGGTTGTCCGCGGCGGTTACCCGCCATCCCTCGGCGCCACGGCTGAAGCGGAGCTTCGTCGGGCCTTCCCGACGCAAGGCCGCGGGGAGTGAGATGTCCTCGCCGCCCGAATCGCCAACTGTGAAATAATCGCCGTTAACGCCCTGCAAGTCGCCGCTACACCCGAAGAAGCGCACGAGAATCGGCGTGGCGGTGGGGCCCGTTCGCGACGACGGTTTACGGCTGGGTTGTGCCATACACGGCAAGTCGGAGGGGGCGGAAGGGACGTCGCTTGAGTATTGTGGATTAGTCGCCCACGGGTCCACGCCGGGCCAGCCGGCAAGGTCGTCGCTAGGCTTTCAACTTAATCAGGGAACGGCGAATGCGGCTGCTAAACCCTGATATCTACCGCCCAGGTTGGTCGAAGCGCGGTCGCGGTGTAGGTATAACGACATCTGACCAATCCCCCACACGGACCTCTGCCGCGGATCGTCGCTCTCGCCGCATGGCCTCATCGAGAGATAAAACACCGCCGTCCGCCGACGCCTTGGCCGAAGCCGCCCTGCTGACGAAGGCCATCGGGGGCGATATCCCGGCGTTGGAGTCGTTGCTGGTCGCCCGGCACGAACAGTTGTTGCGTTATATCGAGCGGAGCCTGCCCGCCAACCTCCAATCCAAAGTATCCGCCGAAGACCTGCTGCAGCTCACCTACCTGCAGGTGTTCAAGTCGATACAGAGCTTCGACCCCAGGGGTCCCGGGGCCTTCTTCGCGTGGCTCAAGACAATCGCCAGCCGCAAACTGATCGACGCGACCCGCTCCCATAAGCATGAGCGGAATGTCGGCCAGGCGCCGGCGGTCGGTTCGGGGTCGATGTCGTGCTACCACAACCTGCTCAACAAGGTCGCCCAGTCGGGGGCGGGGGCGGGCACGATCGCGATGACCGACGAGCTCCGCGGAGCGTTCCACATCGCCCTGACGAATCTCCCCAAGCAGTATCGCGTCGTCGTCCAACTCCGTTACCTCGAGGACCTTCCGCTCGAAGAAGTCGCCGAGCGGTTGAACATCACCACCGGCGCCGCCCGTGGCCTGTGCCACCGGGCTCGCCAAGCCGTGCGGGACGAGATCCTGCGGATGTCCCGATTCATCTAGCGCCGCCCCCCATGACCCCTACTGACGGACTAGCGCCGAACGACCCGCTGGAACTGATCCGGCGCGCCGCCCGACTTGCTAAGTCGGACGAGGTCAATGCGGCTATCGACCGCATGGCGCGCGACGACAGCATCGACGAGGCCGAATCGTTCGAGGTCGATTCGTCGGCCGACACGCCGCCGGCGCTCGATTCGGTGGGGCAAGAATCGGGCCTGCAGAGCTCGAGTGACTCCCCGTCAAGGGGCACCCTCGCAGAGAACGATTTCTCGGTCGATTCGACCATCGAGCTGCCCGAAGGCGACCTCAGCGACCTGGCGGACTCCAGCGAGCCCAATCCCCTTGAACCCAGCCTCTCGGACCCCACCGCGTCAGGAAGCCGCGCGCGAAACTCCTCCCGCCAGACGATCCTCGCGACCCCTCTCTACCGGCCGACCCGTCGGCCGCCGATGGCGGTCCTCTACCTCTTCGATGACGACCAACGCACCTACGAGCCCCTCCGCATCCGGCAGACCCCGTTTGTCATCGGCCGCCAAGACGGCGACCTGGTCGTCGGGCACGAGCGGCAAATGTCGCGGCGCCACGCCCGCATCGACCGCGTTCAGGAAGGCGACATCTGGCGCTGGTACCTGGGCGACCTCCGCAGCACCAATGGCACCTTCGTCCGCACCAAGCAGGCTTCGCTGGAAGACGGCGTCGAGGTGCTCCTCGGCGGCGAGCTGGTCCGCTTTGTTGACGGTGGCGGGGGCCCGCCGGCGCTGGTACGGATTGCGCCCTCCAGCGAAGAAGAGCGGATTACGCTCTCCCCCGGACCGCACCTGGTGGGCAGCGATCCCAACGTCTGTCTGCCGTTCCTGCGCGAGAGCCGTTACCTCGACCCCCAGCACCTGCGCGTCGAGCAGGTCAAAGGCCATTGGCAGATCGTCGATCTATCAAGCACCAACGGCCTGTGGGTGGCGATCACCAAGCGGACCGAGCTGGTGAGCGGCGCGGCTTTCCAGATCGGCGAGCAACGCTTCGGCTTCCACGTGCCGTAAGCCTAGCGCACCGCAGAGCGAACGCCAGCGTCACGCGAACTCCAACGGAGACGCGGCCCGGTAGCTGGTCGAGACTCGCTGGAAGCCCAGCGACAGGTACATCTGCACGGCGGGCGTGTTGGTCGCGGTGACGTCGAGCGTCGCGCGCTGGAGACCCGCGTCGCGGAACCCCTCGAGCGCCGCGGTCACCAGCGCCCGACCGATGCCCCGACTCCGCGCCCACGGCGTGACGCCAACGTTCTGGATACTGCCGTAGCGCGGCGTGATGCAGATCCCTTGGATGGTGCCGACAGGCTCGGGCGGACCCGGCAGGTCGTGGTACTCGACCAGCCACGTCGCCTCGGGCAGGAAGCCCGGCTTGCTGACGATCTCTTCCATCAGCCGCAGGCAGCCGTCCTCTTCCGATAAGCAGGGGAAAACGCCGGCATCGATTTCGGTGTGGAAGGCGTGAAACTTCGCCTCGGCGTGCTCCAGAAGCTGGTCGGACGACCAGGGGGCGTAGCGATAGCCGTGCGGCAACGCGGGCCGCCGCCAATCGCGGCGGAGGTCGGCCTCCATTCGGTAACGCTTGTAGTAGGTGACGCCCATCGGCGACGCCCCGGAGGCTGCGGTCGAGATGCCAAGAATCTACCGCAGCAGGCTTCGGAGGTCAAAACTTTGCCGCCGGCCGTTCGGTTAGGCAGCCAGTACAGGCGTTATAAGCGAACCACAAAGGAACTAAGGAACGAAGGCAAGTGCCCGCGAATTGCGCGAATGACCGCGAATAACCAAATTATCTATTCGCGTTTATTAGCGACATTCGCGGGCTTTTCCCTTTTCTTCGTTCCTTTGTTCCTTCGTGGTTCATCACTTTAGACCACGAGCGAGCGGAGGGTTCGGAGGTTGATCACGTCGAGGTCTTCGCCACCCTGAGTGCCCTTGGGCGTTTCGAGGTACATCGGCGTCTTCTTGAACCGTTTGTCGTTGAGCAGATGGCGGAAGGGCTCGAGGCCCATCTCGCCCGCGCCGATCGCGGCGTGGCGGTCCTTGCGGGCGCCGAACGGTTTGAGCGAGTCGTTCAGATGAAACGCTTTGATGCGGTCGCAGCCGACGACCTTGTCGAACTCGCGCATCGTCGCCTGATAGTCCTTCTTCTCCGTCATCGCGTAGCCCGCGGAGAAGACGTGGCACGTGTCGAAGCAGACGCCGATGCGATCCGGGTCTTTTGACTTGGCGATGATGTCGGCCAGATGCTCGAAGCGCCAGCCGAGGTGCGAACCCTGCCCTGCGGTCGTCTCCAGCAGGACTTGAGCCGCGACCTTCTTGGTTTGCTTGTGGACCTCATCGAGCCCCTTCGCGATCCGCTTGATGCCGGCCTCTTCGCTGCTGGTGGTGAACGCTCCCGGGTGCGCGACGACGTAGGGGATGCCGAGTTGCTCGGCCCGCAGCAGCTCGACAACCATGGCGTCGATCGACTTCCTCCACAACTCGTCGTCGGGCGAGCCGAGGTTGATGAGGTACGAGTTGTGCGAGATCGGGTGCGTGATCTTCCGCTCGACCAGCGCCTTCTTGAACGCGTCACAATCCGCGTCGGTAAGCGGTTTGGCGTTCCATTGGTTGTTGTTTTTTGTAAACACTTGGACGACATCACACCCAACGGCGGCGGCGGCCTCGACCGCTTTGTAGCAGCCGCCGGCGGCCGACATGTGGGAACCGAGCAGGGGCATCGCGTACGCTCGCTAAAGGCGGTGGGGGTGGTCGGGGCTGTGAAGATGATAACCGCGTTCAGGCCGGTCGAGCGACCCTCGCCGAACCTGCGGCCTTCGGCGACAATCGCAAGGCTATGGACCGCTCCGTACAGCCCCGCATAAATGTCGCCGACCGCCTCGCCGAGGCGGCGCGGGAGCGGCCCGACGCGATCGCGCTGGCGACACCGACAGGTCGAGGCGGCTGGCGGTCGATCACGCTCAGCGAGCTGGACAGCGATGCGACGCTAGCCGCTCGCGGCCTAGCGGCAATGGGCGTCGGACCCGGCAAACGCATCGCCCTTTTGGTGAAGCCCAGCGTCGAGTTCGTCACGCTCGTCTTCGCGCTACTGCGAACCGGCGCGACGATGGTCCTCGTGGACGCCGGCCTTGGTCGCAAGAACATCGTTCGTTGCCTCGCCTCAACCGAGCCCGATGGTTTCGTGGCTATTCCGATAGGTCATGCGCTACGCGTGGTGAAGAGTAAGCAATTCGCAAAGGCGAAGCTGAATGTCACGGTGGGCCGGCGGTGGTTCTGGGGCGGCGAGACGCTGGAGTCTGTAAAGCGATTGGGCGAATCCGCAATCCGCAATCCCCAATCCGCAATCGCCCACACGATCGCCTCCGATCCCGCCGCGATCGTCTTCACCTCTGGAAGCACGGGTCCGCCAAAAGACGTGCTCTATACGCACGAGACGTTCGTCACGCAATGCGCCATGATCCAGGCGGAGTACGACATCCGGCCCGGCGACATCGATCTAGCTTGCTTCCCGCTGTTCGGCCTATTCAACGTCGCCTGCGGCGTGACGACCGTGCTGCCCGACATGGATTTTTCCAGGCCCGCGTCGTGCGACCCGAAGAAGGTCCTCGCCGCCGCGAACCATTGGAAGGTGACGCAGGCCTTCGCGTCGCCGGCCGTGTGGGACCGCGTCAGCCGCTACTGCGACACAACCGGCGAACGCATCCCAACGCTCAGAAAGATTCTCTCCTGCGGCGCCCCGGTTCCGGCGAAAGTCCTGCGGCGCACGCTCGCCTGCGTCCACCCCGACGCCCAGATGCACACCCCCTACGGCGCCACCGAAGCCCTGCCGATCGCAACGATCGAAGCGCAGGAGATTCTGGGCGAAACGGCGGCGAAGACCGATGAGGGGGCGGGCGTTTGTGTGGGAAGAAAGTTTGGAACGAGGGAACATGCGGACTTGATTGATGGCGAGCCCACGACGCAAGTCGTGGGAGTTGAATCACCATTCGAATGGCGCGTGATCCGCATCACCGACACCCCCATCGCCACGATCGACGAGACCGAAGAACTCCCCACCGGCGAAATCGGCGAGCTCATCGTTCGCGGCCCCCAAGTGAGCACGCGCTACTTGAGTGGCGAGCCGGGAGCATCAGCGACCGGAGTGAACCCGCATAACGCCCATGCAAAAATCTCCGACGGCGTCACGGTCTGGCACCGCATGGGCGACGTCGGTTACTTCGATGCCGAAGGCCGCTTCTGGTACTGCGGGCGAAAGTCGCAACGCGTCGTGACGGATCACGGGACGGTTTACACCGAGTGTGCGGAAGGCGTCTTCAACGCGCATACTGAGGTTAGCCGAGCCGCGCTGGTGGGCTTTGGCGATCGCAGCAATCAAGTGGCGGCGATGTGCGTGATGTATAGAACCCCCCACGACGAGTGGCCCGAGCTGTTTAAAACAGGTGATGGCGCGAGAGAAGCTGAGCGAATCGGATGTAATTCTATCGCGACATCGCTGATTCAAACCGTCATTCCGACCGCCAAGTTCCCCGTGGATGCCCGCCACAATTCCAAGATTGTCCGAGAGATACTGCGAGATACGTCGATTACGGATGTCTTGGACTATCCGTCGGTTCACGGAGACGACATTTGTGATCGCGTTCGAAAAACGAAACCCTTAGCGTTATGGCCTCCGCATAATTGGGTTAGCACTGACTCCGGTTCTTGATTGCCTCCGCATTTAGCCCCCGGTCATTGACCGGGGGCTAAGTGAGGGCTCGCCGTTGAATCCATCCGCAATCCGCATTCCCCAATCCGCAATCGACTTGTCCCGTTACCTCGTCACCGGCGCCGGCGGCTTTCTGGGCCGCTACATCTGCGAACAGCTCGTCGCCCGCGGCGATGAGGTGCGTGGGCTTGCGCGCGGGGCGTATCCCGAGCTGGCGGCGCTCGGCGTCGACATGGTGCGTGGCGACTTGGCGGATCGCGCGGCGGTGCTGAGTGCTTGCGAGGAAGTCGATTGCGTGTTTCATGTCGGCGGGATGGTCGGTGTGTGGGGGAAGTGGTTCGACTACTTCCAGGCCAACGTTCACGGCACGCTCAATGTT
>JBGSJY010000521.1:0-3518 GCA_041741515.1 Pirellulales bacterium | reverse complement strand
CGCGGTCGTCGACGCCGGCGCGAACCTTATCGCCTTCGCCCACGAGGACGGCGCCTGGCTGGGATCGATCGATATCTCCCAGAAGAAGGCCCGCACGGCCCGCTACTTCGACATGCCCACCGGCGCGATCGGCGGGCTCTCGCAGCCGGGCGGTTCGCTCTACAACATCGAGCATTCCAACGGCGGCCTGATCACGTTCCCCGGCGGCGTGCCGATCAAGAACGGTTCCGGCGAGGTGATCGGCGCGATTGGCGTCTCGGGGAGCACCGTCGAGAACGACCACGCCGTAGCCGAAGCCGGCGCCGCGGCGGTCAAGTAAGGCCGCCCACGGCCTGTCCCGACTCACGGCACGCCGCGGTGCCCCGAGCGCCGCGGCGTGTTTGTTCTTAGGGCCGCGTGCGCGCCGGAATTTCTGTCCGTTGTTGAGCTACGAGTCACTTGTAGGAGGCGTCTCCGACGCCGATTTCGCGCGCCATGCCGAATCGGAATGGATTCCGTATTGGGCGTCGGAGACGCCGCCTACCGACGAGATGAACTCTTTTGAAAATCATAAGCCACACAACATGACGCCCCATCGCTTGGCTGCGTTCACCCTGCTCGCCGCCTCGACCTTCTGCTTAACCCGTTCCGTCATCGCCGCCGAACCCGCCACCGCGGCGCAGGCAGAGGCGATGGTCGACCTCGAAACGTTTCCTCTCCCGGCCGGCGCCGAGCGGACTCAGGCGCCACGACTCGCAGAGCTGAACTACACGACGCCCGAACCGACGGCCGCAGCGGCCGCGTACGTCGTCCAACTGCTGACCCAGCAGGGCTGTGAGAAGCAGCCGGGCGGCTACGCCGCGGGCGAGTACGCCAGCGAAGCCTTCGCGAAGAAGGGCTACGTTGTGCAGTTGGCGGTTTCCCCCGGCGGCCAGGGCAAGGGGACGTGGGTGCGGCTGTCGCATCAGGGCAATGTCAGCCCCAGCGACGTGCCGGTTCCAGCCAACGCCGAGAAGCAGCACGCCTTCTCGGCGGTGGCGATGTATGGATCGCCAGCGTCCGTTGAAGAAACGGTCGCCGCGTGCCGCGAGCGGATGCTCGCAACGGGCTGGTCGCCGTACGGCGAAGTGATCGGCACGGCGTCGTACCGTAAGAACGCCGTGGTCGCGGACCTCAGCATCCAGGCGGCCCCCGCGCAGGCCGGCGCGACGGTAATTGGTGTTTCGACGCACCTGGTCTCACTCGAACTCCCGGCGCCGCCGTCCGCGATCAACCTCCGCTACACCGACGGCACGACCGATCTTGGCTTCGACTGTGACCGATCGGCCGACGAGGTAGCGGCGTTCTATCGGGAAGCGCTGGGGCCGCTCGGCTGGCGCGCTACCACCGACAAGCCGCTAGAAATCGACTGGAAGCTCGTCACGATTTTCCGCGATGCGGGGCAGCAGATGATCACGCTCGCGACGCACGACTTCGAGGGCAAGACGCGGGCGTTTCTCAACCACCAGAACGCCGACGAGGTCGCGGAGGACGAACGGCTCGCGAGCGTCGAGTTGGGACGCAAGGCGACGTACCAATTCAAGGACCGACCCACGGTCGACGTGAAGCTTCTCGCGGGGCTGGAAGGCGCGCCAACGGACGAGTGGGCGGTCAAGGTTGACGCCAAGAAGCACGACCCGTTTCTCGTTGCCGACGAAGTTGTCTCGCGACTGGTCTCGGATGGCTGGACCGCCGCGGAGCACGCGGCGGACGGGCCCGCGATCCACGTGCGGCGGCTCTACAAAGATGACCGCTTCATCCACGTCATCGCCGCCAAGGCGCCCAAGCGCGACCCGTGGGTCGCGATCGTAGGCATCGGCGTGAACGTCCGCGCGATGTAATAACCCTCGCCTCTGAGCCGTGGGCGCTATTGCTCGAAGTGCGTTAGTCCCCGCATTACTCCGAACGCTGACGCTTACGGCTCGCCGCGCCTTACACGCCGCAGAATCTTTCGTACGGTCCGCACAGCGGACCCTACGGGTTACTGCTTCAACGACTCGAATTGGTACGCCGCTACGGGCACGAACGCCATTAGCGGCAGCCACGCGCCGAAGGCGGGTTTGAGCCAACCGCCGCCGCCGAGGGCTTGGCCTCCCAGGGTGAGGACGAAGAACGCTGTCACCACGGCCACGCAGAGGCCGATGGCGACGAACGGGTTGCCCGAACCGCGCGACACGACCAGTGGCAGGCCGATCAGCAGCAGCGTGATATCGAGGAAGGGCTGCACCAGGCGGCTGTGGACGGCGACGCGGACGTCGGGGCCGAGGTCGGTGCTGGGGTTCGCCAGCTCGCGCACGAGCTCGCACGTCGAGGCGAGGTCCCGCCACTTCGAGCCCTGCGCGAGCAGGTCAAACGAAACCCCGCTGACGACGAACGCCTGCCCGGGCTCGATCCACGACGCGTCGCGGTGGGTGGCGACGACGGCGCCTCTGTCGTCAGCGAGCATCGGCTGCTCGTCGATCTCCGCCGGCCTCGAGACGTCCCTGAGCAAGTAGCCACCGGGACGCGGGCCATCGGCCCCGAGGTAGACCGCGCTGGTGGCGATGATCTGTTTGCCAAACGCGCCCGACAGGCGCGGCGGCAGCGTGAAATTGGGTTTGTTGATCGTCCCGGTGGCGAGATTGGCGGTCTCGCCGCCGATGAGGATATCGGTGACGTTGTCGTAGCGGGGTTTCAGTTCGACGCCACGCTCGCCGGAAAGGTCTTTTGAGTCGAGCGAGAGGTCGTAACGGATCGACGGCAGGACAAACTCACGCATCCCCGCGGCGCCGATCGCGATGGCGACCGAGGCGATGAGCACCGGCAGCAGCACCTTCAGCCGCGGCACGCCGGCGGCCAGTAGCGCGGTCATCTCGTTGTGGCGCTGGATCCAGGTGACCGTGAACATGGCCGCGATCAGCGTCAGCACGCCGCTGGTCTTGTTGAAGAAGCCCAGCGCCTGCAGCGCGTAATAGCGCCCCGCCGAGAGGACGGCGGCGCGGAGCGAGTCGGACGTTTGTGAGAAGTCGTCGAGCCGCCCGAACGCATCGATGATCGTATAAAGTCCGGCGAGGCTGATGAAGCAGATCGCGAAGACCTGGAGGAACTGCCGGAGGAGATAGCGGTCGATCTTTCGCACGAGTAGCGGGGGTGCTAGCAGCGGCGGGATGGGGGCAGCGTCGGCCGGGAGTCTGAGACGCCGAGGGAAAACGGTCAACACGAGTCGGACGCGGAGTGCGTCTGAGCCGTGCGCGCAAGCCCTCGGAGGGAAGCGGGCGCCAAGCTTCCTCCGAGGGCTCGCGCCCACGGCTCAGATTTCTCGGCGGGTTCTGATTACGCTAGCGGCATGCTCGCTTCGATCCGAACCGCCGCTGCGCAGCTGCTCGCCGTGGCGTTCCCGCCAACTTGCGTCGCGTGCGGTCGTGGGGCCAGCAGCGGTTTGCGAGAGGCGGTCGGCTTCTGCGTCGACTGCGAGGCGGACCTCGGGGCCTTCGACGAGCCCCTCTGCGGACGCTGCGCGG
>JBGSJY010000520.1:0-2203 GCA_041741515.1 Pirellulales bacterium | reverse complement strand
CCGACGTCCGCCGTCGCCACGGCGGCGCCCAAGAACGCCACGCCCGTGACGAACCGCATCGGTAGCCAACCCTTCAACAACGCCGCTCCCCCCTGATGTCAGCCGGCCGAGGCGAGACCACGGCCGCTCGTTACTATCGGCGCAACCCCACCAACCGGACCGGGTCGAGCGGCCAAGCCGTCGCGGATCTCGCGGAGACGAAGTTCCGGCAACGGCACAACCGGCAAGGTCACCGCTAGCACCGCTTCCGGGCCGCTATGCTTGCGGCGCCGGCCTTCACCTCCGACCCGCACCGCCCGTCTCGAAGAAGCCCAGCCGCAGCGTGCCGGCCTGGTATCAGAAAAGGGGATGAGCACGGATAAAGAACATCCGCTGAGGTAGGCGTCTCCGACGCCCAACAGCAATCGTTATCCGTGTTAATCCGTGCTATCCGCGGTTCCTAATTTTTGTCGTTCCTTCCCGCGGCGTCGCGGCGCCGGCGATCCAGGCAAGGCGGCCCAGCAGCCACGCGTAGAGCAGATCGACAAAGACCTCCAGCGGCGTAATCACGAGCACCGACCGCAGGCCCATTGACTCCGCCAAGTCCTCGGCGATCCACATCGATCCGATCGCCAGGCCAAACGTCGCCGCGTAGAACGCCAGCCAAGTCACCGGCGCGTGCCACATCGTCCGCAATACCTCGGGCGAGAGGATAGCCCACATCGAGACCTCGTTGAGCTGTGACAGCACCACGACGGGGAATACGAGCATCGCGCCGACCAGGGACCAGCCCAGCCCCGAATCGAGCGGCCAAGGCAATGACGTGGCCCCCGGAATCAGCTGAGCGACGACGGTCCCGGGGATGGCCGCAATGACGACCGCGAAGACGACCGTCGTAGCGGGCGGCATCCAGTCGGCGACGTCGAACCGAGGCCAGCTATGGACGCGCCGCGCTCCGGTCGCAGCGCCGTCCATCACGGCCCAATAGATCGTGGCCGCGACCGTCACCCACAGCGAGGTCGTGAAGACCACCGTCCCCAGCATGATGATCGCGGTCAGCATGTTCGTCTGATCGGGATTTCCGACCAGCGCTCCAAACGTGCCGACGAGCAGCACGACGATCAGCAGACCGATGCTCAGGCCCAACCATGCGAGCAGAATGCTCGACTGAGCGAAGGCGGTCCCCAGGCCGTCCAGCAGCCCCAGTCCCCAGCCGGTTGCGGATGCCGGTTGCGTGTCAACATCGTCGCGCGGCCCCAACCGGTTGTCTTCCTCTGCCGGGGTGCGGTAGCCGAGCGGCGGCCGCGCGACGTAGAGCTCGAAAAGGCTCTCCTTCGCCGACGCCGGTTCGGGGACGGCGGCGCCATCGACGTCATAGACTTCCGTCGTGACGGCGAACTTCGGCGCCGCGATCGCCATAGCGGGAACGGGAGTCGTCGCGCCGCAGTCGGGGCAGACGACGCCTTCGCCGGCGCGGCTCGCCTCGGCGGAGAGGTGTGTCTGGCAGAGCCGACAGTGGAACGACACCGACGGCGGCGCGGCGCGGGCCAAGTCGATGCCGTGGGGCTGTTCCCCCTCATAGACCTCGTAGGTCTCCTCGTCCATCGCCTTGGGACGCAGCGACTTGGGCGGTTCGGGCGGCGGCGGGATAACCGTCAGCGCGTAGCAGTCGGGGCACTTCGCCTTGCGGCCCACCAGGTCCGGCGGCGAATGCATCCGCGTCCCGCACAGCCGGCAGTTGAAGCCGATGAGGTTGGCGAAGGGATCGACCTTCGGCGCCACAGCCGCCGTACCAGCAACGGGTGGACCGGCGATGGGCCCCCCGGGGACGATCAGCGGCTCGCGACAATTCGGGCACGGCGCAGTGCGCCCCGCGAACCGCGCCGACGCTGAAACCTTCTTTCCACAAGCGGGGCAAGCAAAAGTGGCGACGGCGTTGTTCATCCGCAGCAGCGAGACGACTGGGGTGGCGGGCGCAGGTTGACGCAGAAGAGAGTACGGTAGTCGGGTCGTTTGTTGATCCGACAGCGAAAAATCAGCGACGTCAGCGGCTTCAGTCCTACCCCGACGATGACTCTACCCTTAACAGCCCGTTGAACTAACGCCCCGAGGCTCGTTCCATGCATCGAGCAGGCGAGCGAGGGCGGCGAGCAGGTGGGCGAGCAGGTGGGCGAGGCCATCCTGGAGGACCTTCGGCTTGCCGATCCCCAGCAGCTTCCGCATT
>JBGSJY010000519.1:0-23353 GCA_041741515.1 Pirellulales bacterium | reverse complement strand
TGGCGTTGCCGCGACGCGTCGTCTCGGCGTGGCGGACCTGCCGCCAGCTCGCCGCGGCGACCGGCACGATCAATATGGTCGTCCTCCCGGCCCTCGTGGTGGCTGGGGGGCTGGCCGTTGGTTTCCGGCTGTGGTCGGGCTTGGACCCGTCGCTGGCGGACTGGACCGTCAAGCTCTGCGTCGCCGCCGCCGCCGCCGCTCTGCCATGGATGTTCTACCATGCCCTGGGCGACGACCGGGTCCGCAGCTGGTTCTGCGCCGTCGACTGCCGGTAGAATCTGGAACCGCCAAGACGCCAAAAGCGCGAAGGATCGCCAAGAGATTTTAGACAGGATGAACAGGATAACAAGCTTTTCAATTTATCCCGTCGATCATGTAAATCCTGTCTAATTCTTCGCTTGGCGATCCCTGGCGCTCCTGGCGTCTTGGCGGTAAGCGTAGAACCGGCGAGAATCGCCGGCATGAAGGACTTCACCCGCGAGAGCCTCGTCCACGACCCGGTGCATGGATACGTGCCGTTCGTCTCGGTCGTTCCTGACAGCGAAATCAGCGAGCGCCGGCTGCTCGACAACCCCTGGCTGCAGCGGCTGCGGCAGATTCACCAACTCCAGACCGCCTGGTGGGTCTATCCCTCGGCCGAGCACACCCGGTTCCAGCACGTCATCGGCGCCATGCACATGGCCAGCCGCGCGGTCGAGACGCTCTACGACTCGCTGCACGAGGTCTGCAAGGGCGACGTCCCCAGCCGCGCGGCGATCGATTGCCTCTGCCGTACCGCGGCCCTGCTGCACGACGTGGGCCACGGGCCCTTCGGGCACTTCTTCGACGAGCACTTCCTCAAGCCGCACTACGGCCTGACGCACGAAACGCTCGGCGCCTACATCATCGAGCACGAGCTGGCGACGCTACTGGAGGGCATCCGCGAGTGCCCCGCCGGCCGTATGCAAGACGGCGAGTCGATCGACCCGGCGCATGTCGCAATGCTGATCCAGCGCCCCAAGCGGGACGATTCGGACGAGTGGCCGCGCTGGCTCGTGCTGCTGCGGAGCCTCTTCTGCGGGCTCTACACCGTGGACAGCATGGACTTCGTCCTCCGCGACGCCTACATGACCGGCTACAGCGCCAAGGCCTTCGACCTCGAGCGGCTGCTGCGCTACAGCTTCTTCAGCGAACGCGGTTTAACGATCCACCAGAAGGGGCTCTCGGCCCTCATCAAGTTCGTCCAAACCAAGAGCGAGCTCTTCCGCGCGGTCTACTTTCACCGGACCGTGCGAGCGATCGACAAGACGCTCCGCGACGTGTTTGTCGATAGCCGCGAGCTGCTCTTCCCGCACGACCCCCGCAAGCGACTTGATGAGTACGTCCAGTTCACCGAGTGGTCGCTGTTGATCGACGTGAGTCGCTGGTCGCAGTCAAGCGACCCGGCAAAACGGCTGCTCGCCCCGCGTTGGGAGCGCATCCTCGGCCGCGAAGTGGACTGGATCGCTGTCGAGGACCGCAACGTGACCTACCGGCCCGGCGAGTCGGAGCAATCGAGCCTGTTCAGTGACGCCGGCCTCCTGGAGCGCGCCATCCGCAGCCGCCTGCCGGCCGATATCGAAGACTTGCCGATGCAGATCGACCTGCCGCGGCACATCTACCGGCCCGACGCGCTCGCCGCCACCTCGGGGCAGAACTACCAGTTCAAGCCGTCGACCGGCAAGGTCTATCCCCTAACCGACGACCAACTCTTCCGCCAACTGCCCGTCGCCCACCGCGCGTGCCGTGTCTACTTGCAGAAGAACCACCCGAAGGAACACGCCGCCGCGGTGGGCGACTCGCTCGACGCGCTGGTCGGAAGCCGGAGTGAGGATGATTTGACCAACATGTAGGAGATGAGGGGATGGCGGGCCGACGACGTTAGTCGCCGGTGTGCTTCGGGCTGCGGGGGGTTGGCGATCCGCTTTCCGAGGAGATGGGGGGATGGTCGTTCGTAGCGGGTGAACTGTCGATCGACGTGCCGCTCATCTGCTGAACGCCTCGACTTCCGCTATCGCGTCGCCCCGCCAGAAGCCCATCACCTTATCTCCCCGCTGCTATTTTCACCAACACCGCTTCGACGCACTAACGCCGTATCCATTCCATGCAGCCATCTCCCCATCTCCTCTATGAAAACCCTTTAATCTCGCGCTACGCCTCGCGCCCGATGGCGGCGCTGTGGGGGGCGCAGAAGAAGTTCTCGACTTGGCGGCGGTTGTGGGTTTGGCTCGCCGAGGCGGAGGCGGAGCTGGGGCTGCCGATTACGGCGGCCCAGCTCGATGAACTGCGGGCGAAGGTCGACGACATCGACTTTCTCGCCGCGGCGGCGTACGAGAAGAAGCTCCGCCACGACGTGATGGCCCACGTTCACACCTACGGCGACGCCTGCCCTAACGCAAAGGGCATTATCCACCTCGGCGCCACCAGCAACTTTGTTGTTGATAACGCCGACGTGATCGTCATTCGCGAGTCGCTCGAACTCGTCGGCAGCCGTCTGGCGGCGTTGATCGACGCCCTCGCTGCGTTTGCCGAGAAGTACCGCGACCTGCCGACGCTCGGATTCACGCACTTGCAGCCCGCTCAGCCCACGACCGTCGGCAAACGCGCGACGCTCTGGTGCTACGACCTGGCGCTCGACCTGGCCGAAGTCGAGCACCGCATCGCCACGCTCAAGGCCCGCAGCACGAAGGGGACCACCGGCACGCAGGCGAGTTTCCTCGAGCTCTTTGAGGGCGACCACGAGAAGTGCCGCCAGCTCGAACAGCGCGTCGCCGAAAAGATGGGCTTCGACGCTTCCTATGCGGTCACCGGCCAAACGTATCCGCGAAAGGTTGACGCCCAGGTGCTCGATTGCCTTTCAGGAATCGCTGCGAGCGCGCACAAAGCGACGACGGACCTGCGGATCCTGGCGATGCGGAAGGAGATCGAAGAGCCGTTCGAAGAGCACCAGATCGGCTCGTCGGCGATGCCTTACAAGCGCAACCCGATGCGCTCGGAGCGGATTGGCGCCCTGTCGCGGTTCGTGATGAGTCTCGCCCAGAACGGCGCCGCCACCCATGCCACGCAGTGGATGGAGCGGACGCTCGACGACTCGGCCAACCGCCGGCTCTCGCTGCCGCAGGCGTTCCTCGGCGTCGATGCGGTGCTGGTGATCTACGAGAACGTGGCCCGCGGGCTGGTGGTTTACCCCGAGGTGATCGCCAAGAACCTCCGCGAGGAGCTGCCGTTCATGATCACCGAGAACGTGCTGATGGAGGCTGTAAAAGCGGGCGGCGATCGCCAGGACCTCCACGAGAAGATCCGCCAGCACAGCCAAGCCGCCGGCGCTGTGGTCAAACAACAAGGCGGCGCAAACGACTTGCTCGACCGTCTCCGCAAAGACGACGCCTTCAAAGCCGTCGATCTCGGCAGCATCGCCGATCCGTCGCAACTCGTCGGTCGCGCGCCACAGCAAGTGGACGAGTTCCTCGCCGAAGTCGTCGCCCCCATCCGCGAACGCTACCAAGGGCGCCTTGCCGGCGCGGAAGAGCTAAGGGTTTGAGAGGTTTTTGGACAGGATTTACACGATGAACAGGATTAAGAAGAAACATCCTGTAAAGCCAGTCGATCCCGTCTAAAAAAGGATTCAGATCGAGACGGTGGGTTGTTTGCGCCGCTACCCGCGGCTAGCGCCGACGGCTCACTTTTGGCGCTCGCGCCATGCGTCTGCTTCGGCCCGATCATACACGGGGCGTGAGCCGAGCTGCTCGCCGGCGAGGCGGTCGGCGGCGTCGGTGGGGTCGAGGGCGCCGTTGACGGCGACGCGGTCGTCGAAGACGAAGCACTCGCCCGTGTAGTGGGCGGCGCCACACTCCTCGAAGTACCTAAGAATGCCCCCTTCGAGTTGGAAGACGTTCTTGAACCCGGCCCGCTCCATGTAGGGTCCGGCCTTCTCACAACGGATGCCGCCGGTACAGAACATCACGAAAACTTCCTCCTTGCGATCCTTGGGTAGGGCGTCCACCGCCTTGGGGAACTCGCGGAAGTGGGCGACGCCGATCGGCTCCGCCGCGGTGAACGTGCCGAGTGAGACCTCGTAGTCGTTCCGCACGTCGAGCAGCGTGACGGGGCGTCCCTCATCGAGCCACTGCTTGAGCTGCGTGGCCGGCAGCTTCGGTGACGTCCGTTGCGCGGGGTCGATCCCCTCGACGCCGAACGCAATGATCTCGCGCTTGATCTTCACCAGCATCCGTCCAAAGGGCTGGCGCTCGGTGTAGCTCTCCTTGATGTCTAGCGCGCCGACCTGCGGATCGGACTGCAGCTCGGCGAGGAACTCATCGACAGCCCAGCGGGCGCCGGCGAGGAAGAAATTGATCCCCTCGGGGCTAAGGAGGATCGTCCCCTTGAGTTCCAGCCGCGCCGTTAGCTCACGCAGTGCGGCGCGAAGCGGGGCGAGTTCGTCAAGCGGCGTGAACTTGTACGCCGCGACGTTAACGATCGGAGCCGCGATCATTGACCAGGTTTCAGGCCGAGCGGCGTCGGCAGGGGGTAGATCGCTCATAGTCTCGGATTCTACCCGATGGCCGAATGGTCGGGGACGCCGGCCGCGGCGTCGCTTTGCTGTCAGACTCCACTCGGCCGGACGGCGCTGCATCCGGGTCGCATCGGGGGCTCAAACCGCTAGCCTGGGCTCGGCCTCGTCTTCCTCAACGACCGCCATCCTTGACCGCCGGCCCCCGAAGAGCGACCGCAAGCCCTCCTTCATCTCGAGCGTCAGCGTGAACAGCGTCGGGGCCAGGATCAACGTGAACAACGTTGAGACCAAGAGCCCGCCGAGCACAACACATCCCAGCCCGCGGTAGAGCTCGCTGCCGGCGCCGGGGAAGAGCACCAGCGGCGCCAGCCCGAGAACCGTGGTGATTGTCGTCATGAAGATAGGCCGCACGCGGGTGCGGACGCTCTCGAGCACCGCCTCGCGAGGCGCAAGGCCCTCTTCGCGGATCAGGTTCAGTGATTGGTGAACGATCAAAATCGGGTTGTTCACCACCGTGCCGATGAGCACGACAAAGCCGAGCATCGTCAGCACGTCGAGCGGCTGCACAACGAACTGATTGAGGGCCGCCAGCCCCAGCACCCCACCGACGGCGCCCAGCGGCACCGTGAGGATGATCACGAGCGGGTAGAGCCACGACTCGAACAGCGCGGCCATCAGCAAGTAGGTGATGAGCAGGGCCAGCATCACGTTAAAGCGCAGCGCCACCCAGGTGTCGCGGAGCTTGTCGGCGGTCCCTGCGAGGCCGACCGAGTAGGCCCCTTCGAGGAGCCCCGTGGCCTCCATCGCGGGGACGACCTGCTGCTGGATGGTCAGCATGGCGTCTTCGAGAGCGACCTGTGGCGGCGGCGAGACCTCGATCGTGATCGCTCGGACGCGCTCGCGGTGGTTGATCTGTTCGGGCCCGCTCGCCAGCGCGATGTCCGCAAGGGCGGTGAGCGGCACGAGTTGCCCAAGCGGCGTCGCCACCGGAGCAGCGGCGATCTTCTGGGTCTGGTCGGCGAAGCGGCTCTCACCGATCACGGTGAGGTCGATTTTCTTGCCTTCCAGGAAGTAATCGCCGACGTACGCGCCATCGACCAGCGCGTCCACAGCGAAGCCGATGTCGGTCGCGGTCATTTGCGTCTCGGCCGCTTGCAGCAGCTTCGGGACGATGTGCACCTCGGGGTTCGACAGGTCGAGACTAGGCGTCGGCCGCGCCTGCGATCCGGGTAGGTTCTGCATGACGGAACCCATTGCGACCTGGCCAAGCTGCACCAGCCGCTCGACATCGGGGCCGGTGATCTCGATGTCGATGGTCCGGCCCGCGGTGAGGCCGTCTTCGAAGAGGCTCGATTGCTTGGCGACGGCGAACGCCCCGGGGAGCTTGGCGCCGCTCCGCGCGACGATCGGCACCAGCTCGGCGGATCGCAGCGGGTCCTTGGCGCGGACCCCCATAAAGACGTTGCGGCCCCGGACGACGAAGAAGAAGTCCTCGATCGCCGGTCCATCCAGCTTCGATAGATCGGTCGAGCTATCGACGTCCCAGTAGGGCTGCAACTCTCGCTCGACCGTCTCGCCAAGGGTCATCAACTGGTCGATGTTGTATCCCGGCGGCGGCAGCACGATGCCGAAGACCAGATTACGGTTTCCCGTCGGCAGGTACTCCACCCGCGGCCAGAGCAGGTAGCTGATGGCAGCAGACGAGCCAACCAGCAGCGCGATCGTCGTCAACTTGCGGAGCAGACCGCCCTGAATCCAGGCGTTGACCGCAACGATGGAATTGGTGATCGCCGAGCCGAGCCGCGTAACAAGAGCCATCCTTGCCGCGTGGCGGGTGGGGACCTCTGGCTCGACGGGCTGCTTGGTTAGCAGCCGCGAGGCGACCGTCGGGATGACGACTACCGAGACGATGAGCGAGAGGCTGACCGCGGCGGTGATCGCCAGGGCGATGTCGCGGAAGAGCTGCCCGGCCTGTTCCTCGACGAACACTACCGGCAGGAAGACGGCGACCGTCGTTAGCGTCGAGGAGACGACCGCGCCCCAGACCTCCTGCGTGCCGCGGGCGGCGGCGACCAGCGGCGTCTCGCCGAGCGATCGGCGGCGGTAGATGTTTTCCAGAACGACGATGGCGTTGTCGACGAGCATGCCCACGGCGAACGCCAGACCCGCGAGGCTGATGACGTTGAGCGAACGGCCCAGCGCGCCCAGCACGAGGAAGGTGCCGATGATGCTGATTGGGATCGCGAGCCCAACTACCAGGGCGCCCCGCGCGAACCAAAACCCGGCGCCGGCGATGATCGCTAGGCAGGCCAGGAACCAAAGGGGCGACAGGTAAGTAGCGGCCAAGGCCGTCGCCAGGATTGCCGGGGCGATGAGGACCGTGCGGACGCCGAAGTGCAAGAAGCTCATCAGCACGATCATCGTCAGCGCGCCACCGATGAAGATGTTGTTCTGCACCAAATCGACCGACGAATTGATGTATTCGGTCTCGTCATACACCTGGGTGAGCAGCAGGCCGCGGGGGGTGAGGATGTTCTTGTTGATGCGGTCGCACTCTTGGCGGAGCCCGTCCATCACGGTGAGGACGTTGGCGCCGGTGTCGCGGATGCAATTGACAGCGAGGCACGATTCGCCGAATCGCCGCACCAGGCCGCTGGGCTTCTTGTAGCCGAGCCGCACCTCAGCGACGTCGCGGACGTAGACCGGCGCGCCGTCGCGGACCGCGAGCAGTTGCATCTCGACCTGCTCGGCCGAGCGAAACTCGTTGAGCGCCCGCACGACGTAGCGCCGCTTGCCCTCCCAGAAGTCCCCCGCCGAGGTGTCCTTGTTCTGCCCGCGGAGGACGTCGCGCACCTGCGTGAGAGTCACCTGCCGCGCGGCGAGCTTCTCGGGATCCACGACTACTTGCAACTCATCTTCCAGGCCTCCCATGACGTTCGACTGCGAGACGCCCTCGACGCGTTCGAAGCTGGCCTCGATCTCGTCCTCAACGAAGCGCAGCAGCGTGGGGATCGGCTTGTCGCGCTTCGGTCGTAACTCTTCGGCTTCGGGATGGGCCTCGGCGAGCCGGCGGATGCGGAGCAGTTGCAGACCGACGTTTTCTGTCGCCGAGATCTCGGCTACCTCGCTCTTGAGACTGGGGTGACGAGCGGCGAAGTCCTCAAGCTCCGCCGCGGTCGGCGGCAGCGGCCCGAGGATGAACCAGGCGATCGGCCGAGCGGAGGAGTTGGCGGTGACGATCACCGGCTGGTCGGCGTCCTCGGGGTACTCGGGGACTTGCTGAAGGCGGCTGTTGACCTTCAGCAGCGCCTGGTCCATGTCCTGGCCGACATTGAACTCGATCGTGATCGTGCTGAGCGAGTCGGCGCTCTCGCTGGTGAGCTTGCGGGCGCCTTCGACGCCCTTGAGCTGTTCTTCCTGTTCGATCGTGATCTCACGTTCGACCTCCTGAGGGCTGGCGCCGGGCCAGGTGGTCGTGATGGTGATCGTGGGGGTCTGCACCTCCGGTGTGAGCTGCATCGGCATCCGCAGCAGAGCGACGTAGCCGAACAGAGCCACCAGCAGGACGCCGACGGCGACCTTCACCGGATTGCGGATAAAGGAGTCGACGAGATTCATCGCCGGAGACTTGGGTAGACGGAGGTTGTGGGTGGAAGCATTCAGCCCGCGGGCGACGCGGCCGGCTCATTGACTCGACCGACGCGGATGGCTTGGCCCGGGCGGAGGCGCTCGTTCCCTTCGACGACCACAAACTGCCCGGGCTGCAATCCGCCTTCGACCTGGATCAACGGACCGAGGGCGACGCCCAGCTTTACCGGCATCGGCGTCACCTTGGCCTCGCCCCCCTGTCGTGTCTCGCCATCGACGACATAAACGACGGGGCCGGGCCCGCCGAGAACAATCGAGTCTTTCGGGGCCATGATCGCTTGCTGCTGGGCTCCGATTGGCAGCAGCACCCGGGCGTACATGCCGGGCTTGAGCACCGGGCCCGCGGGGGTGATCTCGTTGGTCACCACGATTTTTACGGGGAAGGTCCGCGCACGCTCGTCCCCCTGGGGGATGATTTCGGAGACGCGCCCCGCGAAGATACGGCCGCGCAGCGACGGGACTTCGACACTTACTTCCGAGTCCAATTCGACGAACGGGATGCTCTGCTCCACCACCTGGGCGACGATTTCAACCTCATCGACCGCGACAACTTCCGCGACGGGGTCGCCCTGGTTGACCCACTGCCCCTCTTCGGTGTTCTCGGTGACGACGTACCCTGCGAAGCGCGAGATGATCGTGTGCTTGGTGATTTGGTCGGCGAGCCGCTCGACGACCGCCTGTTGCATGGCGACCTCCGCAGCGGCCTGGGCGACGACCTCGGCCCGCGTGCCGGCGACGGCGAGCTCGTAAGCAGCCTTCGCTTCGAGAAACGCGCCTTCGGCCTCGGCCGCCAGGGCGATCGCCTCCTCGTACTCGTCGTCGGTGATGACCTGCTGCTGATGGTAAACCTTCTCGACGCGGCTGCTGCGGGCGTTGGCGAACTCACGCCGCGCTTGGGCTGCCGCCATCCGGGCGCGGGCCTGCTCGACCTCTTCGGGTCGCGACCCGTTCCGCAGCTCGGCGAGCCGTTGGCGACGCAGTTCAAGCTCGGCCTCCGCCGCGGCGTGCTCGAGTTTGATCGTGTCGGTCAGCAACTGCGCGAGCTTCTGCCCCGCCTCGACGCGGTCACCGGTGTTGACGGGGAACTCGACAACACGGCCCGCGACAGCGCTGCCGATCGTCGCGCGGCGGAGCGGCTGCACGGTGCCGACAAAGGTCTGCGAGGCGGCGACCGTCCGTTGCTCGACCGGCGCGATCACCACGGCGGGAGGCGGGGCCCCGGGCGGCTGGGCGCTGGCGAGCAGGGGACAAGCGAGCGCGGCGATGAACGCGACGCTCAGGGGAAACCGAGGCGACATGGTTACCTGACCAAAGCGGGGGCCTGAAGATTCTCTCGGACAGCGGCCAAAAGCTTGTGGAGTTGCTGCTGCTCGGCGCGGCTGAGTCCCGCGACGGCTTGTTCGCGGACCGCCCGGCCGCAGCCGGCGATCTTGCGCCATTGCTTTGTGGCGGCAGGCAGTGGGTGGATGAGTTTTTTGCGGGCGTCGAGGTCGCAAGGGCGGCGCTCGACGAGCCCGGCGGCCTCCATACGATCGATCACTCCGACTAGGTTCGAGGGCTCGATGAACAGCATGTCGGCGATCTCTCGCTGCGACATGGGCCCCTCGGCCGCCAAGCAGCCGAGCACCTGCGCCTGGCGGAAAGTGATGCCGTGCGGGGCGAGGGCCTGCTGGAGCGCTCGCATGAAGGCGTGATGCCCGGTCGCCATCCAGTAGCCGACACTTGCTTCGAAGTCGTACTGCAACACGGCGAAAGGCCTTTCGTTGGTCGTCGGGCAATCAATATCGTTATGCTAGTAACTATCTATCGAATTCCTAGTCCGGAGGCGAAACCGCGGCGATGCACGGTGTGGCAGCTAACGCTGACGGCCCACGCTGGCGGCCAAGACACGGGGCTCGCGGGCCGGCCTCAGGGCCCTGGTATGGCGTCAGCCGGACGGCAGTCGATAAACCGGGGGGGCTCGGACGTGTCGCCCGAGAGGTCGACCGCCAATGTTTGACCGTCTTTCAGCACAAACTCGACGCCCTCGAAGGTAATGCTCGCTGTATCCAGCAGGCGGATGACCGGTTCTTTTGCCGCCAATCGCGAGTCGCGCATTTCGACGCCCGCCGCGTCGGCCAGGTTGAGCAGGCACTGGCAGTGGAGGTCGAACCGTTCGAAGACCAGCCGGGTGGCGGGGCTCTCCGGAAGGCCCTTCACCTTGACGGCGTCTCCCCCGGCGCTGCCGACGACGTCGCGGACGGTGACGTCTCGGTAGTGCGGCGTTGCGGCGACGACTTCTCGGCGCGGGAGTCGCTCGCCGAGGTCGCCGACGAACAACGGCGAGCCGATCATGTCGAAAAACACCGCGTGACTCAGCGTGCGAACGCGGAGGCGTTCGACGATGAGATTGTCCCCGCCCCCGCCACGGGGCCGGCGAGTCTTGAAGTAGGCGCCGTAGCTGACGCCGTCGAACACGCAGTCGTGCACGTAGACGTTGCGCACACCGCCGGCCGTTTCACTGCCGGTGGTGAAGCCGCCGTAGCCCCCTTCGGCGTAGCAGCGGCGGATGATCACATTCTCAGATGCTTTGCTCACGCGCAGGCCGTCTTCGTTGCGGCCCGACTTGACGGCGTAGCAGTCGTCCCCCGTGTTGGTCGAGCAGTACTCGATGAGGACGTTGCGGCTTGAGTCGATGTTGACCCCGTCGCCGTTGACGACGCCGTGACTGTCGATCGTGACGCCACGCACGACGACGCCGTCGCAATAGATCGGCACGACGTTCCACATCGGCCCGTTGCGGAGCGTCACGCCCTCGATCAGGACGTCCTTGCAGTCGACAGGGCAGACGAAGTAGGGCCGGAAGTAGTGGCGGCCCTGTTGCCCATCAAAGACCCTGGCAGCGACCGGCAGCGTGGGATCAACGATTTGGTCGGAGAGCCCCTTGCGGGCCTCACGCACGGGGCCGCTGTCGGGGCCCTGGAGGACGCCGCTCCCAGTGATGGCGATCCGCTCTTGCCGATGAGCATAGACAAGGCCGCCGAGGCCCATCAGCTCGATCCCCTCGCAACGGGTGAACACCGGCGGCAAGTAATCGGCGATCTCGCCGGAGAAGCGTAGCACGGCGCCCTCTTCGAGATGCAACTCGACGCCCGACCGGAGGACGATACGCCCTGTGAGCCAGTCGCCCGCCGGGACCACAACGCGACCGCCCCCGTTGGCCGCGAGGCGGTCGATGGCCGGTTGCACCGCACCGGGCCCCGGGGGCAATGACAGCCGCTCCTCCCTGTTGGCGAACGTGGGACGGCTGAGCTCCGGCATCGGGAAGGGCGCGTTCACCGCTTCGATTGTGGCGGGCATCGCGGCGGGGCCGACGTCGCTGTGATCGAGGGGGTCGAGCTCGTTCGCGCGACAGGGCGCTGCGACCAGGCCCGCTATCAGGACACCCAGCGCCGCTCGCAGGCAGCGTCGCGATAGGCTGGAGAACATTCGGCTTTTCTTCACGCTGAGGCCTCCGTCATGCATCGACGCGACTTTCTCAAGTCCACCGCGGCTGCCGCCGCGATCGCTGTTGCTCCACCCTCCTACGCGGCTGACGCAAAGCCGCGTTACCGCGTCGCGGTCTGCGACTGGATGATCCTCAAGCGGCAGAAGCTGGGCGCCTTCGGGCTGGCGCAAGAGATCGGCGCCGACGGCGTTGAGGTCGACATGGGAGGGCTGGGGCAGCGTGAGACTTTCGACAGTGCGCTGGCCGACCCCGCGACGCGTGAGAAGTTCCTCGCCGAGTCGGCCGCTCGCGGCGTGGCAATATCGTCGATCGCGATGTCGGGCTTCTACGCCCAGTCCTTCGCCGAGCGGCCCACCGTGCCGCGGATGGTCGACGACTGTCTGGCGACGATGAAAGGGATGGGTGTGCGGGTCGCCTTCTTGCCGCTGGGCGTGCAGTCGGATCTGGTAACGCACCCCGAGTTGCGCCCCGCGGTGGTCGAGCGGCTCAAACGCTGCGGCGCGCAGGCGGCGGAAGACGGACTCGTTTTGGGCATTGAGACCGCGTACGACGCCGCTCGTGAGGCCGATTTGATTGACGAGGTCAATTCGCCCGGCGTACGGAGCTACTTCAACTTCGCCAATTCCCTGCAGAATGGCCGTGACCTGGTGAGCGAACTCCACACCATCGGCGCCGAGCGAGTCTGCCAGATTCACGCTACCGATGAGGACGGCGTTTGGCTGGAGAACAACGACCGGCTCGACATGCAGGCTGTTAAGCAGGCGCTTGACGAGATGGAGTGGTCGGGCTGGCTGGTTGTCGAGCGCTCGCGCGACGCCTCCGACGCGCGTAACGTGCGGCGCAACTTCGGGGCGAACGTTGCCTATCTGAAGCGAGTGTTTCAAGGCACGTGATCCTTGTCGGTGGCATGGGCCCGCAGGCTACGGGCTACGGCAGCGGCGTCTTCCTGAGGGCTGAGTGGCGCTAGAGTGAAGCACAATTCACGTTCGACCGGCAACACGGCGTAACGCTCCAGCACTCCCGGCCCACAACTGCTGTTGCCCAAGCCGCACTGGGCGGCGTCGATCGACAGGACCGCCTCGGTCCGAGGCTTTAGATCGACCCACCGCTTCGCGGCGACGAGGTCGGAGACCTTGTAGGGGATCGCCGTGAAGGCAAACGGCTCACCGGTCGCCACGACAACGAGACCCGCGCCGTTTCGGTCAGTGACCGCGGCCCAGCGGGTCTCCTCGTGGGAGCCGGTCTCTTGCGGGCGGGGATAAGGCGTGGCTTGCTCGGAAACCGCCCTGACGTAGCGGCCCATGTCGCAGGCCGCCTTGCGGTCGGGGTAACTCTCCCAAGGACCGCGGCCGAACCATTCGAGCTGATCCAAGCCAGAAGCCAGCGATGTCACGACACCCAACCGCGGCAGCGGCGGCAAGTCGCCCGACGGTACGAAGCGACATCGCGCCGCGACGATCCCGTCGCCGCGGATTGTCCATGCCGTTTCAAGACGAATGGCGCCCCCTTCGGTGTCCGCTTCGACGACCGTCGAGACGGCGACTTCCGACGCATCGATCGATCGATGCTCGATACTCACAGGTCGAATCGACACTTGATCTAGCCCCGCCTCGTTCCACTCCTTAGCCAACCAGGAGCCGAATCCGCGGTCGTTGTCGGTCGGTGCGCGATAGGCCTGGAGAGTGACAGGGCTGACAAGAACGTCTCGGCCGTCGTAGCGCAGTGACGTTAACGTCGCCGATTGTCGGTCAAATCGTGCGGCGAATCGGGGGCCCGTTAGTAACAGACTCTGCGCGGACTCTTGGAGCTCAAGAGGGGGAGCTTTGGTTCTGCTCGGTTGCGCCTGATTGCTCGGCGGGAGGGGGAACTGCCCGGCGGCGACTTCCCAATTGGCGGGCGACCAAGCCGTGGCCTCCGGTTGACGAAACGACACGCGCAGCCAGCGTTCACCGCGGAGACCGTTGGCGGGGATTGTGAAGACGACCGATTGCGACTCGTGCGGGGTAGTTGTGAGCGGCGTAAGCTCGCCTTCGACGGTGGTCTTGCCCTCCACGTCCAAGCTCCAATGCGGCGTCAGCTCGGCAAGCGAGAAATGATCGTGCCGGTTGGTCACCCGTAGTTCGACTCGGACTCCGCCGGCCTCATCGCTGCGGGCACCGATCAACTCAAAGCCTACCGGCTGATACACGCGGCGCACCTCTTCGTACTTGGCGGTGAGCGTGCGGTCGGCCATTACCACGCCGTTCAGGCAGAAGGCGCCGTGGTTGGGCTCATCGCCGAAGACGCCGCCGTAACCGATGTACGACTCGCCCTCAGCCGTTGTGCCGACGAGGCCTTGGTCGCACCAGTCCCAGAGAAAGCCGCCCAGCAGTCGGTCATACGACCAAATCTCTTGCCAGTATTCCGGCAGGTTGCCGACAGCGTTGCCCATGGCGTGGGCGTACTCGCTAGCGAGGATGGGACGGCCGTCGTCCGTGCCGTCAGCGATATCGAGCAGTCGCTCCCACCGGGCGTTCTCGGGACGATCGTCCGCGCCGGGGTCCTGCGGCAGGTCGGGATGCAGGTACCTGTCTCGGACGCGCGGATAGAAGCGGCTGATCACATCGACCTCGGGCGGATCGGGGTCGCCCTGCGCGCCCTCGTAGTGGACGAAGCGTGTCGGGTCCGTCGCGTGGGTCCATCCCGCGCAGGCGACGAAGTTCGGGCCCCAGCCCGACTCGTTGCCTAGCGACCAGCCGATAACCGAGGGATGATTCTTGTCACGCTCAACCAGTCGCACGACACGATCCAGAAACGCCGCCGCCCAGCGAGGGTCCTGCGCCAGCTTGCCGCGGAGGCCGTGGGTCTCGAGGTCGGCTTCGTCGAGAACGTACATTCCCAAGCGGTCGCACAGTTCATACCACCGCGGGTCGTTCGGGTAGTGCGCTGTGCGGACGGCGTTGATGTTGGCTCGCTTCATCAGCTCGATGTCGTGGCGCATGGACTCAAGAGTCAAAGCATGTCCCGTCACCGGGTCGTGTTCGTGGCGATTGACGCCGCGGAGCTTGACAGGCTTGCCGTTGATTAGCAGCACACTGCCGCGAACCTCGACCTCTCGAAACCCGACATCGCAGCCCGTCGTCTGCGCGACATTGCCCGCGTTATCGACGAGCGAAAGGACGAGCCGATACAGATTTGGCGTCTCGGCGTTCCAAAGCCGTGGCGACTCTACCTTCGACTGCAACCAACCGAACGGCCCGACGCCCCGCTGCGGCGTCCGCTCGACAAGAACCGCCGGGTCATTGGAATGGTTAAGGATTGGCTTGGCGTCGTGCGTGAGCGGCTCGGGTAAGACCGAGTGCCCCTCCGCATCGAACAACTCGGCGCGGACGGTCCAGCCGTCGAGCGATTGATCGGCGTCGAGTTCGACGTCGATCGCAAGTTGCGCGTTCAGGTAATCGGCGTCGAGCTCGGTCCGCACGGTGAAGTCGGCGATCCTCGCGGCGGGCGTTGCGAAGAGCATGACTTCGCGGTGAATGCCCGAGAGTCGCCACATGTCTTGGTCTTCGATATAGCTGCCGTCGCTGTAGCGATAGACGCGCACGGCAATCGTGTTGGCCCCGGGCCGTACGGCCCGCGTCACCTCGAACTCGGCCGGCGATCGGCTCCCCTGGCTGTAGCCGACGTACTCTCCATTGATCCAAGCCTCGAAAGCGCCCTCGACGCCCGCAAAGTGGAGGAAGATACGCTTGCCGTCCCATTCGCCGGGCAGCTCGAAATCCTGCAAATAGCTGCCGACGGGGTTGCGGTCATTGTAGGTCGTCCAGGTTGGCGGCGGTTCACGGGTGACCCGGGGAGGATCGATGCGGAACGGGTAGCCCGAGCTCTTGTAGATCGGCGTTCCGTAGCCCTGCATCTGCCAGTTGGAGGGGACCTTCAGTAGGGACCACGCAGCAGAGTCGAAGCCCGGAAGCCAAAATTCCTTCGGCGCGGCCTCGGGTGTCGGCGCCCAGGCGAATCGCCAGTCGCCGTCGAGCGATCGCACCCACGGGGACTGGTCGTGATCGCCAGCGCGGGCTGCATCGATCGAGTCGAACGGCCAGAACGTCGCCCGAGCGGGAAGGCGGTTGCGCTGCAGGACCTGTTCGTCTTCCCAGTCGGGCGCTCCTGCTGTGGCGAGCGGCGCCAGGCAGAGCAGGCAAGCGATAGCGGATGCTCTACTCATCCGTCGTGTCCACCGGCTTGGAGGTAGCCAGCGCGATCGCACGCACCTTCTCACCCACCGAACAATAAAAGTGGTAGACAACTCCGTCGTGCTTGATGAACCACGGCTTGTGGGCGAACGTCTCGTCGAACGGCTCGGACGGCTCAATGAGGTTAGGGCCGTCCCACTTTGTCCAATGAACCAGATCGTGCGAGACCGCAAACGTGTCAAACGCACGTGGCTTCCAGCCGGCGCCGAAGTAGGGCATCACCCACAGGTCGTCCATGCGGATGATCTGGGGGTCGCCGGAGATCCCTTTGCCATTGTCGATAACCGGACCATCTCCGTGACGCCGCCAATGAACGAGATCGTCCGAGACCGCCACGCCGATCCGCTCGACCCACCCGCTTTTCTGCTTGCCGTTGTAGAACATCACGAACGGGGCGCCGAGCGACTGCGATGCGTCGCGGAAGACAAAGCTCTTGTAGAGCGTCGCTTGCTCAAAGGGCCGGGCGCCCGGGTCCTCGGGGCTGAGGACGGGGTTCTCGTCGAGCCGGTTCCATTCGCCTGCGACCGTTGGCGTCTTAGTCCAGGCCATGCCGATCGCGAGCGGGTCGGTCTCGTACCCCTGCTTGGCGCCGCCGAAGTAGCTGAGCCAGTACTTGCCGTCGTGTTGCCCCAGCTCGTAGGAGCCGCCCCACGCAGTATCCACCAGCGCCGCGCCGCCATCGGCCTGCCATCGATCCCAGCCGTCTTTTTGGAACCCGAGAACTGTGCCAACGACCTCCCAGTCAACGAGATTGTCGCTGACCGCCAGGCGGGTCTCGTAACCAACGAGCTCCTTGATGCTGACAAACACCATCCACCAGCGGCTGTCGAGGCGGAAGACGCTGGGGCAGTCGTACATCTCGCCTTCGGCGGGCGTGAGGACGCGGCCGATTTTGTGCGGCGTCTGCAGTTCGCCGTAGACGTGCTGCATGGTGGCGTCTTCGATGGCGGGCTCTACAGCGGGAAGTGGAACCGCCCAGACGCCAAGAGCGCCCAGGATCGCCAAAAAATGAACGATGACGAGTGAAAGATGCACGGCTATTTTTGCGGGAGGGGTTGTTCGATTAGCAATTGTACGGGGCCGAAGAGGCCGAGCGGCGTCGGGTCATCGTTGGCGACGCGGACGGGCGCCGAGGTCCACGCGGCGCGGGCGGCTTCGGGGAGTTCACGCTCGGCGACGAGGCGGTTCTTCCAGGTGCTCGGCGTCACGATCGCCAAACGGTTCTTTCCGCGACGCAGCGCACGCGTCACATCGACTCGCCACGGCGCCGTCCAGGCGACGCCGCAATCGACGCCGTTGACGCGCACTTCGGCGAGGGCCGCTGCGCCGCCGACGTCGAGCCACGCCGTCGCGCCTGTCGGCAGCTCTTCGAAATTGAAGGCCGTCATGTAGTGAACCTCCCCGACAAAATCGACGAGGTCCTCAAAAGAGGTTAGGTCTTTCAGGTCGGTGAGCACTCGATCGGGCGGCCTCGCGCCAACCGCAGGCGAGAACTCCAGTCGCCAGGGGCCTTGCACGGTACACAACGCGGTTGGTTCGCTGCGGAGCTCGGAGTCCGAGCGCTGGCGAACAACCACCAACAGTGACTGAGACGGGGCGAATCCGAGCGAGAGATCCGTCCGCTCGGCGACGTCGGCGTCCACACGCCGTCGAACGCCGAGGTTCGGGTCCCACACCTCGACTGCCGCGCCGGTAGCACGAAGGGAAAGACCGAGCGTGCGCTGTGAGTCGGTTTGATTGGTGACGAAGTAGGCGTCCCAGCCGAGCCCTCGGCGGTGGTTCCAAGCGACCCCTTCGGCTGGCTCAAAGTCTCTCGGGATGCCCTGGCTTGCCAGGTCGCTGCAGTCCCATGGCGGATCAGCTGCCCGATGGACGAAGCGATACTTTTCACGCCCTGAGCTGTCTGCGGGCACGGAGTCGTACTTGTAGCCACGGAGCGGGTCGAGCCAGTCACCGGGGTCAGGGATAGTCGCCGAAGCCCGCACGCCGGCGGGCAGCTCGCGCTGTGGTTGGCCGGCGTTGGCGAGTCGCTGCTGCTCTCGCTCGACGCCCTCTGCGCCAATCAGGCCCGGCAAGCGATCAACGAGCTTATCGGGCATGAGCGATCGGCGCGGGATGTCGTCTCCGGTCAAAACGGCGACATCGACGACGGGCGCACCCGCTTGCAGCACGGCTTGGCAGCGGGCCAGATAATCCATCCAGCCCCGCGCTCCGCGGATCCAGGGCTGGTCGCGCTGGAAATTAAGGCCGACGCCGCCCAGCGTTTGGCCCGGCTTGCGGTCGAGCCAAGGGTTGTGCGTCCAGACGTGGAGCACCAGCCGATTCGCGCCGAGGGCTAGGTTGCGGTCTCCAAGCCGTTTGAGCATTGCGGGCGTCTCGTCCCAACCGATCCGCAACTGGGTGAAGGCCTCGGCTTGGATGACGCGCTTGCCGTAGAGGTGGGCGCCGCTGATCGCGTCGAGCATGTCGGTCGGCTTGTCGTGCGTCGGGCTGTCGAGCCAAAACTCGCCCATCGGCGCGTCGAGATAGGCGAAATGCCGCAATCCGTCTGCCGGCATCGTGGGGGCCGTGCATTCTCCCGAGAAGCGAAGTCCCTCCTCGTCGGCGATCGCCCGCAACGATCCGTAGAACCGCTCGGCGAGGAGTTCGGCGATCGTCGCGCGCAAGCGGTGCAAGAACTGCTCGGAGCGCTGAGCCGACTCGACAGGCACACCGGCCATCACTGGCAGCCAGCGGGTGAGATCGTTGCCCCATCGCTCTTGGTACTCCTGAGGAAAACCTGGCGTCCAGTTCTGAGCGCCGCATTCCCAGCTGTCGAGGTGGAGGGTGGTGAGCGTGCGTCGCATCGCCACTTCGCCGATCTCGCCGCTGATCTGACGCTGCGCTTCGCCAAACCAGCGGTCGTACTGCAGCCGCACGGCACGGTCGGAGAGCTTGTCGCACTCAAGGCCCTGGCCGCCGCCGCCGGTGGCGTTCCGTTTGCCGGTCGAGGTGTGCCCGAACCGCATGACGAGCCATTTGCCCGGCGGCGCCGCCCACTGCAGTCTGCCGGCGCCATCGACGTGCGCCGTCACGTCGAGGATCGCGTCGGCCGCGACGCACGATGTTGGCGGCGCCTGGGAGTCGGTTGTTTCCGGGCTTTGTCGCCAGACTTCCCCGGCCTTGCCACGAAAGTGATGGACGCGGGCTTCGCTCGACAGGACGATCGACTGGACTTTCAGCACCGGCGCCCATTTGGCCGAGTCGAGGGCCTCGGCGCCCGGCTCACTCCCGTCAGGGGTCCATGCGAAGCGGAATGAGCGTGCCGTAGTTTCTGGTAGCGCGTGCGTGACGGGCCGCCCCTCGTCTTGCCAGCCATGGCGCGGGGCGTCGAGCTGTGACACGAGCCGCCAAACGCCATCGGCCGATAGAGCCTCGACCCGAAGTCGCTGGCTCTGGTAGTTGGCGCCGTCCGGCGTGATGGTCACGGATCGGGCGGTGAACGGTTTGAGAAAGTCGTAACGGATCCGGCAGGGCTTATCGCTGCGGTACCGGTCACGGTTGTCGTGCCGCGCCAAACGGCCTGCGCCTGCTTCGCCGTCGCTGGTGGTGACTTGGGGCGGTCGCGAATCGGTGTCGATGCCGTAGCCGGCAGGGCAGGGGAGGGCGAGGGTAGCGATATCGCGGTAATGGCCTTCCCGCGTCTCAGGCTGTGCCAGACGCATGTCGATTGGCTGCGCGCCGGTGATCGCGGCTTCGCTCCAGACAACCTTCTGCATCGATAGCTCGGGCGTAATCCAGGGCCCGCCCGCGGTAGCGAAGCCGTCGCAGAGATGCATCCCCAGCCGCAGGCCAAGTCGATCCGCCTCGCGCGCGGCGTGACGGACCATTTTCCAAAAGCGCGGCGAGAGTTGTGTCGCGGGGGGCTGGTAGGCCGGAGGCGAGGCGGTTCCCTCTACGGGGGGCCCGTAGATCGGCATTAAGTACGCGCCGCCGAGACCCGCTACGTGCATGGCCTCGAGATCGGCCGTGATTCCCTCGGGGCTAACGGCGCCGTGCATCCAGTACCAGAAGACCCAGGGGCGCGCGTCGGCGGGAGGCGATACGAACGCGGCCTCGAGTTCCTCGATCGTTTGCGCCGACAGGCCAGGAGCGCCGAGGAGGATCGCTGCGCAAACGCTCGCAACCAAGAGGCGGACCGACGTCGAGTGACGTAAGTCACGCAGCCTCATAGCGAGCGACCGGGTGGAGACGAGCGGGGGCGAATATCCCTCAAATTCGAGCCTCACTCTATCGTAGCTGAGGCAGCTTTGGCCTAAACAAATGGTGCGGCCCCGTTTTGCGTCAGGAGGCGTTACGCCGCCCGGTTTTGGACGCCCCGCAGCGCGCGTTCCTGGTGTCCCCGCCAAAGGTTTGCGTAACGCGGAGCGGAAAGGTAAAGTATTTGAGCAAGCTAGGCTTCTCTTGTTGCCGTCTCCTCGCTCCCCCGGATATCCGTGCGAACGCTCATCGCTTTGGCGTCGCTGCTGATCGCCGCCCCCACGCTTGGCCAAGCGTTTCGGTTGGAGGGCGAGGCGGGCGCCATCACAACCTCGGGCTCGAACACCCGGGTCGCAACCTCCGTCCCTGGCTACTCGGGGAGCGGGTACGTTACCGGCTTCCCGAATCAAGACGCGGTCGTCGATCGGCTCACCGTCACGGCGACTCTCGATGAAGGGCTCTACGACCTCTACGTCGGTTATCGGTCCCCTTACGGCGACAAAGGCTACGAGCTGACGGTCGGCGCCGAGGCCGCGTCCGGCATGTTTGGCCAAAGCAACGTCTTCACGGAGCAGTACGGCGGACAGTTCTACGTCGATCGTTCGCCGCTCGATGTCCGGATCAGCGAGGGCTGGGGGTACTACGACATCGATTACTTCGAGTTCCGTTCGGCGGAGGTTCGTCGGCCTCTGCCCGTGGCCCCGGTGCTTTCGAACCCGGCCGCGACGCCGCGGACGCAGTACCTGATGAATTACCTGGCAAAGAACTATGGGTCGCAAACCCTCTTTGGTCAGCAGCGCGAGTATTCCAACCCCTCGGCTATCATGACGGCGGGTGTGCTCAATCACACCGGCGGGGTGTTTCCCGCGATTGTTGGCGGCGATTTGATGGACTACTCGCCGTCGCGGGTGGCGTACGGCGCCAACGCCAACGGGGAATCGGAGCGCCTCATCAACTGGGCCCACCAGACCGGCGGCATCGTCAGCCTGATGTGGCACTGGAACGCTCCGACCGACCTCATTAATCAGCCCGGTCAGGAATGGTGGAGAGGGTTCTACACCGACGCGACGACGTTCGACGTCGGTGCGGCGCTGGCAGACCCCACATCGCCCGAGTACGCGTTGATTCTCCGAGACATCGATGCGATTTCCGCCGAGCTCCTTAAGTTCAAAGAGGCGGACGTCCCCGTTCTCTGGCGACCGCTCCATGAGGCGCAAGGAAACGATTCAGGCGCGTGGTTCTGGTGGGGGGCAAGCGGCCCGGAGGCCCTGAAGGACCTGTGGGGGCTAATGCACGACCGGATGACCAACGTCCACGGCCTGGACAATCTGATCTGGGTCTCAACGGCCCAAGTCGATGCTTCGAATTGGCAAGACTGGTACCCGGGCGACGATCAAGTCGATATCGTCGGCGTCGATGTCTACAGTAGCGACCCGAATGACAATATGAGCTCGCAGTGGCAGGAACTGCTGAACGAGTTCGATGGCAACAAGATGATCGCTCTCAGCGAGACGGGCTCGCTGCCGCCCGAGGAGGTCATGGAGCGATACGGCGTGTCGTTCAGCTATATGCTGCCGTGGAGCGAAAGCTTTCTAACCAACGATCAGTCGGCGGCGACTGTCCAGGGGATCATCGGCGACGACGACGTCCTGGTGCTCGACGAGTTGCCGGTCACGCCCTGGCGGCAAGTCAGCCCGTCGCTCCCAGGCGACTACAACGGCGACGGCCAAGTCAACGCCGCGGACTACGACGTCTGGATCGACATGTACGGCCTGACCGGGGGCGCGCCGGCTGACGGCAATGGCGACGGCGTTGTTGATGCGGCTGACTACGCCGTGTGGCGTGACGCGTCCGCCGCGTCCGCCGCCGCCGCCGTGCCAGAGCCGACCGGAACGGGGCTCTGCTCCGCGATTGCCGGATGGCTGCTAGCAAGGGCGGTCCGACGACGCGAATCGTGGCAGTGAAGCCCTCCGACGACTCGCGTCGCCGGCTCGCCGGGGCTGCTTGTAATCGGGTCTGCTAGTAGCCGAGCCCATAGCCGTACGGGAAGAGGGGGTCGTAATCTTCGTCGCCGACGTTGATCGGGTGCTGGCCGGTCGTCTTGGGCCACGAGAACGATAGCTTGCCGGTTGGGGCTGATTCGCCGAGGAGTACGTCCGCGACGCCAGCGCCTTCGGTGCCGGGGAGCCAAGCCGCGACAACCGCCGCGCACTTATCAACGGCGTCGCCCAGCACCAGCGGCCTGCCAGAGACGACGACCAGCACCACCGGCTTGCCGGTAGCGATCGCCGCGTCAATTCCCGCCCGGTCCTCATCGCTGAGGATTGGTTCGTCAACATCGCCGGTCCCCTCGGCGTAAGGCTTCTCGCCGACGACCAGTACGACCGCGTCGGCGTCACGGGCCTCGACGACGACGCGGTCGCCCGCTGCGGCCGCGAGGGCGTCGAGGATCGTCGTGCCGCCGGTGGTGACGTCGCCGGTCTTGCCTTGCCAGTCGATTGTCCAGCCGCCGCACTGTATGCCGAGGTCGTCCGCCGCCGATCCGGTCACGGAGAACTTGCCTTCTTTGAGGGGCAACACGCCGTCGTTCTTGAGCAGCACCAGCGACTGACTCACCGCGCGGCGGGCCACTTCGCGGTGGGGATCCGAGCCAAAGCTCGACGCGAGGTTCTCGTTGGAGAGGACGACCGGGTCGGGCCCCAGCAGCCCCATCGCCGCTTTGACGCGGAGGATGCGACGCACGGCGTCGTCGATGCGCTCCATCGGGACTGCGCCCTCGTTCACCAGCTCCGTGAGCTTCGTGATGAACTCCCGGTACCGCTCGGGGACCATTACCATGTCCATTCCGGCGTTGATCGACAGGCGGATGCAATCCTTATAGTCCTCAGCGACCTGGTCGATCGCGTTGTAGTCCGAGATCAAAAAGCCCTCGAAGCCCAGCTCTCCCTTGAGCACCTCGGTGAGCAGATAGTGGTTCGCCGAGCATTTCTCGCCGTTCCAACTGCTGTAGGACGGCATGATCGAGCCGACGCCCGCCGCGATTGCCGCGGGGTAGGGCGCCAGGTGGATGCGGCGGAGGGTCGCCTCGTCGATGCGGGTGTCGCCCTGGTCGAGGCGGAGCCTGACGCCGGCGCCGAACTGATCGGAGCTTGTTTCACGCTGCTCGGCGTCGGTGCCGCCATCGCCGACAAAGTGCTTGGCGCAGCCGAGCACACG
>JBGSJY010000518.1:0-2935 GCA_041741515.1 Pirellulales bacterium | reverse complement strand
TACGCCGCCTGGCGATCAGCCTCCTCAAACGCCATCCGTCCAAGCAAAGCATCAAAGGCAAACGCGAAATCGCCGGCTGGGACAACCACTTCCTCTCGCAAGTCCTTGATCTCGCAACGAGTTAGTGTGCGCTGGCCCTGGAAGTCACCCGAGGCTAGAGCGGCGAGGATGTTCTGCGATTCCTCGAGTTTGACATCCATCCAGTAGGTGAAGTCTTGAGTTTCCGTGCTGGTATTCGACGCGGGACCCTCTTGCTTGCTGCCGATCTGTCCGATTGTCGGTACGGTGAGTAAAGCGGCGACTAGAGTCAGAAGCTTCATGGTGAGGCGAGCCACGCGAGTAGGGGCGTCTTCAATGCCGAGCCGGCTTGGAAGACGCTCAGGGAATTCTGCAACCTATGCGGATAAATTGGTTCGTTACTAATCTTGCCGCCAGCGAGGCAGAGTCGTCGCCACCCAGATCCTTACCAAGTGCGTTGCCGCTCCGGATTGTCTCCGTACTCACCTCGACTCCAGCGAGCGTCGCATCGGTATCTGTATCCAGTAGAGTAGCGATAGGGTCGGGATTAGGCGGGCCTCGGGCACGCGCCGAAGTCGACACATCCGCCGCGTCCATGGGCATACAGGGCTTTTCGTCCCGATGTCTGAGCAGGTCTCAAGTTGTCGTCCCGCAGCACGAACGTGGCGCCGGGCTTGCGTCACCTTCTGGGCGATACGCTCACCATCGAGGGGTTTGGGCGTCGCGAGGGCGCCGACGGTGATCGGCTTGCCCCGAGCTAGGCGGCTGCCGTAACCAACGACGCTAACAGGGGGCCCGAGGTGGACATTCACCATTTCATGGTCAGCCGCTTCGAACATCCGATACGCTTCTTCTGTCGATCGACCGGTGCTGCGCTAGCGGGGCCGAAGTGGATCTCCTTTAGCGTTCCGGTCAGAGAGACACCAATTGGCGTTGCCGCTCGGCGTCCGTTATCGACCGATTCACCCGCCCCCTTGATCGTCAGCCTTTACGGAAACAAAAGCGCATGACGACTAAAGCCAGCGCGGGTCAGAGGCGTTGGGCCTTCGTGATCCCCCTCGCTTTTGGCGACGACCCGCCATGGTCGTGTGCAGGCTCTTCCGTGAGTCAGGCCAGTGCGCTAACGCGTCAGCAACTGTCGAGACGCATGCCGACGCGTCAGCGTTCGGAGCTTATGACTTGACCGTGATCTTGTGCGTCTTGGCCTGCTCGGCTTTGGGGAGCGTGACGGTCAGCACGCCATCCTGATAGCGCGCGTCGACCTTGCCCTCATCGACTGCACAGGGCAGGGTCACCGAACGGCTGAAAGTCCCGACACGCCGCTCGACGCGGTGATAGGTCTTGCCCTTCTCCTCTTTATCTTCCTTGCGTTGCGCGGTGATCGACATCGAGTTGCCGTTGATTCGGACTTCGATCTGCTTGGCGTCGACGCCGGGCAGGTCGAGTTTTGCTTCGATAGCCCCGTCGTTCTCGGTCAGATCCATGGAAGGGATAGCTCCACCAAGGAACCAGCCTTCAGCCCGGTCCCCGAGCACACGCGATGTGAGATCTTCGAGGTCCTCGATAAGGTCGCGCCCCAGCATAAAGCCGGGAGCCGGAACCATCGGTCGTCGAGCTGTTGTGAGTACACCAGCCATCGTACACCTCCATTCGGTTGGGTTAAGACATTGCACGACCTGTAGGTGCTGGTCCCGCCCAGCATCATCTTCAAGCCGTTGAGCTCAGTTTGCCTATCGGATGGGCGATCAACGTCGGTCGCGTTGGTCGGAGATGACCGATAGATGGTTCATAACGGGCCTCCCCTTGCTGGCTTGGAGCATCAAGGTCTGTGCAATCTGCTTGAGATGGTAACTTAGTACGAAGCCCGACAGAGAAACCTGCTGCCGATAGACGGTAACAAGCACCTGGGCGAAACCGGTACGCCACGGGCTTGTCTGCAAGTGTGCTGTTAATTGAAGTTCCAGCCGTTCCTCCTCCGGCGTTTGCTCCGGCTGGCGGAGTTGCCTCAGTCGATAGCCGTTCCTGGGCACGGCGACTCCCATTAGGTGGCTGTTTGAAGGCGGTCTTCCCCTCGGTCAACTGCTCCGCCCGCGGCGCCGATGTCCGAGGCCTCTCGACCGAGCGTCGGAGACGACCCGCTACAGATGACGTGCAATCGTTGAGCCAATCGCAGTCCGTGGGGCCAGACGTTAGGTTTATGGCGGGTTCGACGGTGTGACGATCGCCGTAAGTGGGACGGTGTGCTGTTGTGACGCACAGCCACACCAGAGACTGTGCGGATTTGACCGCCCCCCACGGCTGGCCCCCGCGCCACTTACTTACCGGTAGGTTGGATCGGCTTCCGGTAGGGCGGATTGATCTTGGGAAGAATGCTTCCGAGAATCGCCTGTCCCGACTTATCGCTGGGCGCTGACACGCTCAGCGGCCGATGTGGCGATCCCTAGATTCGCCGTCCCAAGCCCTTGAGCGCCTGGTGCGAGCGCGGCCGACCGATGGCGACTACCGTTGGCGAATGTTGCGCCAACCCGCCGTCAATCCCCCTGTACTGCCTCTGTGCGACAACGCCGCAACTTTCCGATTATCCAATGTAATTAGAGGTATCGTTACTAGAGCCAGTTGCAAAACCCACGATTGAGAATCGCTAGCACGCTGGCGCTCGAGGAAAACGACAGCCTTGCCGGCATGTGAGAAGTTCTGAAACTGGTTCTAGGGGATTGTGTGCAGAAATCGCGGAGCTAGCGATGGCTCGTGATCGGCTGTGATCGGCAGCCAAAAAGGGTTCTTGCTCAATCTTGGTGAAGCCAAAGCGCAAGGCGTCGTGGTTGATGGCGATTGGAGTAGGGGGAGAGCCATGCATGGGAGCCGAGTGTGCTGGTGGCCGTCGCCGTCGGCTAACGCCCAAACGACCGAGCGCAAG
>JBGSJY010000517.1:0-2401 GCA_041741515.1 Pirellulales bacterium | reverse complement strand
GGCGGGCGCCGGTCGCCAGTTCCACCTGGTCCGCCTTCGACGGTTGTGCGGCCGCCAGGGCGGCGACGCAGGCGGCGGCGAAGGCGAAACGGGCCATGCGGAGGGGCGAGGGGCTGAGGGCTGAGGGGCTGAGGGAAGGCTTGAGGCTTGAAATCGCTGCGCTTGTGAGGGTTGAGGGCTGCGGTACTTGCCGTCGACGGTTGGCAGACCCAACCCTCACGCCTCACGAGCGTTAGCGCCCTCTAGCTTCAGGCCTTCCCGCGGCCGCTCCTACGGACGTGGGCGCCAGCAGCGCTAGTATAGGTTACGCCCTAGTCGGCGTAGGCGCCCAATCGCCCTAGGGGAAAGGGGCGGCGATAGCTAATCTTATCCCGCGCGGCCCCCACGGAGGGGCGCCGCGACGCCCGCGCGCTGTCTGCAGCAGCCGCCGCGGCGTCCGACTGGCGCGATGCCCAAGGAGGGGCGCCGTGCAACGCCTCATATCACTCGGCTTGCTCGCCGGCCTCGTTGGGGGCGGCTGGACGGCGCTGAAGAACGTCAGCCCGCAGCAGCTCGAGCAGGCGGTGACGTCGGTCCGCACGACGGTGGGGCCGATGCTTGCTCAAGCGACGGCGCCGCAGCAGGGTCAGCCCCCCGCGCAGCAAGGGGCGGCCTCTCCCGGATCGACTCCTTATCAGGGGGGCTACAGCTACACACCGGTCGCGGGGACGGCGGTCTTCGCGCCGCCGCCGGTGACCCAAGAGCCCCCTTCGATCCGGATCGCCTCGTACAACATCCAGGTCTTCGGCGACTCGAAGGCCTCCAAGCCGTATGTGATGCAAGCGCTCGCGCAGGTGGTGCGGCAATTCGACGTGATCGCGATCCAAAAGATCCGCACGCAGGACAACAACTTCATCCAAAAGTTTTTGCGCGACTACGTAAACGTCGGCGTCACCTCCGGCGGCTACGACGCACGGGTGAGCCCGCGGCTGGGCCGCACCAACAGCAAGGAGCAGTACGCGTTTATTTTCAATACGGCGACCATCGAGGTGCACCCCAGCTTCTGCGCGGTGGTCCCCGACCCGGAGGACCGGCTGCACCGCGAGCCTTATGTGGCGCTGTTCCGCACGCGGATCGTGGCGCCGTACACGCCGTTCACGTTCACGCTGATCAACATCCACACCGACCCGGACGAAGTCCCCGAGGAGCTTGACGCGCTGTACTACGTCTACGAGCAGGTGCAGCGGACGCCGATCGATGGCGCCGTCGAGGACGACGTCATCCTGCTGGGTGACCTCAACACGAACGTGCCGGCCGCCTCGCCGTACACGCCGGGCGCCGAGCAGCGCTCGATTACGCCGAAAGACTTCCGCCTGCTGGCGACGATCCCGGGCATCTCGCCGCTGATCCGCAACCAAGCGACGAATACCGTGGGAACGCGGCTCCACGACAACCTGTTGATCTCGAGCCTGAACACGATTGAGTACCTCGACCAGGGCGTGATGGACCTGCGGACCGCGCTGGGCGCGACGCTGACGCAGGAGCAGGTGCTGATGATGTCGGACCACCTGCCGGTGTGGGGCAAGTTCAGCGCGATCGAAGGCGGCGCGTACCGCAGCGCGTCGAGGTAACCGCCAAGACGCCAAGAAGGCAAAGAGAACACTAATCGGCGCTAATCTACGCTAATAAAGAGAGAGGTGTGATTAGTGTTGATTTGTGCCGATTAGTGTTCCCGTCCTTCTCTTCGTGGCGATCCTTGACGCTCGCTCGCGTCTTGGCGGTTCGCTTTTGGTTTTGGCCACCGGATGCGTTAGAATTCACGCATCACGAGACGAGGCGTCCTAAAGAGCCTTGCTGAGACACCTGGTGTGTCTCGGTGAGTGCGTCCTGAAGAGCCCGTCGCGGAGTCTTTCTGCTTGATCGCAGGAAGGCTCCGCGGCGGGCTTTTTTCGTTGGTCGATAGCGGTCAGCGGGTAGCCCCGGTTCTCGAACCGGGGTGGCGAAGCCACAAGAAGCCGCCGGTAGACGTTGGCGTTCTTGAGCGGTCATCGACGCGGGTGCTTCTTATCGCCTGCGGCGACCCAGGTTCGAGAACCGGGGCTACCCGCTACCCGCCGACCGCTTTTGTTTCCACCCCGAGGGGCTCGAACATGCTGCCGGTGCGCAAACTTGTGCGACTCGCCGAGATTACGGGCGAGCTCCGTGATGGCGACCTGCTGCTGTTCCGGCGGCGCGGTTTGATCGCCATCGCGGGGCGGGGCGTTCACTCGCACGCGGCGAAGGTTGCGTGGTGGGGCGATGAGCCGTTTTGTGTCGAGGTGCGGGAGTGGTTCGGCGGCCGCGCGGTGACGCTCGCCAGCCAGGTGCGACGCTGCCCCGGTGCGATCGACCTGTTCCGCGCGAACCCGGGCGGGCGGTGGCC
>JBGSJY010000516.1:0-3537 GCA_041741515.1 Pirellulales bacterium | reverse complement strand
GCGGCCCGCGAGCCCCCTCTCAGGGCTCGCGCGGACGCGGCCCCGCAGGGCCGCGTCGCCATCCATTCGATTCTCCTCACTTGTTTCGCCGACTTGTTGAATCTTCGCCCTCAGCCGGCCGCCGTCTTGAGCCCTTCGGCGTAAACGGCCGCTGGCGTTCGTCGGCCGAGTGACTGGTGGCGCCTCCGCCCGTTGTAGAACGCGAAGTAGGCCGTCAGACCCCGCTGCGCATCGGCGACCGTCTCGTAGCCCTTCAGGTACACCTCCTCGTACTTCACGCTCCGCCACAGCCGTTCGATGAACACGTTGTCCAACGCCCGCCCACGGCCGTCCATGCTGATCGCGACCTGCTTGGCTTCCAATCGGCTCGTGAACGACCCGGCCGTGTACTGGCATCCCTGGTCGGTGTTGAACACCTGCGGCGTCCGCTCCGCCAACGCTTCGTCGAGTGCTTCGCAGCAGAACGAGCCGTCCAGCGTGTTCGATAACCGCCAGCTCAACACCTTGCGGCTGTACCAGTCGATCACCGCCGTCAGGTACAACCAGCCGTGACGCATCGGCACGTACGTGATGTCGGTGCTCCACACCTGATCAATCCGATCGATGTCAACACCCCTTAAAAGATAGGGGTAAACGCGGTGACCCCGGGCGTGGACGGTTGTCCGCGGCTTGGGCCCAACCGCCTCGATCCCCATCAGTCGCATCAGCCGCTGCACCCGCTTGCGGTTCAAGCCGAGTTCGTCGGCAATTCTTCGGCTGCCGTAGAACGGCCATCGCGTGTAGAGCTCGTCGATCTGCTGCATCCACGCCAGGTTCGCTTCGCTCTCACCCCGCGGCTCGTCGTAGCAGCTCGAACGGGCTAGCCCCAACAGCTCGCACTGACGCCGCACGCTCAGCTCGGGGTGATTGGGATCAATCAACGCCCGCTTAGCCGTCGTTGAACCGGGCAGCCGTTTTTTTAAGCCAGTCCAGCTCGACCTTCAGCCGGCCGATCTGCTCGTACAGCGTGGCCGTCTCGGCCGATTCTTCGTGGCCGCTCTTGCGGCCATCCTCGAACAGCCCATCGACCCCTTCGAGCAGTTGCTTCTTCCACGCCGATATCTGGTTCGGGTAGACCCCGTGCTGGCTCGCCAGCTCGGCCAAGGTCCGGTCCCCCTTCGCCGCCGCTAACGCCACCTTCGCCTTGAACGAACTGCTAAACGTACGTCGCTTCCTCCCCATCTCGATCCTCCTGATTCGGCAACCCGGCTCACGCCGGATCGCATACTATCAGGTGGTCCAGTTTTCGGGGTCCACTTCAGACATGGCGGCTATCTCAAGCTATTCACGCAGCCTAAGTAGCACTAGTCTTAGCTCGTTATCGCACATTTAACTTGCCTATGTTTTGGCGAATACGATCTACTAGAAATCGACTTTCTGATTGCCGCTGCCGTAGATATCGTCGTAGCCGGGTGCCATGCCCACACGCGAAGCGGATGGGCATGCTGAGGTGGTGATGATACTCCTCACTGATTCACATGCTCATCCCCTTCGGGTTAGAGCATGGCGCGCCGCTTGGTCCGGCCTACAATCCGCATTCCGCAATCCCCATTCCGCAATCAGGTCACCAACCCCTTCGTCACCATCATAAACACGTCCTCCAGCGTCGGCTCCTTGTCGGCGAACGACACGAGGCCCACCTTTCCGGCGGCGAGGCTCTGGAGCAACCGCGAGACGTCTTTCTCACCGCCGCTGTACTCGATCGTCACGCCGCGGGGGCCTTCTTGCAGCGAGCGGACGTGCGGGTCGCTCCGCACCAGGCTCACGCCCGCCGCCGTGTCGCCGGTGAAGCGGATCTCCAAACGCCGATGCTGCTGGATCTTGCGGTAGACGCTCTCGATCGGCCCGTGCAGCAGCAGCTTGCCGCGTTCGATGATGCCGATGCTCGTGCAGATGTCGGCCAGCTCGGTGAGGATGTGGCTAGAGATGAGGATCGTCTTCCCCATTTTCCGCAACTCTTTGAGCAACGCCTTCACTTCGAGCCGTGCGCGGGGGTCGAGGCCGCTGGCGGGTTCGTCGAGGATCAGCACGGGCGGGTCGTGGACGAGCGTCTTCGCGAGACACAACCGCTGCTTCATGCCGCGTGAGAGGCCGTTGACGTAGTCGTCGCGTTTGTGCGTCAGGTCGAGCAGTTCCAGCACGTCGCCGATGATCGCCTTGCGCTGGTTGCGCGGCACCTCGTAAGCGACGGCGAAGAAGTCGAGGAACTCCCACACCTTCATGCCGTCGTACACGCCGAACATGTCGGGCATGTAGCCGATGCTCCGCCGCACGGCGATCGGGTCCTCGGTGACGCTGTGGCCGGCGACGGTCGCCTCGCCGTGCGTGGGCCGCAGCAGCGTCGCCAGGAAGCGGATCGTCGTGCTCTTGCCGGCGCCGTTGGGGCCGATGAAGCCGAACAGCTCCCCCTTGCCAATCGAGAGGTTGAGGTTCTCGACCGCGACGAAGTCGCCGTAGTGCTTTCCGAAGTTGCGGATCTCGATCATGCGCTTGGTCTTAGGGATTCACCACGGAGCCACAGAGTACACCGAGACAGGCACAGAGGATGCATAGACAGGATTTACAGGATCAACAGGATTCGACCAATTGGTCTGTGGGAGGCGCCTCCGACGCCGATTACGGTCTCCATGCCGATACGCGATGGTGCGCGTAATCGGCGTCGGAGACGCCTCCCACAAGTTTTCATCTGATTCGTGTGATCCGTGGTCAGTTGACATCCAGCGGCCCGTTCACGTCCTGTCGTGGCGCGGGCAGCGGGCCGTAGCCGAGCGCGCCGACAATGAGCGTCGCCCCGTTCTTCTGCGACGACGACGGCTCGATCTCGAGCCCCGGCATCACCTGCGAGACCCGCGCGACGACGCGGCGCTCGCCGGGCTCGAAGCGCTGCGGGTCGAGCGCCAGGCGCAGCAGGCCGTCGAGATTGAGTCGGTTGTTAGAGTCCTCCTTACGAAGCTTGGCGGCGTCGTTCCGCTCGGCGGCGAACGGCGCGTCGGAACCGCTGACGAGGGGCGTCGGTAGGAAGACGACGTTGGCGACAGCGCCCGGCGACATGTCCCCCAGCCAACAACCCTCCAGCCGCGGCTCGCCCTTCACCCCGTCGGGGCGACCGACGACAACCACGTCCTCCAGGAGCCAGCCGGTGCGGTTCTCTAAACGCGGGCCGCCGCTGGGGCCTTTGGTGAGGCGGATCGAACCGGCCCGGCTCGAGCCGGCGAGGCTCGCGGCGCCAACGTCCAGCATCTCTTCGCTCCGCACAAACTCGGTCGTCGCCGACGACACCGCGAGGTCGCGCAGCCGCGACTTCTCGAGCCGCTCGTAAGCCACCACCGACGGGGCGCCGAGCAGGACGCCCTTCTCGCCCGGCGCGCTGCGCGGGAAGGGCGCCGCGACCGCAGGGGAGTCGAACTCCAGCTCGTAGGTCGTCGACAGCGAGCTGTACAGCGCCGTGTAGCGGGTCAGCAGGCCGCGCGGCGTGTCGGGCTGCAGCTCGAGGAGGCC
>JBGSJY010000515.1:0-5854 GCA_041741515.1 Pirellulales bacterium | reverse complement strand
CATGGTTATCGTGATCAGCAGCAGCGCGGGGCCGCGAGATCGGCGTGATCCAGCAGGAGCTGCAGGCCAAGCTGGCCGCCATCCAAGAGGCGCAGGTCGTCGTCCTCGCGCCGCCCCCGGTGCGCGGCATCGGCAACGCCGGCGGCGTGAAGATGTACGTCCAGGACCAGGGGGGCGCCGGCTACCAAGAGCTCGGCGACGTCACCAACCAGATGATGGCCGAGACGTTCAAGCAGCTCGGTCCGTCGTCGGGGCTGGCCTTCGCCTACACGTTCTATCGGGCCGACTCGCCGCAGCTTTACGCCGACATCGACCGCACTCGCGCGCAGCAGCTCGACGTGCCGATGCAGAACGTGTTCGATACGCTGCAGGTCTACCTGGGCTCGCTGTACGTCAACGACTTTAACTTCCTAGGGCGGACCTACCGGGTCACGGCCCAGGCCGACGCCGAGTTCCGCGACGACCCCCAAGACGTCCTCCGCCTGCGGACCCGCAGCGCGTCCGGCGCGATCGTTCCGCTGGGGACGATCCTCACGATGAAAGAACGCTTGGCGCCCGACCGCATCGTGCGCTACAACCTCTACCCGTCGGCCGACGTGCAGGGCGTCACGCTCCCCGGCACGAGCACGGGGCAATCGATCGCTTCGCTCGAGCGCCTCGCGGCCGAGAATCTCCCGCGGGGGTTCTCCTACGAATGGACCGATCTGGCCTATCAAGAGAAGCAAGCCGGCTCGACCGCGCTGTACATCTTCCCCCTGTGCGTCGTGTTTGTCTTCCTGACGCTCGCCGCGCAGTACGAGAGCTGGGTCCTGCCGCTGGCGATCATTTTGATCGTGCCGCTGTGCCTGCTGTTCGCGATCGGCGGCGTGTGGTTCCGCGGGATGGACAACAACATCCTCACGCAGATCGGCTTCGTGGTGCTGATCGCCCTGGCGTGCAAGAACGCGATCTTGATCGTCGAGTTCGCCAAGACGCTCGAGGATAGCGGCCTGAACCGCTTCGAGGCCGCCGTCGAGGCGTGCCGCTTGCGGCTGCGGGCGATCCTGATGACGGCGTTCTCGTTCGTGCTGGGCGTGATCCCGCTGTTGATCGCGACCGGCGCCGGCGCCGAGATGCGTCGCGCGCTGGGCACGGCCGTGTTCAGCGGCATGCTCGGCGTGACGATCATGGGGCTGTTCTTGACGCCCGTGTTTTACGTGCTCCTGCGGGGCGTGTTCGGGCAAACGAAGGCGGCGGAAGGCGCTGCGGAGTAAGCTCGCACCATCGGCGCTGCTTAATCCCCGGCGCCCGGCAACTCCAGCACCGGCACCGGCAGCCGCACGACAACATCATCAGGCCCGTCGGGCTTAGAACGCTCGCCGGTCCAGTCGATCGGCGCGTAGTCGCCATTGACGAATTCGCCCGACTGATCGCTGCCGCCGTCATCGACGCCGTTGCGGCCGAGGCTCCAGATCGCAAAGCCCTCGTCACGCCGCTCGTAGACGAACGGCTCGTTGGTGAACGGGTCGAGCGGAATCTCCGCCAGGGGATCGGGCGCGAGGGCGTCGAGCGTGTCGGGGTACTCGCCGTGGCGGAGTTGGTGGAGCTTGAGCGCGGCGGCTAGGAGGGTGAGACGTTGTTGGGCGCAGGAGCGGTCTTCGGCGGCGAACGAAGCGGCGGCCGCTGGCATCAGCAGCGCTACGTGAATACTCGCAATCGAGCGACTCACCCCAGCTCTGGTGAAGGCTGTCGAGAGTAATGCCCAGGGCGACATGCGATCCCCCAACTCGTCGAGCGACTGCTCAAAGTCCCTCGCCGCAAGTCGCCTCGCCAAGCGGTCGGGCATCTTGGCAATTTCCGACAAGCGATCCTGCCAACCCCGAACCTCGCTTAGAAGGATGTTGGGCTCGATCGCGCCGGGCTTCTTCCAAAGATCTACCTCGGTCTGCGCACGTGTTGGAGACATCGAACAGACAAGGCTGTCGATGACCGATAGAGGCTCGCCAAACGTATAGGCCTCAGCTATCCATCCTGGCTCATCCAAGCCCTCAAGTCGCACAATTATTTGTGATAGAACTTGTTCATTGTCGCAACGGTCAAGGAGGAGCCTGATCCCATCGAAAGCGATCGCCCGCAATGCCACTCCCACCAGCTGTGGCACCATCATCGGCTCAGAAGTAAGGCGTTCTCCAAATATCAAGATCGTGTCGATATCGCTCCACGCGTCAGTGTAGTTTCCCTGATCAATCAGTAACGCCGCCCGGATTGCGAGCCCCGCCATGCCCTCACGTGTGGCTTGTTCGGCACAAAGCAGAGCGTCGAAAAGCTGCGGCGGCTGCGAGGTGAGCAGATTGGGCGGAGGGCTGTAGAAGCTCGGTTTCGCGGCGGCTTTGTGGAGCAAGTCGAGCGGTGTCCTGTTTTCTTCGATCCATTCTGAGAGAGGCGAGATGGTCTCGACCGCGCCGTGTCGCTTGCGCGCGGTGTGATACAGCTCGTCAACCTGGATTTCGAGCTGAGTTGGGTCGAGCTCCTTCTGCGATTTGGCAAGCCATTCTGCTATGCGTGAGCGAGTTTCCCCCTCACGCATGGGTTTCATCGCTCGTTCGGCATCTGGCGCCGGACAGCCGATTTCGATGAATAGCTGCTCCCTAAACTCTGGGGCAATCTCGCTTGGTCCAACGGCCTGCCAAAACTCGACTGCGCCGTTGTCTTCCGGCTTAGTACCGCGGCCGAGTCGATTAAGTAAAGCGCCCGCGAAGTCAGGTAAGCCATCCTCGGCGATTGGCTCAGTGATCAGCGTCGTCTCTGGCGAGATTCGGAGTGGGTCGGGCGGGTCCAGCGCCGCCCATGCCTTCCAGACGGTGAGCCAAACCGCAACGATCACGAAAAGGCGTTTCAGCCCCCACCAGAAAATAGCGAGAGGCGTCCACCACCAACCCGTTAGTCTGCGGCTTAATGCGGCGCCGGTGCTATCGGTTTCCATCGCCGCATTCTAGCCACAATAGCCCGCAGCGCGAACATTGTGTTCACGCTGCGAAGCGGATCGGAGCGGTCGCGGCGAGCCCACGACGCCAGTCGTGGGAGGGAAGCTGGTACCCGCTTCCCACCGACGACTGACGTCGCCGGCTCGCCGTCGATTCTTCTGCTACACCTCGCTGGCGGCGCCGTTGGCTTCGGCTTTGGGCGCCGGCGCGACGGTCTCTTTGCTGTCGCCGCCCATGAAGCGCGCGAGGCTCTCGGGCACCTCGATGCCGCCGACGTCGCGGAGGACCTGCATCATCGGGGGGAGCGTGCCCGTCATGCCTTGAAGGAAGTCGGCCGTGTTCGAGCGGCCGTCTTTGCCCGAGCCGTTTTCCCAGACGACGACCTTGTCGAACTTGATGTTGCTGATCGCCTTTGCCGAGGTCTCCGCCAGCGTGTCGAGGTGCTCGAGCATCATCAGCTGGAACGCCTCGCGGGCGCCGCCGCAGGCCTCGACGATCTGCTTGAGGCCCTCGCCCTTCTTGGCGAGGATCTCGTACTGGCCGCGGGCCTCGGCTTCGAGCCTGGCGTAAACGGCCGCGGCGTTGGCGTTGGCTTCGAGCTTGATCCGCTCGGCTTCGGCTTCGGCCTGCACGATCAGGCGGGCCTTTTCGGCCTTGGCGACCGCCTCGTACTCGGCCCGCTTCTCGGCCTCGACCCGCTCGGCGTCGGCGAGCGCCGCCTTGGCCATCGCGCGGTTCTGGACCTCGATGACCGACGCTTCGGCTTCGCGCTTCGCCGCCTCACCGCGCTGGTAAGCCTCGGCGCGCTGGACGAGGAGCTCGGCCTGCGACTTGGCGACCTTCGCCGCGGCGACGTTCTCGCCATCGACCGCCGTGGCGTCGGCCTCGGCCATCGCGATCCGCTTCTGCCGCTCGGCTTCCTTGACCTGCACCTCACGCTCGAACTCGGCCGTCTGCTCGCCGACGGTCTGTTCCTTGAGCATCATCGCGACCTGGATCGCTCGGTCTCGCTCGGCGGCCTTCTCGCCGACGGTCTGCTCTTTGAGCAGCTCGGCAAGCCGGACCGACTGCTCGCGCTCGGCCTCGCGGACGCCGATGTCGCGGAGCTTCGTGGCGTCGGCGACCTTGACGGCCTTTTCGCGCTCGGCGTCAGCGACGCGGATCTCGCCCTTGCGGAGCTCGTCGGCGACGTCGCCGCGGGCCTGCTGGATCGCTTCGCTGGCGGCCTTCTGGCCGATGGCGTCGATGTAGCCCGACTCGTCGGTGATGTCGGTGATGTTGACGTTGATCAGCACCAGGCCGATCTTCTTCAGCTCCGGCTCGACCGAGCCCTGGATGTGCTGCAGGAACGTGTCTCTATCGCGATTGATGTCCTCGATCCGCATCGAAGCGATCACCTGCCGCAACTGGCCGAAGATGATCTCCTCGGCCTGCTTGCGGATCTCATTCGTGCCGAGGTCCAACAGGCGGATCGCCGCGTTGTTCATCACTTCAGGCTGCGTGCCGATGGCGACGGTGAAGACACTCGGCACGTTGACGCGGATGTTCTCGCCCGAGAGGGCGCCGCGGAGCGGGATCTCGATCTGGATCGGCTCGAGGCTTAGATAACGGAATCCCTGCACGAAGGGGATCACGTAAGTGGCGCCGCCGTGGATTGTCTTGGCCGTCTGCCCGCCGCCGACGAACATGCCGTACTTGACCAGCACCTGGTTGGAGCTGCAGCGCTTGAGCGTCGCTTTGATGAAGGCGAAGAGTGCGACGAGTAGGGCGACACCTGCTAGGATGATGCCCAGAGCCCAAACGCCAGGCGGGATGTCCGCCGCCATCAGCGGCATGGTGTGCGAAAGGTTAGCGAGCGCCATGGGAGGTTTCCTTAACTTTGAGTCGGACTATTTTCGGCTAGGTTGGTTGATTCGTGCGCCGGGCGTCGAAACATCGCGCCGGGCGATCCCTACGGGACCTCGAGCGGTATCGGCGCGACTTTAACGGTGTCATTGGAGACCACGTCCATGACCAGCACCTTGGCGCCGGTGGCGAGCGGATGGTCGGAGTCCGTCAGCGCCTGGTATTCGACCGTGCGGCCCTGCAAGGTGAGTTGGACCTTGCCCGCTTGGCGGTTGGACTCGGCGATTGGGATGTAAACCTCGGCGGTCTGGCCGATCGCGTTGTAAACGTCTTCGTTGCCTTGTGTTTCGAGGCGGAAGATTTGTTTGAAAGCCCAGTACACGGCGTACATCGCGCCGTAACCAGCGAGGATCGCCAGCGCGAGCGAGACGCCTGCTGAGGCGCCCGTCGCGTTGGCGGCGCCGCCCACCAGGCCGAAGAACGTCGCCGCGGCGGCGAGCGTCCGCAGGGAGATCATCTCAAAGAACCAAAAGCCCGAGGCGTCCGAGACGCCGGCGTCGTCCCCGCCGGCGTCCATCCCCGGCGCGTCGTCGAATCCGCCGTCGTCGCCGCCAAAGACCATCATCACCAGCTGCGTGAGCAGCACGACGCCACCGCCTATTGCGGCATAGAGGAAGAGGGCTTCGAGGTTCATCGGACGGGCCTCGCCAGGAAAGACTTGCGGGTCGCGCCCCGCCGGGCGCCGATCGGCATTGGATCGTCGGCAGTGTTTCGTCAGAGGAGGGGCAATCTTGCCGCGGATGGCTGCGGAAAAGCCGTCCGCGGCGCGGATTGTCCGTCTTCTGGGAGTCTGAGTCAAAGAAACCTAGCTCTTTCGCCCCCGGCGCCGCTCCCGCCGCGTCCCGCGGGCCGGTACGCTCTTCCGCTGCGACCCCTGCGACCTGACCAGAGCGATCCCTCCCTAGCACCCAATGGCCAAACGCCGCCCCTCCAAGCCTTACCGTGGCAAGAAATCGGGCGCCCGCCCCCAGGGCGGCGCGGGCAGC
>JBGSJY010000514.1:0-1888 GCA_041741515.1 Pirellulales bacterium | reverse complement strand
ACGCTTCGAGCCCCAGCGGCTGGCCCTTGGCTGGGCCTGCTGAGACGTCAAAGTAAATCTCCACGCGTAGGCCGCGGTGGGTGGCGATGAGCACGTCCTGAGCGGGGCCGCCGGCCTGCCAAGGCAGGCGGCCCAAGGCTTCGACCTCGTCGAGCATTCCCTCTTCGCCCGCCGCCAGCCGGCTCCACACCCACAGGACGCCGAGCAATGCGGGGGCCTCGGGGGGCGCCGCCTGTGAGGCCAAGTCGCGCGTTGCGTCACAGCGGAACTCGCCCGTCTTCGACAGCCACGCCGCCCCGCTGGGCGCGACTTCAAGCGTCACAATTTCGCCACCGCTATTCTCGTACGCAACGCGTTCGAGGGGAGGCGCCGTCACTTCGCTGCGGCAGAGCGACAACAGCCGCTGCGTCTCGCGCTGCGTCGCGGCGTAGTTGGCGTAGCCCGGTTTCGCCTGATAGACATCGCTCGCGACCTCGACCGACTCGGCAGGCCCCTCGGACTCTTCTCCCTCGACGACCTTCTCGAGTTCGCCGGGCGAATGCAGCGGCCCCAGCCGCACCGACCGCCGATAAAGCCGCCCGTCGCGCCGGTACTCGATCGGGGCCCGCCACCCCGCGGGGAGGACGCCAATCGCGTTCAGCACCGCGTTCGCGGTCGTCGTGTCGCGGCCCTCGATGGAAACAACCTCGTCACCGGGCCGGAGGCCGCGTCGGTAGGCGTCGCTCGACTTCTCGATCGCCCTGACGATCGACTGCGGCCCGCTGCGGGTGACCACTGTGGCGCCAAGCGTGGCGTGATCGACGACCCGGCCCGTCTTCAGATGCGACACGAACCGCATCACCTGATTGATCGAGACGGCGTAACCGACACCGACGTTGACGCGGCCGCGCTTCTCAAACGAGCCGCGGCCGTTGATGCCAATAAGTCGTCCCTTCCCGTCAAAGAGCGGTCCCCCCGAGTTACCGGGGTTGATCGCGGCGTCGGTCTGTAGGCAGTCGGCATACTCGAGGATCGAGCCCGACGGGAATTGATAACGGTGCACCCCGGAGATGATCCCCACGGTGATCGTCGGCGAGAAATCCTCGGCGACTAGGAAGGGGTTCCCGGCGACGATTGCCGCGTCGCCCGCCCGGACGCGGTCGCTGTCGCCGATCTCGGCGGCGGGAAACGGCCCCTCGCCGAGCAACTGCGCCAGGGCGATGTCGCCCGTCGGGTCGAGGCCGAGCAGCACCGCTTCGTGGAGGCTGCCATCGCTCATGCCGACCAGCATCTTGGCCCCGCAAGGGGCCGTGACGTGGAAGTTGGTGACAACCAGTCCGTCGTCGGAGATCACCACGCCCGATCCGCCGTTAGAGCCCGTCAATTCGAAGATCGCGACGGTCGAACGGCTGAGCTTTTCGATGACGGCCATCCGAGCCGCCTCGGCCGCCACCACTTCGGGTGGCAGCTCGAGCGGCGGCTCGAGCGTGGGCTGGGCGACGGCCGCCGCGGCCGCCGTCAGGGCGAGGGCGAGGACGATTCCCCTACTCATCGGATCACCCTCAAGTCGCAGAAGTTGACGAAGTCACCCGCGTCGAGGTTGTCGCCGTAATCGACACGCAGGGTCAGCGATACGGCCCCCTCAACGGAGGCGTCGATCGCCACCGGCGCCGTCTGACCGTCGATGGCGCCCGACCAGAGGGTGGTGTCGTTGGTGTGAATCCTGACTTCGGCGGCGCCAGCAAGGGCGGCGTCGGGGTCGAGCCCGACCCAGCCGCGGACACGCCTCGAGCCGTTGGGTAAATCGACGCGTAGTTCGCCGCGACTCCGCACGGCGACGCCGCGAGGAAAGGTCCGCTTCACCGAAACGGCCGGCCAAGCGGCCGGCGCGCGGCGATCGGCGTAGCGC
>JBGSJY010000513.1:0-27545 GCA_041741515.1 Pirellulales bacterium | reverse complement strand
CAAAGGGATGTCACTAACACGCTGGCCGACAAAACACCGAACTAGCGACCCATCGCACGAGACGTTCCACATGACCGCCTGACGCGTTCGAGCCGATGGGCGGCAGAGGTATCGAGATGTCGCGTTCGACGCGAGAGGGGCCGCTGTGGCGGTCGGATTCGCGACGCCGGCGAGTTATCCTGTCGTCATGTGCCACCACTACCGATCCGCCAAGAATCTCCCTGAGCATTTTGTGGAGGAGTACCACTTCCGTTCCGATCAGCGGAAGCTGTTCGACGGAATCGCTAGTGGACTGAAGGAGGGCGGCGCTTGGCCCCTGTCGATCGTCCCCGCTTTGAGAATCGACGAGACGGGCGAGCTGGAGGCCTTCGGCGCCGAGTGGGGATTGTTGCCCCGCTGGTGGAAGCCGAGCGACAAGTCGCCTAAGCGCGAGAAGTTCCAACGCTCGACATTCAATGCCAGGAGTGAGACGGCAGCCACGAAGCCGACGTTTCGCGCGGTGATGAAGGATCGGCGTTGTCTCGTGCCGTTCCTCGAGTTCCACGAGCGCGATCACTTTTTTGGCACGGGTGAGCCGATGGCGTTCGCCGGCCTGTGGGAGTCGTGGCTGGGTGAAGATGGCGACGTGCTCAGCGTGACCTTCCTGACAACCGAGCCCAACGCCGAAGTTCGTAGCGTTGGTCACGACCGCATGCCCGTGCTGCTCGACACGCCCGAAGTCAGACGCCGGTGGCTGGTCGACGGCGCCGATGACGAGTTGTTGAGGCCGTTCCCGGACGGCGTGTTATCGATCCGTCCGAAGGGTCCGCCGAACGGCCCTATGCTCTTCACGGCCTGACACCGAGCCTCCGCGCGGCTCGTCTTGTAAGCCAATGCTTTTGTCGAGCTGCTGCGATGGCAGGCGCCAAGCGCCAAGATGGTCCGCGACGCCAAGACGGTAGCGGCAATTAAACCGGACCGGCATGGCAAGGGGCTTGCGAGCCGATTCAACGCAGCTTTCCGGTTGGACTAACGAAACCTTCGCCGTTAGGCTGATCGGCGCAGCCACTCGTCGCCCCTTGGCGTTCTGCCAGCGGAGAAGCCTCATGAGAACCAGCTCGCGGCTCGTCTTGGCGCTGGCCTGCTTTGTTTGGGCGCCAGCAGCAAACGCCTCTCTCATCGGGGACACGATCAAGGCACGTTGGAGCTTCTCGGGCTCTATCGGCGCAGAGCAGGAGTACCTGGTCGGAGCTGGCGTCGAAGGGTTGTGGCCTCCGGACACGTCAATCACCGAGCTTGACGTTGCCGAGAACAGCATCCGCGTTGACTACCTCGGCAACCTCTTTTACGGCCAAGGGGAGGGGACTGTCTGGGAATTCACTTCCCTGGACTTTCCAGAGGTCATCACTGGCGTCTCGGTTGATACGAATTGGTGGCGATGGGATGACGATTTCGTATCCTTTGGCGTCGACTATGTGCGAGTCGATTTCAAGACCAGCGTGACGTTCACGAGTACGACGGACTTCTGGGTGGCCACCATCACCTACGGCATTCCCGAGCCCCACGCGGTCGCAATCCTGGCGCCGACCCTCGCGCTCGCAATCGGCTGCCGCCGACCCCGCCCTCTCCCCCACAAGCCCGCCTGACGCGTTCTCACGGTTCGGCGGCAAAGCTTCGCGGTGAGGCGTTGCGACGGGTTAGAGGCGGCTCGCGAGGTCGTCTAAGCTCAACCACTCTCGGCCGATCGTAGTTGTGCGGCAGTAGCCTCATCAAAAGTGCCTGCTAGAGTGGGTACATGAAACTGCCCCGCTCCAGTACCCAGCAAATGATGGCGTCGTTGACGCTGTGTCTGGTGCTGCTTTTGGTGTTGGGCGTTTGGAAGTCGATAGGTTGGTATTTCAGTGAGCCGCCATCCATGCCTTAGCAGCCTCATAAAGAGCTTCAGAGCGGCTCATCTTGTTCGCCAAAGCCTTCGCCGTGAACGCCTCGGCGAACGACTTTGGCACGCGGGTGGGGATTGAGATGGTCGGCTCGGCTTGCTTCCGGTTCTTCTCAGCAGTGATTGGCATCGTGCTACTCCACCGTTCCTAGGACTGGTGACCCCGTCTCAAAGTAAGCGACGCGTTCCGCAGGCGAACACGTTACGATGCCGACAGCCGCCAAGTCGATCAGCGCCGTGACGACAACGAGCTCGGAGAGACCAACCCGGTGAGCAACCTTCTCTACCGGGGCGCCGACGCCCCATTCGGCTTCGAAATCACGCACAGCTTCCGCGATAGCGAAATGGTCGGCGGAGAGGGCGGCGAATCGTTGGAGCGGCGTCACGGTGCGTAGGATACGCACGTACACATAACTTTGCCAGCCGCTAGATCGTGGGGGTGGGCGTCGAAACGGCCCTCCCTGTTGGGCAGTTTTGGCGGCGCCCAAAGTACCAGAAGGCCCCGATCGCGAGGCCCATCACTGCAACATAGGTGAGAAGTCCCCACGCTTGTGTCTCGGACTCATACCCCGGTTCGATTACCGGCCGCCAGATGCCGGGCATCGACTTCCCGCCCCTCAGCCAGTCGCCAATATTCCAAGCAGCATGGATTCCCACCGGCACAGCGAGGCCGCGTGTTGCCAGTGCGGCCATCCCGAAAAGCATCGAGCCCATACCGGCGCCAGCGAAAGCGTTGAGGAGCGAGTTGCCGCCGGCGACATGCTCCAGCGAGAAGAGAATCGAAACGCCTATCAGCGCCGGCCAAAGTCCATGCAGCGTGTCGAGGCGGCGTAGTGCGAAGCCGTGGAAGGCGATCTCTTCTCTCGCTGACAAGAACAAGAAGGCGGCTATCGTGGTCGCGACGACGCCGAGGCTCACCGGCTCAGCTTCCTCCCAATGAACGTGGCCGGGGACCCACATCAGGCTCCATTGAATGCCGAGCACTACAAAGCCCGCTAGAAGCCCTAACGCGAGTCGAGTGGCGGACCCGCGATCCAGGGCGACGCCGATGCTCGACAGCGAGATCGATTCCCATCGCGCGAACACGCAAGTCACGATGAAAGCGCCGACGCTACTTGCGACCCCGAGAACCAGCATCGACATGCTACCGACGCGAGTTATTGGCAGCATCGACACGAGGATGAGAACGCCGGTGCAGCAAAACAGGAAAAGGAGGACTCTTGCCGTCCCCAAGATCGCATCGATGCGCAACCGCGAGGGGGTCTTTCGAGGAGCGGTCATGAGGCCTAGCGTATCAGTGATTGACGCGCCACCCCATCATCCCGCAGCCGGCGAGCATCGCGGCGAGTGCTAGGGAGGTGGGCTCGGGGATAGTTCGATAGAGGAAGCCCCCTCCAAAGCGGTAAATTCCGATCGCGTGCTCCGCAAACACGACGCTTCCATTATTGAATTGGCTACCGCGAGACGCGTTGATGATGTCGATGTCTGCAGCGGCTCCGATTCTAAAGCTCGACAATCCAGGCACGCCTTCGCGATGGCCTCCTCGGCCAAAGTTATAGGATGCCAGTTGGTAGACGACGCCCTCCATTAGTCGAAGCGGCACGATGGGCACGTATCGGAAGTCGCCGACCTTCGTGGTCTCCGTCTTTTCAATAGGGATCAACTCTAGGCGCAACTGTTCGCGAGACTCCGTAGCATAGATGGCGACTTGCCAAGGATCGGTTAGGCCATCAACTCCTGTGTCGTAGACGCCGATAGCCTCGACGAGCAAATCCGCCTTCGGCGAAAAGTTCACTCCCGACGTTAGGAAAACATCAATAGATCCCTGTCCGTCAATCAAGCTACCGTTCGCCGGTGAGAATGCGGGTGCGAGATCGGCAGCGTCGGCTGACGCCGAAGCGAGAAGGACTAGGCCGATCGATAGGGCGAAATGCCGGGGCATTAGTCGGTCTCCAGAAGAGGGCGGCTTCTACGGTGCCGAAAGGTCGGTGGTAAGTCACGCTTCGCCGGCCGTTTTCCGTTGACAGCCGGCCAACAGGGCGCCAAGCAGCGCCGTTAGTGTCGCCGCAGCGGGCTCGGGAATGGCGGCTGTGGATTCCGCCGCCTCGGCGCCGTAGTTCTCGACCCATAGCGACATATCCGAGCTCTCCCACAAAGACGCCTCGTCTCGCAACACGGTGTAGTCAGCGGCGTCAACGTAGCCATCGCCGCTGTAATCACCCGCCAGCGTGGGGACTAAGTAACCGATGAGGGAGAACCGCAGGGGAATGTTGACCGGACCCGACGCGCTGCCTTGGAAGAGTTCGGTCGACGAGATCGATACCGTACCGCGGTAACCCAAATCGGGCTGCTGGTTGTAGGTCCAGACAGAGCGCGTCGAGTTGCTGGCTACTAAGGTGGGGGTGGCGTAGTAAACCATTCGGGTCGCCGCGCTGCCTTGCTCGGCAATCGTGATCAGGGGTGGCCACTGGCTGCTGATGCCTCCCTCGTGAAAGCCGCTGACCTGCTCAACGCGCCAGATCATGCCGTCCGGCACGACGACCTGTGTGCTGGTGAGATTCGACGCCGTCGAGGTCCAGGAGAACGGCATGACGGCCTGAGCGGGCGCGGCTGCAAGCAGAGCGACGAGCAGAGCGAGACGCATGGCATAGGCTCCGGGAGGTGAGTTGCACTCGGCCCCATTCTCTTACCGCGGGCCGCTGTCGCAAGCCTGTTTGCCCGCCATCTTCCGTTTACTGCCGGCCAAGAGGGCGGCCAACATTGCCGCTAGACTCGCTGTCGTGGGCTCGGGAAGGGCTTCGACCTTCACGTCAAAGAAGATGTCGGCAACCGGCGTGAAGTTGAAGCGACCCGTCGGCTGGTTGCCCCCCATCTCGCCCGTTGGGTACTTCAGCTGGTTGCCGAGGATCATAAAGCTGTCTTGGTACGCCTCTGCCGAGAAGACCATCGCGTACGTCCTGCCAGCTTCGAGCTGGATGTTTTGCGGAGTGAAGTCGGCAACGGCCTGCAGGACGTCGGTAGCCGGGAACGGAGTACCGGACGGCACGACGGCGACGTTCTGAACTGGCGCCGACCCCAAAAGAACGCCTGGTTGTCCGTTGGTGAAGGTCGTCATTGAGACCGACAGCCCGATCGCATCGACAACCGGGGCGCCGTTGCGGGCGCCGGCGGTGACCGAGATGGATTGCAGCGTCCCCGCTGTCCCCGCCACGAACGTCTGGGCGATCTGACGATCAATTGGCATCGACGGAACGCCAAGCAGCTCGACGATGGCGGCGAGGGTGGCGTCTCGAGGTTCTGTCGCTCGATGGCTAGCGGCAGTGACGATGGCGGCTTCAGCAGGCGCGGCTGTCGCAGCCATCAGACAGAGTACGGCGAGAATCGCGGCGGCGACATGCATGAGCGGATCCGGGGTGGCGAGGAAAGCTGCTCAGCCTGTGCGTAGCAGAGTAGCCGCGGCGTTCGGGCAAGTCACGCTGTGTCCGCCATCTCCCTGTGACAGCCGGCCTGCCCGCGGTTACTAGACGGGTCGCGTGGGCCCTCGTGGTTGGGGCGCCGATGGCGGCAAGCCTCTACATCACCGGGTAGTCCGGAAGAGACCAACTCGTTCCGCACATGACGTAGAGAGTGTACGCGACAACCATCTCGACACCAAGCAGGCAGTGGATTGCGACAGCGTACGCACCCCGTTGGGTCCATCCATCAGAGCGAACCCCGACAACCCATGCCCGCCGTGCAATCCAAAGCAGAGCGATCGCTTCGCCTCCGAGAATGACTCCCCCGTCCCCAGCCAATTTGTAGAGGCTGATCAGGAGCGCGACGCCGAACATTGCAAAGAGCAGCGATCGGATCCCGATTCGCCGGCTGAACAGAGAGAACGTTGCTTTAGGAAGGGCGAACGCAAGACCTGCCAACGCGATGACGGTCGTTAACCGGTAGGGCGCTGTAAGGTGGAATGTGCCGTCGACGCTCGGGTAACCCCCTCGGTACCGACCGATATCGGGCATCCATAACGCTTCGGATGGTGTTTTCTGAGAGCTGAAACTCCAGGGCTTGGCTATCTGAGACCCAGAAATCGTGATCTCACCGGGTCCAGTCCAACTTAGAATTCGGAACCCCGAGTAGATGTGGATGGCATTAGCGGTATACCAGACGGCGCCAGGCGCGTGAGTGCCCCAGTTTTCCCTCGGTGGCTTGTCATCGACCGCAATCTCGAAATGGTCGATGTAGAAGCGACTTCGCGGCCAGAGCACGAGCGACACTAGTAGCGCTGGCACGCATACTGCCACTATGAGCACGCGCGACGCAGCGATGGCGTAACGCAGAATTTTGGCCATGCCGGAGAACTTACAGGTGGCGTAGCGAACGGGCTACGCGATTCGCTGCCGCCGCATCATCCCGTAGCCGGCGAACATCGCGGCAATCGTTAGGGCGCTGGGCTCGGGGATGACCGTGATGAAGCCGCGGGAGAACCGGCCGCTGTTCACGTAGGAGCCGACAACGGTCACCCCGTCGATTCCCCTCGCTCGGGTGGAGTTGCCCAGCGACGGCGGCACGATGATATCGCGGTACGTTCCGCCCTCATAAAGGAAGCCGGCGGTGGCGGCGCTGGTGTCGTAGCTGCCGACGACGCGGCCGTCGTCGACGCCATAGGCCATGCTGGCGATGGATCCCTGCGGGGCCATGATCCGAAAGCCGTTGTCGTCGTAGGAATACCCGCGCCGCTGGCCGGTCCCTCGGACATCGGTAAAGCCGCCGACGATCGAGGAGCCGTCGATCCCAAAGGCGACGTTCACGGCGCCGCCTGGGTAGTCGAAGATTGTGAACGAGACGCCGTTGAAGAGGTAACCGTGCGTCTCGCCACCACTGTCGATGTACTGACCGACGTGATGGTCGCCGTCGATCCCGAACGTTCCGCTGCCGTTCAAATAGTTGCCGGTCATCGGCGGCTCAATCACGGAGAACGCGTCGTTGTTGTAAGCGAATCCGCGGAACTTAAAGGGGCCTCCGGCGAGGGCTTGCCCTACGACTTTGTCGCCATCGATCCCTAGCAAGGTGGTGGAAATAGCGCCGGGGAAATTGACGGTCTTGTAGGTCGTTCCGTCGTAGAGGAAGCCATTCGTGCGGACGCTATTGTCATTCCAGTAGTAGCCAACGACCGTGCCCCCATCGACGTCGGTGGCGACGGTGTTCAGCGACCCGGGGAAGTGGATCTCTCGGAATCCGTGGTCGCCGAGCGAGACGCCGCAAAAGACAAACGCGAAAAGAAGCGTTCTCGCAACAATCCGAGACAGCTGGGGTAGGGTCATTAGCGGCAGCTCCAGGTGCGAATGAACCGCCACGATAACCTGCCAACACAGCCCCGTCACGTTTCGACCGCCGTCTTCCGTTGACAGGCGGCTTGCGACGGGTCATTGCGATGACCCTAGCGGTTGGCGCGACGCCATAGGAGAGCGTAGCCGGCGAGCATGGTAGTTTGCGCCAGCGCGCCAGGCTCGGGGAGGGTGGCGATGCGGAAGCCGATTGTGACAAACACACCCGTTGGGCTCATTTGCCCGCGCGTGCCAGCCTCCAGACGAGCACGATGAGGAGAACGAGCCGCTAGATCATTGGTGACCGCGAGCCGGGAAATGCTGCCAGCGACACAAGGGCGGCGGGGCGCCTATTGTGAGGTTTTGGCGGTCCCGACGAGCGGCGGACTCGGTTCGATCACAATAAACATTTGCCGGTTTAGGCGAGATCCAAAGCTGCGGAGAAGTTTCACTTCTCCGCAGATTTGGCCGCTTCGAACCTAACCCTCTGGTCTGGGAGCCGACGCAGGTTTGCCGGCGGGTCCAGGATGCGATTGTCGGTCGATCCATCACTCGCCTCTGGCAACCAAGCGCTATCGGATCGACCGCCGCCGCCTCCGCCCGCGGTCTGGGCGGCGGCGAACCACGTCAGCGAGTTGGCCGCAGGCCCAACTCAGCTAGTTTAATGCACCAGACTGCAATTGTGTCGCGTCGCATGCCGGAGTGCGCTAGCCGCGTCGAGCAGTACCTACCCCTGGGGGCGGTTATGCGCCTTCGGCGTCAGCTGCCCCCGACTCCATGAAGAGTCTGTTAATTGTCGCGCAATTGCCCCCCGAGGTGTCACACTCAGGGGTCTAAGTTCCATGATCGGCGTGGTCGGAACCCAAGTTCCGACGGTCGGAGGTCATCGGAATCAGGGGCAGGCGTGTCGGAATGCGGCGACAATGACGAATTCGTTACCCTGCTGACCGCAGGTCAATCGGACATGCTCGCTTATGCCCTGTCGCTGACAGGTGATCGCGACTTTGCACAAGAAGTCGTCCAAGCATCGAACCTGGTGATTTGGCGGAAGGCGGACACCTTTGAGCTGGGCACTAGTTTCCTGGCCTGGGCCTTCACCATCGTGAAGCGGCAGGTCCTGGAGCACCGCGGTAAGCGCGTACGGGACCGCCTAGTTTTCAGTGCCGAGTTCGTCGAGGAACTCTCCGCTTCGGTCGCCGAGCAAGAGCCTTTCGGCGCGGCCCTCGAGAAACAAGAGGCATTGCTCGAGTGCTTCAAAGATATACCCGAATCACGTCGTGAGCTGGTGTGGTTACGCTATCGCGACGGTCTGAGCGTAGCTGACATCGCCGAGAGGCTTGGTAAGAAAGCGGACGCTACGCGGCAGATGCTACATCGCATCCGTGTGGGGCTAATGCGATGCGTCGAGGAGCGTTTGGCAGGAGGGTTAGGATGAGTCGAGCGGACGAACAGAAGGAGCTTGAGGCCCTCCTGCAGAGGATCGCGGACGAGGCGATTGAGCCATGCGCTGGCGAGCGACTGGAGCAGCTGCTCACAGGCGACCCCGTGCGTCAACGGTTCTATTTCGACTATCTGGCGGCCCATGTGGGGCTGGAGAACGAGGGTCGATTGCGAGCGAAGACCGCTGCGCTAGCGGCGGCCGGCCAGTCGGTCGCGTCCCGCGGCGGCGATGTCCTCAAGAGCGATCCTTCGGTCGCCGCCAGCGTTTTCGCCGTGAGCGCTATCGAAGAGGGACGCTCTGCTGCGTTTCTAGCGACTCAACGAGCGATGCAATCGCGGTGGATATCGTTGGCGATCGCGGCCTCGGTGCTGCTGTCGATCGGGATTGGCGTTGTTCGTGTCGGTGGGTTCTCGCGAGGCACGGTACGTTTCGACCCCGAGTCTCCTGCAACAGTCGTTGCAGTTTCATCGGTGGAGTGGGGATCGGCCCTAAGGCTTGCCGCAGGCGAAACGCTTCGGACGGAGGAGAAATACGAGCTGCTGGCAGGCGCCGTCGAGTTACGGATGGGGAGTGGAGCCCAGATTGTGCTGGAAGCCCCGGTGACATGGAGGCTCGCCGGCAGTAACGAATTCAAACTCCTCAATGGTGCAGTGGCGGCGCGTGTTCCGCGGTCGGCAATTGGATTTGTTGTGGAGTCCGGCTCGTGCCGGGTCGTCGACTTGGGCACCGAGTTTGGCGTGCGGCAAACGGCTTCCGGCGACACGCAGGTCCGTGTGTTTGACGGGTTAGTGCGTGTAGAGGCGGGCAGGCGTAAGGCACGGGTCGCTGCGGGAAACGCAGTGGTCGTCGACCCGGCTGGTGAGGTCCGACAAGAAAAGGCGAATCAAATTGCTTTCCTTCGTCCGACTGCGTTTGGCCGCCAGCAGCGAGAGTTATCAGGGGCGACGGAGCTGGCGGAGCGTTCTGATTTGCTATCGAGCCCCGATCTGCTGCTTTGGTGCGACATGGCGCCGGGAGCCAGTGGGAAGGTGGTCACCAATCTGGCTCCCGCCGGGCCGCCCCATCTTACGCTGACCCACAGCGATCCCGGCGCAGCCTTCGTGGCGGATCGCTTCGGCGGACGCACAGCCGTCGAGTTCGTCGAGCCCGGTGACCACATCGCGTTGGACATCCCTGGCGACTTCGACCAAATCACGCTCGCGGCCTGGGTCCGCTTCGACACCAGCCCTGACACCCCGACAGCCCGGTGGCGTGGGCTATTGATGTCGGAGAACTGGGACGCCCTGGGGCAACTGCACTGGGGCCGCAAGGGCCGTGGCCTCTACGCGAGTTACCCGGTCGATGCGGGGCAGTCGGGGCGATCGTCGACGCCGATGACGCTTGCTTCGTTCAACGGAATGCTGACGCCCGGCTGGCGTTTTGTGGTCACTGTCATCGACAACCGGCGTGGCCAGGCGGCCCACTTTATCGATGGGGAACTCATCGAGGCTTTTGGCACGCCCAAGTCAGCGCCGCGGCTGCGTCTAGATCGCTGTGCGATCGGAGGTAGGTCGATGGAACAGCGCAGCGCCGAAAGAGATGCGGTACTCGGTGGTCGGGTCGACGAGTTGTTTGTCTGGAGCAGAGCGCTCAACCAAGGAGAAGTCGCGGAACTGTACCGCGTGACGCGTTCTCGTGACGCCAAGCGAGGCGCAGGTTAGCCGCGTGACTACGAACAAAGGAGGTGGCATGCAACCAAATTAGCACACCATCATCCCACGAATTATCTGTTCGTATCACTGGAACACGATTTCACTCAACCTCGACTAATGAAATTGGAGTCTCACATCATGCGTACGACAACATTCACGCTAACCGCTCTGGCGGTGGCTATGTGCATGCCGGAGTCCTTCGGCCAGACCGTCACCTTTCAACAGGGCGTGGCGGGCTACAACAGCGTGTTCGATATTAACATCAGCTTCTCTCAGCCAGACACGACGCTTCTCGGCAGCTCCAACAGCAAGTTCTTCGTCAACGGACTGGCCGGACATCCGGCGGACATCGCCACTGAGCGGCAGATGCTGATCCGTTTCGACGATATCCTTGGCGGGGCTGCGGGGCAGGTGCCGTTCGGCGCGCAGATCACCAGCGCTATGCTGAGCCTGACAACATCGGAGAACGGTGGCGGTGGGTTGGAGTCAACCAGCGGTCCCCACGCGATCGCAAAACTCCTCGTGCCATTCGACGCGTCTACCAGCTGGAACCTGCTCGGTGGTGACGGCGCATCGCTCGACGATGGCGAGATCAGTCGGCCGCTCGTGAACGGCATTGGCAACGCGTCGTTCGGCGAAGTAGCCGATCTTGATGTCACCTCCATCGTGCAAGACTGGGCCGATGGCGGCCCGAACTACGGGGTGCTGCTCCGCCCGGGGCGCAACGATTTGTGGGGCCTGGAGACCTCGTCCTCCGCCACGGCTATTAGCCGCCCAAAACTGACGGTTACTTTCGACCCGAACCCCGCACCATCGCCGGTGACGCAGACCGCCATGCTCCGGCAGGGACTGGCCGGGTACGCCGGCATGACTAGCGTGGGTTTCAGCAACGACGTGACTCAGGGTACAAACGACACGACGGCCGATCCGGGCGATTGGCTCGACAATGACGGGCCCAACTTTAGCGATACCGCGCTATTGCGATTTGAGCAGATCTTCGCGAGTGAAGGCGGCCTAGTTCCCGACAACGCCAACATCGTCAGCGCCAAGCTCCTCATCACCGGGTCGCGGGCGTTCTCTGACGCGGACCCGGGCAACACCAGCGGCAACGGAGCGCCGACCAAGTCGTTCATCAACGTTCACCAGATGCTGCAAGACTGGGGTACCACAACGACGTGGGACGCCGCGTTCGGCAGCCTAGCGGACCCCGTTGTGGGAGCGGATATCTCGACCGTGCTAGGTTCCGCGAACAACATTGTCGAAGACGCCCAGATGGTCGTTGACGTCACCAGCGCCTTGCTCGATTGGCAGTCTGGGTCGACCAACAACGGCTTTTTGGTTTGGCCAGGCGGCGGAGACGGCTGGCGGATGGCGTTGGCGGGCTACGGAGAAGTAGACGGTCGTCCGACGCTGATCGTCGAATACGCAGCCGTACCGGAACCATCGACGGCGTTGCTCGTGGCGGCGGGCTTGCTGGGCTTTCTGGCCGCACGCCGGCACGGATAGGCAGAGTCCACACTGGTTCGCGCCCACGGACGTTCGCGAACGTGCACTCGGTGTACGCGCGGTTAATGCGTCGCACCCGGCAGGGATTCGTCGGGAGCGACGCTTCCTGAAGTCATTCACCTATGCGGAACAGTCCAATGTTGTACTCGCGTATGTGGCGAATAACGCGATCCGTGTTCGCTCCGGTCGTCCTATCGGCCACATGCACCCTTTCGGTCTTTGCCCAGACCACGGTGACTTTCCAGGAAGGGCTCAATGGCTACACCGGGATGCTCGACGTCTTCATTAGCGCAAATATCGACTCCCACGCCGGTGGGAACGACAACATTGTGGGCGGAAGCGTGGACGGCTCCTGGATCGATGGTCACGCCGAAGAGATCCTCGGCGTCCCCATGGACGTGACCGACCCGTTCACTCCTGTTCCCGATCCACAGCAGAAAGACCTCCTGATGCGATTCGGCAACGTCTTCGGCGACGGCCCCGGCCAGGTGCCGCTGGGGTCGAAGATCACCAATGCCTCCCTCACTTTGACAACCAACGACTGGAACTTCGCGGATACGGACAGCCCCTTCGGTATCGCGAGGCTATTGGTTCCGTTCACGGCCGCCTCAACCTGGAACTTGCTCGGTAATGGGGTGACATACACCGATGGCGAGATCGACCGACCGGTAGATAACGGCTTCACCGGCCCCGTACCCACCGGGACGGCAGGCATTATCCAGAACGAAACGGCCACGGCCGAGTTCACTCGAATCGTCCAGCAGTGGTCCGACGGAGCGCCGCAGAACGGCATCGTCGTCAAGGCGGGGACGAACGGCGGGTGGGGCGTCTGGACGACCGGCAATGACACGCCCGAGAATCGACCGCTACTTTCCATCACCTACGAAGCCCCGTCGTTAGACCCGATCACCACGGTCGCGTTTCAGCAGGGCGTCAATGGCTACACGGGAAGCTCCGGGGTCGTCATCAACGAGGCAGGGGGCACGGCCGGTCTGCCGGGTACGACCGATGTCAGCGGCATCGACGGGGCATGGCTCTTCTACCGGCCGAGCACCGGCGACGACGCGCAGCTCTTGATCAAGTTTGACGAGCTCTTCGAGAGCCAGGGGGGAGCGATCCCCAACGACGCGACGATCACGGATGCCCAACTCGTGCTCACGGTCAACAACGGCACGATTCAAAGCACGGTGCCGACCGATTCGACGTTCTTGGCGGCTCAGGTGCTCGTTGACTGGAACAATTCCACGCCGTACTCCGGAGGCGTCTTCGGCTCGAATGGTCCGGACGGTTCCAGCGGGGAACTTGGGCCGGTCCTCGACACAACGAAAGGGCTGATCCAGGAGTCACAAACTTGGCTCGACGTCACTGACGCTGTCTCAAATTGGCAGGCGGGCGAACCGAACTTCGGAATCAACCTACGCATCTCGGATGACGAGCGAACCCTCGCGGGCCAGTCGGACGCAGGATGGTTTCACTTAATCGGTGACCCAGACGAGAATCTGCGCCCATCGCTCATCGTGAGTTACGTCACGGAGGCGATTGCGGCGGGGGACTACGACGCCGATGGCGATGTCGACAACGACGACTATCAATCGTGGGCAAACGCCTACGGCTCGACAGTCACGCCGCTCGGCTCTGGCGCCGACGGGAACGGCGATGGTGTCGTCGATGCGGCGGATTACACGGTTTGGCGCGACAACTACGTCGCTCCGGCACCAGCCGGGGCATCGGTTCCTGAGCCAGCCGCCGCGGTCCTTTGTGTCGCCGCGGCACTAAGCGGCGCCGTCACGGGTCGTAAAGTACGTGGTCGAGGCTAAGGAGAACGAGGCTTGGCGCCGCCCCAGGGGTGGGAAGGACGGTGCCCACAAAGGGAGGGCCCGTAGGCGGCATGTCGTTAGGCGTCCTCCCTCTGCGTTGGCGTAGTACGCGCCGGTTTCGGCGGAGGGCCGGTAGCGCAGAGAAATCCTCAAACAAGTGAATTGGATTCAAAGGTAGAGCCGCAATGAACACGTACGGACACAGCGCGACTGATCGACGGACGGCGTTTACCCTTGTCGAGTTGTTAGTCGTCATCGCGATTATCGGGATCTTGGTCGCACTACTGCTGCCCGCGGTGCAAGCGGCTCGTGAGTCGGCGCGGCGCACGCAGTGCTCCAATCAAATGCGCCAGCTCGTCCTCGCTTGCGTCAATTATGAAACAGCCAAAGGTGCGTTTCCTCCCGCTCTGACGCGTTACAACGTTCGGTCGGCTCCTGAAGCAAAAGACCACAATTTTATCGCGTTCATATTGCCCTATATGGAAGAGCAGGGGATCGCGGACCAGTATTCCTTCGACTACCACTGGTTTGAACGAAACCTCCCAACGCCTGAGACATCGAACTACGAGGTCTCAAGGCAGACCATTGCGACGCTATTATGCCCCACGGTTCCGCAGCACGAACTCCCCGGCACCTCGGATTACGCAGTCAACCAGGCGATTTCGGGTGTGGTTCGCACGACGCTTGTCGGCAGCGGCTTGGTGTCGGACCGAGAAGACTGGAACAGCGTCCTCAACAACGAACCACCATACCCCAACGATCCGAAGGCAAGTTGGAAGCCGACTCGCCTGAGCGAGGTTGTCGATGGGCTGAGCAAGTCGATGATGATCTTCGAAGACGCTGGACGGCCGACCGAGTACGTTAAGGGAGCGTCAACCGGCCGGAGTGTACTTGGCGGGCCTTGGGCCGACGACGACGCGCCGTACAAAAGCAACGAGCTGTGTGACGGCGTGCCTATCTTGATGAATTGCACGAACCGCGAGGAAATGTACAGTTTTCATCCTGGTGGAACGATGATCGCTCTCGGCGACGGATCGGTGCACTTTTACCAAGACGACACCGACCCGGAAGTGATGGTCTCGCAGTTCACGCGGGCCGGGGCGGAGGTCTACAGCGACCGGTGAATATGCAACGCGCGACATCTCACTGCAGCTGGATAAGAATTACACTTGGCATGCTCGTGCCCCTATCGGCAGTTGGCTGCTCCATCGAGCCGCCACGAGAGGTGCATCCGTGCGCAGGCCGGGTGCTCTACAAGGGGCAGCCGGTGAGTGGCGCCGAGTTGGTCTTTTTCCCCGCCGAGGGCAAGCCAGCGTTGTTGACCGAGCCCGTGCCTCGGGCGACTTGCGACTCAGACGGCCTGTTCCGGGTGTCCTATTACGAGGAAGGTGACGGTCTGCCCGCGGGCGACTTCGTTGTTTGTCTGACATGGCCGATGCTGCCCGACGGCAGCGATAACGCGGACGATGCGTTCGACCGGCTCCAAGGGCGATACGCCACCGTAGCCAACCCGGCGGCTAGAATTTCGGTATCTCCCGGGGCAAATGACTTGGCGTCGATTGAGATCCCATGAATGGGCCAGAGTGTACGGATCGATCGCCTGTTCTGACAGACCGCGCCGGGCTGTCGTTGGTTGAGGTTCTTGTGGTCGTTGCGATTATCGGCGCCTTAGTCGCCCTGCTGTTGCCGGCGGTCCAGTCGTCCCGCGACGCCGCCCGCCGCACTGCCTGCCAAGCGAACCTCCAGCAACTATGTCTCGCATGCACCCAACACGAGGGCGTTCACGGGCATCTACCATCGGGCGGCTGGGGGTATCTTTGGATCGGCGACCCAAAAATGGGCTTCGGGACGAGCCAGCCAGGAGGGTGGGCGTACAGCATCCTTCCCTATCTAGAGCACGAGATGACACATCAGCTGCCGGCAAATCGGACGGGGCAAGCGAAGCTCGACGCGTCCGCGGTGCTACGCCAGACAGTCATCCCGGAGTTCTTCTGCCCCAGCCGGCGGCGTGCTCGGCTTTACCCGACCGAGGAGCCATGCATCAACGCTGCGGATGTCAACGCGGTTGCGAAGACCGACTACGCGGCGAACGGTGGCAGCCGGGTGACTCTGTCGAGTGGCCCGACCGAGCTGGCCTGCCTGACAGCCTACCCTGAATGCGATTGGACACACACGGACTCGTGGCTCGCTGACAACTTTGACGGGGTCTGCGGAGAGAGGAGCCAAGTCCGGAGCCCCCAGATTACGGACGGGCTTTCGCGGACTCTGCTTGTGGCGGAGAAGTACGTGAACGCGAGCGAGTACGACAGTGTCAACGATCGGGCCGACAACAGCTGCGTATATCAGGGCGCCGATTGGGACAATCTCCGTTGGGCAAACCGGCTCGACACGCCTCGCCGCGACGCGGCGGCGGTTTTCGCCGACCACAGCTTTGGTAGCTCACACGCGAGCGGTTTCTACGCCGCAATGTGCGACGGGGCTGTCCGCTTCCTCGACTACCAGATTGACAGCGATGTCTACGAAGCCTTGGGCACGCGTGCCGACCAAGACCTGTGATAGTGATAGGCGATAGGCATCAACTGAGGACTTCGATGAGGAAACCCCGAATAGCAGTAGCTCTTTCGCTCGCCGGTTGGCTGACCAGCCTGGTCGCGACCGGAGAGGACCGTCAGCCGATCACCACGGCGCACCTGTCCAAACCAGCTCCGCTTAAGTTGATCACGCCCAGCAACGAAATTGAGCCGTGGCGCGCCGGACTCCTTGACATCCACCACATCAGCACGGGCCGCGGTGACGCTGCGTTCTTCGTTTTTCCAGACGGCACCACTCTGCTATTCGACGCTGGTGACCTCAACGCCGAGGAATTTCAGCAGAGGAACGCTCCGCTTCGTGTAGCTCCTCAGCGTCCGTCCGACGAACGCACCCCGGGCGAGTGGATCGCCGCGTACATCGAGCGGGCGTCGCCGCCAGAACGAGAGCCGGCTATCGATTACGCACTTGTGTCGCACTTCGACGCGGACCACTACGGTGATATCGCGGCGAGCAAGGGAGACTCGCCACAGGGGCCGTACAAGCAGACCGGCATCACCGCCGTTGCGGACTTGGTTCCAATCGGCACGCTTATCGACCGCGGCTACCCGGACTACGACTTCCCGTTGCCGCTCGCTACGTACCATCCACCCGGATCGACTTTCGCCAACTACCTCGCGTTCGTACGCAGCCAAACGGACAATGGCCGGATTCAGGCGGCTGCTCTCGAGGTCGGGAGTGACCACCAGATCACGCTGCTCCGCGACCCCGAGCGTTACCCCACCTTCCGCGTGAGAAACATCAAGGCGAACGCCGTGGTCTGCACGCCCGATGGCAAGGGACGAGAGCGGCTGTTCGCCCCCGATGACTTGATCGACCGAGGCGGGCGTTTCGCTGAGAACCCGTTAAGCCTCGCGATCCGGGTCAGCTACGGAGAGTTCGACTACTTTACCGGCGGTGATATGACCGGCTTATCGGGCTTCGGCCTAGCCGATTGGTTCGACGTAGAGACACCCGCGGCCGGCGCCGTCGGCCCAGTCGAGGCGATGGCGCTCAACCACCATGGTAACCGTGATGCGACTAATGGGATGTTCTTGGGCACGCTCAGGCCGCGAACGGTCGTTCAGCAGTCTTGGTGTTCCGATCACCCGGGCCAGGAGGTTTTGCACCGACTAGTGTCTCAGCACCACTACAAAGGCCCGCGCGATATCTTCGCCACGTGTGTTCAGCCAGAGACGCAGGTGACGCTCGGGCCGTGGCTCACCCGTAACTACGCAAGCCTCAACGGCCACGTCGTCATCCGCGTGGATAGGGGTGGACACGAATACCGAGTCTATGTGCTTGATGATTCACGACCGGGGATGTTCGTCCTCAGCGTGCACGGACCCTTCGAGTGCCACAAAGCCCACTTGCCTGGGAGTTGATCGTGGATCCTGACTTGTTAATCTCGCGCCGCAGTCTCTTGCGTCTCGGTGGAGGGTGCGGCCTCGCTGCTGTCTCTGCGACGTCCCCTGCCCTTGCCAAGCAAGCGCTGACGGGGCAGCCGGCAGGTCCGCGGAACGTGATCCTGCTGATCGCGGACGGGATGAGCCTCGGGACGCAAACACTCGCGCTGCCCTTCTCGCGAAATGTCTTCCAAAGCGAGACCGCGTGGTCGCAACTGCTGCTTGATCCGGCCGCCACACATGGCTTGTTGGATACCCAGTCCGCCAACTCGCTTGTGACCGACTCGGCGGCGGCGGCTAGCGCCTGGGGGTCAGGCGCCGCGGTCAACAACGGGTCGCTGAACGTCTCGCCAAATGGAGCGTCGCTGACCCCGATTACGACGGTCCTGAAAGATCGCGGCTACCGAACCGGCCTCGTCACAACGGACAAGCTTACCGGCGCGACGCCGAGCGGTTTCGCGGTGAACCAACACTCCCGCACGGACTACTTCGAGATCGCTCCGCAATTCCTCGATCGCGTGGACGTCTTACTCGGCGGCGGGCGCAGCCACTTCGTTGCCGGCGAGCGGCCCGACAAGCGAGACCTGCTAATCGAATATCGGGCTCGGGGCTACAAGGTCGTCGAGAACCGCTACGAGTTGAGGCGGCTCGGCCAGGTCGATCGGGTGGTCGGACTCTTCGCCGATGACACGCTCCCTTACACTATCGACTGGCTGCACTCCGAGACGATGGGACACGAAACCCCGACGCTTGTCGATATGACGGTCGCGGCGCTCACTTGCCTTGCCGATCGGGACGAAGGATTCTTCCTGATGGTTGAAGGGGGGCGGGTGGATCACGCCGCACACGCCAACGACGCCGCAGCCCTGCTGCACGAGCAAGTTGCGTTCGAGGCCGCCCTGGGCGAGGCGATCGCTTTCGCCGACGAACGAGACGATACCCTGGTCATCGCGACTAGCGACCACGGAAACGCCAACCCAGGACTCAACGGCTTCGGTCCGGCCTACACCAAGACGGACGCGAGCTTTGCCTGCTTGTCCAACTTTCGGGCGTCGTTCGACACGATTCGCGAACTGGTGCGCGATCGCGCACGTGATGCTAGCCGTGCAGACGCTGCGCGAAGCGTACTCGACGAAATGTGTTCGGTCGCCATCGAACCGATGGTCGCCGAAGTCGTCGGCGACGCTCTCGTGGGGGACGATCTGCCGAGCGAGTTGGCCGTGTTGCAGCGGAATTGGGTTGGTGTCCTGTCGCAGATCCTCGGCAACCATACGGCGATCGGCTTCACCGGGGTCAACCACACAGCCGACCGGGTCTTGATCTCTGCCAAGGGACCCGGGATGGACAGATTCGAAGGACTCCGCCATCACACGGACATCCACGACTTTATCAATAGGACTTTGACTTGAGCTGACGCGGTCTACGCCCAGCCGACTCTAATTGCCGACTGAAGCTCCGAGGTTGGACCAGCCACTGAGCTTGCGCTGCAGACCCAACTTCAGACGGTGGCGGGGCCCTCTGAGACAGTGCGGTCGATTCGACCGCTGGTGGACCGCCGTTCCAAATACGTCGGTTGCAATGGATGCCACGGCGGTCCGCTCGAACCAGTACAGGTCGTGAACGCATGCGCGGCTTTCGACATGCGTTAAACCTGCGGAGGCTTCGTCGCTCTACGCGTAAAATTTTTACTTCTCTGCAGATCTCATCGCTTCGAGAATAACCCCCTGGTGTCGTAGCCGACGCAGGTTTGCCGGCGGGTCCAGGTTGCGATTGTCGGTCGATCCATCACTCGCTTCTGACAAACAAGCGCCGTCACATCGACTGCCGCCGGCTCCGTTCGAGGTGTGCTAGGCGATTTACGACCTCAGCGAGTTGGCTGGAGGCCGAAGTCCGGTCGGGTGAGGCAACCGCCGTCGTTCTAGAACCGCACTACGATCGCGCCAGAATTCGGGAAGTGCATGAAGTGGACATAAAGGCGCCGGACAAGAGCAAGCTATTCTCGTCGCCCGTGACATTCCAGGTATCGTAGGACTTCGCGTGGGCGGTCCGAACAGATGATTGACGCACCATCGTCAATGACGTGACCCCATGCCTTGTCGCCGTCCGTCACCCCGAGGTCGTCGTCGTGCGACGCACACTCGTGGGGCCACATGGTTCCAACCCAAACGTGGTGGCCCGCTTTTCTGAGGCGTTGGCTTACTTTGTACGCTGGCGACTCTGTGTCCTGATACTTCATGACCCAAGCCAGCAAGCCAGGGTGCTGCTCCCATTCGCTGACGTAGGCGTCGAGGTCGGCGATTCCGTCTTTCACCGCAGGCATGTAGAACACGCCGCTCAGCAGATCACCGTGCTTTTTCCGCAGGTCTGGCAAACGATCGGAGCCGCAGAAGACTCCTTCCGCCATCGTCCCCGTCTTTTCAAGGACCGACAACGCTTCCGGGAAGCACTCGTAGGTCTTGTCGAGGTACACCAGAATCCGTCCCTTTGCCACTACCATGGCCTCACGTAGGGTCGGCACTTTATGCCTCGTCGGAACGCCCTGGCCATTCTTCAGCTTGAGCTTGCGAATCTCAGCTAGCGTCCAGTCAGCGACATGCCCTTCTCCGGTCGTTGTGCGGTCGAGTGTCGTGTCGTGCATCAGCACCAGTTCACCGTCCAACGTCTTGCGGACGTCTACTTCAACGATCTCGCAACCCATCTCGATTGCGTATTCGATTGATTGCAGCGAATTCTCCGGCGCGTTTCGCCAGTCGCCTCGGTGAGCGGCGACGAAAACATAGTCGGTCGGAGCCGCTCTAAGTCGTCCCAGGATGTCTGAGACCGACAGGACCGGTTCACTACCGCGGGACGGACCAGAGGCGCCAAAGAGTAGCAGCGAACAGACAGCGACGAGCAGCCGAGGATGATGCTGTGGAACGATCATCGGTCACTCGTGCTCGTCGAGGTGAAGGCTCAGTTCGTTGCGGCCCGGTACGATCTCGCAGAAAAGATCCGTCGTCTGAAGCGATTGAAGCCGAGTCGGCACTCGGATGGACACTACTTCAGGAAGGGCGTCGACTCGGACTCCAGCGACCAAGTCGGACTCGCGACGCGCTTTGCGGGCTTCCTCCTCTGCCTCGCTGACCATCGGCGCGAAGAAGACGCGGTACTTACCGGGGCGAACTCCCTTGCTGTTCCCGGGGGTCTCCAAGCGAAATTGTCCCGTCTCATTCACGGCCGCAACGGCCTGTGGCCCGTTTTCGGGGACGAAGAACACGTTCACGCCATCGACGGGTTGTCCGTCGTACTCTACTCGCCCAACGACGTCCCCTAATCGACTGCCGCAACCGGCGCACAGCCCCAGGCATGTCAGAAGGACAGCTACGGTGCGAATCTTGGTCAGCACACTCATCAAACGGTTCTCCATGCACGTTACTCGCGCGTCACTCACGCACGCAACATCGCGACGCACTCAGTACGACTTCGCCTGCCCGCTGTCGCGGATCGCCAGCCACTTGAATAATTCAAAGTCGATCGAGTCGCTCAGGAACTGCACCGACCCGTCGCAGAACAGCAAGAAAGCCCCTCCAGCGTGCGCGGACTGGATCGGCACGCTGTTGTCGTAGTTGGTGCCTTCGGCCTCGCGGTAACCGTTCGAGCCGCCTGAGCAGACCTTGGAACCGAGCGGCCGGGTGTTCAAATAGGTTGTGTTGAACACCCGTCGATCCCCTTGCCAACCGTCGAGCCGGTCGCGGTCGGCTCCGATCCACCAGCCGTGCGGGAACATCCCGCGACAGTCGTAGGTGATGTCCGGGCGTCCTTCGTAAGTGGCCGCATCAGAGGTCTCTCCGACGCAGATCACATGCGACAATCCATCGGTGATCTCGGCGGTTCGGACGGCTCGGTGTGCAAACAGAACGCCATTCCAGGCATGGCCTTGCGATGCGCCCGCGCCAATCAGCGCCAACCGGTCGAAACGACGTTCCTCGGTGGGAACGTCTTCGTAGTCCGGGGGAACAGCTCCGGCGATCCCCACCATGGAACCGACATGCACCTGGAATCCATCGTTCCATGCGGTGGTAAAGCGGGGCAGAGGTGAAGATGGACAGTCGAACGCCTGGACGACGGTTCCCTCCATCAGCTCTTGGTTCGATGCACTCGTGGTGCCGACAAACCCGTCGTCTGCGAAGTCGATCCGGTCGTAGATGTTGCTCTCCTCCATGTAATGGAGCAATCGCACCGCCCAGCTGTAGCCCTCGTTGTTGAGGCTTTCGTGGCTGCTAGTACCGGCGGGCAACTCACGACGGACTGATTCGTAGTTGTGCAGGGCGAGTCCGACCTGACGGAAGTTGTTTGAGCACGACGACCGTCTGGCTGACTCCCTGGCGACCTGAACCGCCGGGAGAAGCAGGGCCACGAGCAGCCCGATGATCGCAATCACCACCAAGAGTTCAACCAACGTAAAGGCGTAAGATCGTTGTCTCGCGGTACCCATCTCTGCCCCCGATTGCTCTTGATTGCTCGTTAGTGGCCCCTCGTTGTCGACTGGCGCGGCGGGCGCTCCTTGCCGACCGCCGGAGCAGTCGCGCGCCCGCCACGCCGAGCCAACCCACCCCTCAGCTCTGACGTGTCAGCTGAACTAAACGTCCGAACGACGGTTCCCAGCGAGTGCTGCCCCAACGACGGCCAGAGCGATAAACACCGAGCCGGGCTCGGGCACCGCCTGAGAGCTGGCAGAACTGCTCCCTGTTGCCCCGTAGCTGCTCACCCAAAGGTCGTAGTCGGCCTCGTCCACGGTACCGGCACTCAGCCCGGTCTCATCGCCGTTGCCCAGCAGGCCGAAGTCGGTTCCTAGGTTGTCGCGCCAGACGGTGTAGTCGGCGGCGTTCACGATACCATCTGCGTTGTAGTCGCCGGGCAGTGGCTCCGCTCGCTCGGAGACTACAATCAGGCTGAACCCGGGGTTACGCCCGTTGGCGAGCACCAAGTTTAATGTCTGAGAAACGTCGTCTGCAGCGAACGTTCCGATCACCGAGTTGACATGGCGAAACCCGTCTCCGTCGAGGTCGCGAAACACGCCCAGCTCTTCAGAGCTATTCCCGCTGAGGCCGTCAGGCCCCGTTCCATCGTTCACCGTGATCGCAGAGATATTGCGTTCAATGTTGGCTCCACGAGGCGGTCGAGTGTCGCCGTTCGCCACGATCTGCACTTGGTATTCCTTGCCAATGCTCAACGCGTTGAGTTCAACAACAAGCGTCGAGAAACCGAATACTCTTCCGTCCGCCCAGACGCTGGAGTTCAACACAGAGTCAAGCGTCGCATTCCCAGTGAGGCCATTCTCAGGCTCGATTACCGCAGGGTTATAGATGCGGTTTGCGGCTGACAGTGCTACGGTGCCACCCTGATCATCGGATCGAACAGTCAAGCTATCAAAGAGGGCGTCGTCAAAGTCCCCTAGGACGGCGGCCTCGCGTTCAGTATCGGTACTCAGATTAATCGCCTTCTCATCACCGGGAAGAAAAGTTGTGACTTCTCCGAATGTCGCGGATTGGAAGAGGCTGTCCGGGCCGGTGTTGACTTGAGTCCACTGGAGAGGAATTACCCTTGAACCGACAGTAATGCTCGGCGGCGGGGTGGGATACGCCTGAGTAGGGGGCTGTAACTCTTCAATCGGGCCGTCGTAGTCTCCGCCGCTGATGGCGTAGCGGACCGGCCCGTAGGAAAGCTCTAGGTCAGCATCGGTCACGATCTCGAACGGATCGCCCCAGGTGACCTCGGCTCCCCAGCAGGGACCATACCCGATCACAACTGCAGCGGTCGCGACACCGCACCTCATGAATAGCGACTTTCCAAGTTGCATAGCAATTACCCCATGGTGTAGTTAGTGTTTAGCCGCCCTACGCAGACGGACGCTCGCTGAAGCTCAATAGACTGCGACCCTACCGGCGGCGACTGCTGCCGGCGACCACCACGCCGAGAATCACGAGCAGGGCGGACGAGGGTTCGGGAACGCGAGATACAGTCAGCAGGCTGAACCCGGGATTGCGACCCGCGGCGAGCACGAGATTTATGGTCTGCGACTCGGCGTCAGCAGAGAACACGCCAAGCACCGCGTTCACATGGCGAAATCCGTCGCCGTCGAGATCACGGAATACACCGAGTGGCGCCGAGACGTTCCCAAGCCCATCGTCGGCGGTGATTGCCGAAATGCTCCGCTCCATTGTTGTGCCACGGGGGGGTCGCGTGTCTCCGTTGGCGACGATTTGCACTTGGTACGTTTCGCCTGGCGTCAAGTCGTTTAGTTGCACTACCAGGGTCGATGAACCGACGGTCCGGCCATCGGCCCAGACGCTAGAGTTCAGTACCGAGTCGAGCGCTGGGTTGCCAGTGAGTGAGTTGCCGGACTCGGCGACGTCCGGTCGGTAAATTCTGCTTCCGGCGGAAAGTGTGGCTAGGCCGCCAACGTCGTCCGCTCGGACGGTCAAGCCGTCGAAGAGGGCATCGTCAAAGTCACCGAGCACCTCGCTGGCAAGCTCGGTGCTAGTGCTCAGTTCAATCGCCGTTCCGTCGCCCGCCAGGAAGCTCGTCACCTCGCCGAAGGTAGGAGAATCGAAGCGGCTCCCCGGGCCGGTGTTGACTTCGGTCCACTGGAGTGGCAAGACGCCCGCGGGCGAGTCGATGCTCGCGAAGTTCATCGGCGCCCCCTGTGACGCCGGGTCGAGTTCCTCAGCGGGCCCTGTGTGGTCGCCGCCATTTATGGCGTAGAGCAAGCCCCCGGCAGCGATCTTTAGGTCGGCGTCGGTTTCGATCTCGAAGGGGGAACTCCAGGCGATGCTAGCCGCCCAACTCGCGACCGGCATGGTCGAAACAGCGGTCGCCAGAAACAGGATCAAGACTCGCATTAGACTTCTCCAAGTTGCACAATTGTTTTCAGAACAAACCACATACGACGCCTCAACGCGTTGCCTGGTAGACGTCACCCACTTCGTGAGGCTCAAGCGCTCGCTGCCAGATCGCTATCTGATCTACCGCGCCGTACATCGACCGGTCTTCGGGGGTCGACGGGTTGTGGGTCCAGCCACCAACGCTGCAAGACCCTAGCCGGAGCGGGGGCACGTCCTCCTCGATCTGGAGTTGCGAAACCTCTTCGCCGTTCACGAAGTGCCGTACGCGTCTCTCCGCAAGATCGATCGTGGTTGCCAAGCACAACCAGTCGTCCGACATTAGCAACGGCGACTCCGCGGCAAACGACAGATGGTCGCCATTGATCTCGCCCGGCATCCGAACGCTTAGACGAAGGTCGTTACCCTTGCGTTGCCAATGGACCTCGCCGGGCTCATCCCAGTGGTCCGCCATCAGAAGGCCACGCCGCTGCTTGCCACTGCCCTCGGGATAAAACTTCATCCAGGCGATCAGCGTCAGCGACTTGTGTTCACCTGGCACGACAAATGGCGTCGTGTGCTCAGGCTTGGCGATGCCGTAACTCTTGAAACTTGGACGACGCCCCGGTCGGAGTAGCGATTCCGATACCGCAGGCAGACCGGCTGGCGAGTGGCGATTCGGGTCCGCCAGGTTTGCTACCGTTGGGGTCCGGAAGTCGAGCCACGCAATCAATCCGTTGTCGGAATGGAGTCGAGATAGCAGCGATGCCTCACTTGGATTCAGCAGCCCATCTTGCTGACGCTTGCGTATTGCGAACTCGCCGTCTCGCACATAACGGAACTGTTGCGAGCCGGTCGGTGCCACGGCTCCCAATCGGGCTTCGTACCGCAAGCCCTCACCCGCCGCGATTCGCCGCGGCGCCGAGCGCTGGAATCGGGCCTCGACGAGCCCGTCGAACACGCCCAAGTCGACTCCGGAGCGCGACGCGGAGACGCCGAACTCCGTGCCCAAGTCTTCAATTTCACCGTGGTCGGTCTGGACAACGAATCCGGTGCTTCCATCAACTCGGCAACTCACACTCGCCTTACCATCAAACAGGCGGAGCAGGTCGCCCGACACCGCAGAGAACCGGCAGGGCGCTTCAAAGATCGCGTTGGACCCATTTGAAAATTGCAGTTGAGCGAGCCCCTGGCGGAGTTCAACCGTCTCGGCGGGCAACCAGGCTCCATTAGAGAGACTCTCGTCAGACCAGGACGCGTCGATCGATTCGACGACCTGAGCGTGTTTCGGCGATGCGTATCGCCTGTGCATCGTCGTGGCTGAAAAAATGACAACGAGCACAGCCGCTACCGCCGACCATCGAGTGAACGTCATCGAAGGCGCAGGCCAGCGGATGAATGCCGGCGTCTTCGACCGAGGATCTTCACCCACCGGCGCCCCGCGATTTCGGCGACTATTAATGGAGAGACAATCTGCCGCCAGGACGTGCTGCGTACAGACCTCACGAAAGAGGCGACGCAGTTCCGCGTTCCGTGAGAGATCGGCTTCGAGAGCTCGCGACTCCCGGTCCGTCGTGATGCCGTCCAAGTACCGAAGTACCCTTGCAACGTCGCTATCGCCAGCGAATGCGCGGTGACTATCGCGGCTTGGTTGTGAACTATCCATGGTCATTCACGCCTCCGAAAGCCGCTGCTCACGCTCAACGCATTTGGCGAGCGCGCGGTGGATGCGGCTGAGCGAGACGTAGACGGAGTTCATCGAACGCTCGACTTGCTCTGCTAGGGATTCGCCACTCAGCCCTTCGAAATAGCGAAGCTCGACGAGACGCCTGGAGCGAGGCGTGAGCCTCTCGATGCACCTTTGCAACATCGCCAGCCGAGAGTCGGCGGAGTCGCTGACGTCCGCTGCCCACTCGGACTCGAGGGTCTCAAGCAAGTCGGTTCCGAAGACGTGACGTCGGGTCTTTTCCTTTCGCGCCGCGTTCAAAGCCATAAACCTCGCGGTGTGCATGAGCCAGCCGACGAGGTGGTCTTCACCTTCAATCTCCGCTCGCTTCTGCGTCGCAAGAACAGCAACCTCTTGGTAGAGGTCTTCGGCGACGTGTAGGTCACCGACGATCGATGCGAGGTACCCGAGAACAGCGGGCCTACGCTGCAGGAGCAGAACAATGAGTCGGTCTTGAGTCAGTGGCATCGCGGTGTCCGGGTCGGCTTCTACCGCTAGTTGTCACCGCACATGCCGCTCTGTACATGAAGACTTAGTAAAGATTCTGCGGCTCCATCGTATGCGGTAACCGACTTCGAGCTCTCAGATTGAGGTCGGGTGGACCAACACCAGCGGTTTGTCGGCATGCTAAACTGATGGCGGTGCCGAAGACCTCTGCGGCTGGGCGGTCGATTCGACCTCCGCTGGACCGACGATCAGAGCACGTCGTCGCGACGTGGCAAGGGACGCCAGGGTAGTCCGCTTCAACTTGCACGCGAGGTGCACGCCCGGGCGCCTTTGGACCCACGCCAAACCTGCTGAGGCTTCATCGTTCTCAGCAGATTTGGGACTCACGGCGAACCGTCATCCTACGAGTCCTACCGCGCTATTGCGGTCACCTTGCGGACGCTTGACCAAGTCGACTACATCCACTCGGCGCCGTGGTAGGATCGCGTGGCGACATCGTTTTGCGTCTAGCGGCTAATGCCAACGCGGCGTGGGCGAAGCTACGTGTCACTCCACTGCCCAGTCGTACGCCGCCAACGCGTTCAGCTCGCGGACAAAGATCTGACCGCCGCACACCGCGACGTGCGCCCAGGTTTCGGCCTCGCTGATCTTCCGCGCATCGATCACGTCGAACTTGTCAGGCGTCGCGCGGAAGAGGATCAGCTCGCCGCGCTCGTCGAGCGCGAGGATCCGATCGCCCAGCACCACCATGCTCTGATACTTGCCATAAGGTGTCGTGCGCCACGTCTCCTCGCCGGTCGCCAAATCGAGGCACTGGATACGCTGGTTGCGGAGGTGCAGGTAGAGGTGGTCG
>JBGSJY010000512.1:0-5719 GCA_041741515.1 Pirellulales bacterium | reverse complement strand
CCGCCAGTTCGTCACCCGGTAAACCAGCTTCTTCCGCCCGCTAGCAACCGCTGCCATCGCTCGCTCCGTCGGTTCTGATGAGAAGGGACTCCGTCCGACGGCCTTTTACGCGGCGTTGGTGGGGGTTGTTCGACAAGGCCGGCGTGTACCACAACGATGTCCAGGGCGGCATCTATGAGTTCGCGCCGGGACCCATCGGATCCTTCACCGGCGCCGATACGACGACTTCGTTCCTTGGCGAGATCAAGCTGACGGCGGGCTACCAGCTCACCAAGCGGGTGGCTTTGCGCGCCGGCTATCAACTCATCTGGCTTGAAGAAGTCGCCTTGGCGAGTGACGCCGCGGTCCGCAGCTTGCAGAACCCGAGCCTGCTCAACACCGCGTCCGCCGACGCGGGGCTATTCTATCACGGCGCCACGATCGGCCTCGACTTCGGCTGGTGAGGCGCCGGGACTGCGCCTGCTTTCGCCTCTTGCTTTCGCTCTCGCTGTTGAAACTGGTAGCATGCCGCTCGTGCGGCTTTGCGTTCCGAGATCCGACGAAAGGAGAGCGACGATGGCGGGTTTTACTTATCGGCGTTTGGACAAGAACGACGTGGCCGTCTTGCTGGTGGACCACCAGACGGGGCTCACGAATCTTGTCCATGACTTCTCGCCCGATGACTTCAAGAACTGCGTGCTCGCGCTGGCGGACGCCGCAAAGTACTTCCAGTTGCCGACGATCCTCACCACCAGCTTTGAGAGCGGCCCGAACGGGCCGCTCGTGCCGGAGCTGAAGGCGATGTTCCCCGACGCGCCGTACGTCGCCCGGCCGGGCGACATCAACGCCTGGGATAACCCCGACTTCGTAGCCGCAGTGAAGGCGACCGGCAAGAAGCAGCTGCTGATCGCGGGCATCGTCACGGAGGTCTGCGTCGCCTTCCCGGCCCTCTCGGCCCTCGAAGAGGGCTACGAGGTGTTCGTCGTCACCGACGCCTCGGGCACTTTCAACAAGACGACCCGTGACGCGGCTTGGTCGCGTATGGAAGCAGCCGGCGCGCAGCTGATGACGTGGTTCGGCGTCGCCTGCGAGCTGCACCGCGACTGGCGCAACGACATGGAGGGCCTCGGCGAGCTTTTCTCGAATCACCTGCCGAGCTACCGGTGCCTGATGCAGAGTTACTCGTCGCAGAAGTCCTGAAGCGGCGAATTGAGTAGGTGACGGGCGTTGGAGATGCTAGCTTCTTGAAATCAGGCGGCGCGTGATGCGGCTCCGCGTTGCAACAAAACTCTTCAACGCCTTGCTCCCACTCGGTCCGCCGTTCGCTTCGCGGGTTAGGAGGCAAGGCCACGCAACGGAAAAGGTGATCGGATGGGACGCCTGTTGCACGAAATTCGGCACAACCCCTTGCTGTGGCTGCTGGCGTTTGTGCCGGTGGTCTTTGCGGCGGCGCAGCTCCGGCCCGAAGCGCACTCGCTGCTGTTCGTGTTGTCGGTGCTGGCCATCGTGCCGCTCGCGGCCCTGCTGAGCCACGCGACGGAGTCGGTCGCCGCCAAGACGGGCGACTCGGTGGGCGGCCTCCTCAACGCTACGCTGGGGAACCTCACCGAGCTGGTGATCGCGATCACGGCGTTGCGCGCCGGGCAAACGATGCTGGTGAAGGCGTCCGTCGCCGGAGCGATCGTCACCAACGCGCTGTTCATGCTGGGGGCGTCGTTCCTGCTCGGCGGCCTCAAGCATCACGTCCAGGAATACAACCGCACCAGCGCTCGCGTGCAGGCAGGCATGCTCTTTCTGGCGACGATTGCGCTGCTGGTCCCTTCGGCCGTTTCGGGCGCCGACTCGGCGGCCCGAGAGTTCAATCAGCACTTAAGCTTGGGCTTGGGCGTTCTGTTGATCACGGCCTACGCCCTAGGCATGCTGTTCTCGTTGAAGACGCACCGCGAACTGTTCGCAAGCGTCGAACACGCCGACGCCGACCACGAAGCGCCTTGGCCGCTGGGCCTGGCCCTGGCGACGCTGGCCGGAGTTACGGTGCTGGTGGCGCTGGTGAGCGAGGTCTTCGTCGAGTCGGTGCAGCAGGCGGCGGAAACCTTTGGGATGACACCCGCCTTCGTGGGTTTCATCGTCGTCTCGCTCGTCGGCGCCGCGGCAGAGATGGCGACGGCGTTCTCCGCCGCCCGGAAAGACCGGCTCGACCTGAGCGTCGGCATCGCCCTGGGCAGCGCGTCGCAGATCGCGCTGTTTGTGGCGCCCGTCCTGATGCTGCTCAGCTACGCAGTCGGGCCGGCGCCGATGGACCTGCAGTTTTGGCCCGGCGCGGTGGTGATGATCCTCATCGCCACGCTGACCGCGACACTGGTCACCAACTCGGGGAGGTCGGCATGGTTCGTGGGGGTGCTGGTGCTGATGGTCTATCTGATCTTCGCGATGACCCTGTACTTGTTGCCGCCCGGGATGCATTAGCATTGGGGCCGTGAGTGCCATCCGGTCAACTCGGTCGTAGATCCGCTAAGGCCGCCCCTTCTTCGCGTACCCCTCTTCGCGCGCTCATGAAACTTTTCCTTGTCGCCCTGTTGCTCACCACGGTCACCGTGCTGATTCACAGCGTGGGGATGTACGCGTCGTTGAAGTTTTGCCAGCGGTTTTGGGAAGCCCCGACCAGGTATCGTTGGATTCGGGTCGAAGTCCTGATGGTCTCCCTCGTCGGCGGGCTGTTGGTGACGCATCTGGCGGAAATGGGGGTATGGGCGACCCTCTACTGGTGGTGGGGCATGCTCCCTGATTTCGAGACCGCCGCTTACTTCTCTTCAACCAGCTATACGACCGTGGGGTACGGCGATGTGGTGCTCCCCTCCCAATGGCGGATGCTCGGCCCGGTCGAAGCCAGCGTCGGCGTCTTGATGCTGGGGTGGTCCACCGCCATCATCGTGGCCATCGTTCACAAGGTGTTTTGGGAAGGGATGGAGGATTGATCAAGGGTGGGTCGGCGCGCATGCTGCTTAGTTGGCGTAGGGCCATCACTCTACCATCGCCATTTGCTGACCGACCCACGGCGCTAGCGGCATGTTGGGCCCCTGCACGTCACCTGGCCCATTGGGCTGGTAACATCCGGCGACGAGGGACGCCACGCGCGGCGAATCCGCATCTACCGACCGCATCGAATGCTTCAGAAGTCGCTCCAAATCTGTCGGGAGGAATTTGGGAGCCCGCCCCGAAAGTTCGGATGGTGGGAGCGCAACACGTATCTACATGTTCCAACACCTCCCTGGGCCACGCAGAACAAGTCGGACAAGCTCAATGAGCTCTTCAAGAACGTCCCGAACGTCTTTAGCGAGGGTGTTGTCGTCTGGGGGCAGATCATCCAGGCCAATCAGCTTCTCTTCAGCCCCGGCGCCGACAATTGCCCGGGCGAAGTAGTCTTCTCCGCGAGCAAGCGCGTTGATTCGCAGGTCGAATTGTTGCGTGAAGTAGCTATTTCGTGGCCGATCTCAAAGGCACGCAACCCGAGGAGCCGCAAGCGGCTGCCGTTGCCGAATATCTAACCGACGAGATGATCCGTGTCTTTGGATTGAAGGCCCCCGACTTGATTGGCAGCGGGATCAAGTGCCGTATTTCCACGACGTTCTTCGTCCGCAAGCACCTGCCAAACGGCTATCTGAGCAATGGGCTCCTGCCGCTGGTGGTCCTTCCGAGGGAGCCCTGCTACGCCATGCCGTTGCCGTCGCGCTACTGGGCGCCGGAGCTGATTCGGGATTGGTACTGAGGAGGGAACCACGGATGACACGGATAATGAATATTAAGATCCATCCGCGCGATCCATGTCATCCGTGGTTAAACAAGATGACCGACCCGCCTGCGACGCTCCGGAGTGGTCGGACTGGAGCGGTGATGGCCCTGCTGGTCGGGGCTACGGTTTCGATCGCGTCGGCGGAGGCGCCCGATGCGGCGCCCGCCGAGCGGACCGCTGCGGTCGGAAATCAACTCGGGTCGCCCGACCCAGTCCGCCGCGCCGACTCCGAGGCGGAGTCGTCACTGCCAATCCCTGCACGTGACTCAGTTGCCTTGACGGGGCAACGCCCGGCTTCCGTTACCCGCCTCGACGACGGCGCCGTGCTGGTCGATTTCGGTCGTGTGGCGTTTGGGAATCTCGTGCTGACTCCTCCCGAAGGGGCTGCCCCCCAACTGACAGTCCGCTTTGGCGAGGCCTCCCGTGACGGTCGGGTCGATCGCCACCCGCCCGGCTCCGTGCGTTACTCCGAGGTGAGTGTTCCGGTCACGCCGGGTAGTCGCTTGGTCGTCCAGCCACCGCGGGATAAGCGGAACACGCGGCAAGACAGCGCTAACACGCCGCCGGCCGTACGGACGCCGTCCGAGTGGGGCGTTGTGGCTCCCTTCCGCTGGATCGAGGTGGTGGGGGTCCCTGCCGAGGCGCCCGACGGATGGGTTCTCCGCCAAGCCGCGTTCGCCAAGCGATGGGACGATAACGCCGCTGACTTCAAGTGCTCCGACCCGCTACTTACTCGCTTGTGGGAGTTGTGTCGTTACTCCATCAAGGCGACGACGTTCGCCGGCGTGTATGTCGATGGCGATCGCGAGCGGATCCCCTACGAGGCGGACGCCTACCTCAATCAGCTGAGCCACTACTACGCCGAAGGGGACGTGCTAATGGCCCGTTGCACTTTCGATTGGCTGATGGAGCATCCGACGTGGCCTACCGAGTGGGCGCCGCACATGGTCTTCATCGCGCATGCCGATTGGATGCAGACGGGGGACGCCGCGTGGCTAGCGCCCCGTTACGGGGCGCTGCGCGGCAAGCTGCTCAGCGACCGAGTCGGAGAGGATGGGCTGGTTCACAGCGACAAGCAGCACATCGCGCACGACGACATCGTCGATTGGCCGCCGCCGGAGCGTGACGGGTTCGTTTTCTCGGAGGTCAACGCGGTGGTGAACGCCTTCCACTTGGCCGCAGTGGAGCGAATGGGCGAGTTGGCCAGCGCGGTCGGCCGTCACGACGACGCCGCGGACGCCGACCGCCAGGCGGCTCGCGGGCGAGAGGCTTACTTGAGGGCGTTCTTCGATCCCGCCGTCGGCAGGTTCCGTGACGGGATCGGGGTCGATCACCACTCCGCCCACGCCAACTTTTTTCCGCTGGCGTTGGGGCTAGCGCCGCCGGACAAGGCCCCCGCGATCACCGAGTGGCTCGTCGAGCGGGGGGTGCAATGTTCGGTCTACGGCGCGCAGTATTTCTTCGAGGCGCTCTTCGAGAACGGAGCGAGCGAGGCAGCGCTTCGGCTGATGGTCGCCCCCGACGCGCGGAGTTGGCGGCGGATGCTCGACGCGGACGCCACGATGACCTGGGAAGCGTGGGACGCCCGCTACAAGCCCAACCTCGACTGGAACCACGCCTGGGGCGCGGCGCCGGCCAATCTGCTCCCTCGCTATGTGCTCGGGGCGCAACCGCTCACACCCGGTTGGTCACGGGCGTTGATCCGGCCCAATCCGGGGGATTTGAAATCCGCCGCAGGCAAGGTGCCCACGCCGCACGGGCCGATCCGAATCCATTGGCAGAGTGGTGGCGCGTTCGAGCTGTCGCTCACGGTGCCGCAGGGGATGACCGCCAAGGTTGAACTTCCCGCCACGGCCCAAACGCGGGGCGTCTTCATTGGCGAGAAGCCGGTTCGCGCGCAGCGCCAGGGTTCACGCTGGATCCTCGGCGAGGACGTTTCGGGCACGGTCG
>JBGSJY010000511.1:0-6792 GCA_041741515.1 Pirellulales bacterium | reverse complement strand
GGCCCGCGGTCAACGCCCCGCCCGGCGGCGGCCAAGCCGGGGCGCCGGCTCAGCCGGCGAGTTGGCCCCAATGGCCGTAGGCGGGGCGTTCCTGCCCGATTTAGCGCAGTTTCTCTGTCACGTTCGGGCGGATTGCGGAATTAAGAGAGGCCTACGCAACGCTCTGAACTAACCACCCGATTGAACCGTAAGCGATCTTACCGGGTGGTTATTCGGGTCGGAATCCGGTAGGAATTATCCGCTGCCGGGTGTTTATACTACTTAGCTCTTCCCGCTCAGCGGCCACGGCGTCTGACTTCCGACATCCCTGACTCTCCCTCGGAGCCCTCACGACATGTTTCCGCGTGACCTCTCTCGTCGCGGCTTTCTCGCGACCACCGGCGCCTCGGCGGCGATTGCTTCGACTAGTGCCTTGGGCGCTGTGAGCGGCGCGAACACCAATAGCCGGCTGCGGATCGCGTTTATCGGGGTGGGTGGCCGTTGCCAGACGCACGTCGATTCGGCAATCAAGTTGCAAAACGACCCGGGCTCGGTCGAATGCGTTGCGGTGTGCGACGTCTTCAATCGTTACCGCGACGAAACGGCCGCCAAGATCGAGTCGAAAACCGGCAAGGCGCCCGCCAAGATAGCCGACTACCGCGACATCATCAGCGACCCGTCGATTGACGTGGTGGTGATCGCCACGCCGGACCACTGGCACGCCACGCAGACGATCGCCGCCCTCAAGGCGGGCAAGCACGTCTACTGCGAAAAGCCGATGACGCACACCGTCGACGAGGCGATCGCCGTCTACCGCGCCTGGAAGGACTCGGGCAAGGTGATGCAGGTTGGCGTGCAGAGCACCTCGCTGCCGGTCTGGAACAAGATCAACGAGGACATCCGCGCCGGCAAGCTCGGCAAGATCATGCAATACCAGACCGAGTTCTTCCGCAACTCGGACTTGGGGCAGTGGCGTTACTACACGCTCACCAAGGACATGAATCCCAAGAACATCGACTGGAACATGTTCCTCGGGACCGAGCTCGACCTAGCCCCGAAGCAACCCTTCGACCGCGCCCGCTTCGCCCAGTGGCGTTGCTACTGGGACTTCGGTTCGGGCATGTACACCGACCTGTTCGTGCACCGCACCACGTCCATGCTCAAGGCGACGGGCCTCCGCTGGCCGGGCCGCGTCGCCGGCGGCGGCGGCATCTACCTCGAGTACGACAACCGCGAGGCGCCGGACGTCGCGACCGTGATTACCGACTTCAACGAAGGCGTCCAGGGCTTAGTGACGGCGACCATGTGTTCCTCGGATGTCCCCATCCAGCAGTGCATCCGCGGCCACTTCGGCTCGGCAGTGCTCGGCACAGGAGAGGACTTCACCGGCTACGACTTCGTCGCCGAACGTTCACCAGTCACTCACGACTCGAGTATCAAGAGCGAGCGGGTCGAGGCCGGCAAGATCGGCGACTCGTCGTTCGTCCACTTCGGAAACTTCATCGACGCCGTCAAGGCGGACGACCCGTCAAAGGTCAATTGCTCGCCGGAGCTCGGCGCGGCGGCGATGGTGGTCGTCAAGCTCGGCGCCAACAGCTACCGCCAAGGCAAGGTCTACCACTTCAACCCCGAGACGCTCGAGTACACCGACGGTGACGCTTCGTGGGCCAAGCACTGGGAACAAATGTCCTACAACAGGGCCGACGCGAAGCACGTTCCCGGGTGGCACGCCGGCAACAAGGGGAGCAAGTTGATTCCGCCGGGCTACCAGAAGCTCGAAGGCCCCTGGATCGACGGCAAAGACCCCGCCGAGGCCTAAGCCGCTCCGTCTAATGCCTATTTAATACGAACGACGAGGCCCGCCGGAATATTTTCCGGCGGGCTTTTTTATTCACCACAAAGGAACGAAGGAACAAAGAAGAAGTAGCCCAAAGCCTTCCTTTGTTCCTTCGTTCCTTTGTGGTTAACCGATTCTGATTTGCTGGGCAGGAAGGCTCGGGCACCTACAATTAGGCTCCCTGCCTCGCCCCCCCACCGGCTTCCTACCGATGTCCTACCCCAACTCGGACCGCCCGCGCAATCTCGCGGAACTCCGCAACTCCGGCTGGCGCAGCAAGAGTGTCAAGCAAGAGATCCACGACAACTTCCTCCGCAAGCTCCGCAGCGGCGAGGAGCTGTTTCCCGGCATCATCGGCTATGACGAAACCGTCATCCCCGAGCTGAACATCGCGCTGCTCGCCCAGCACGACCTGTTGTTCCTCGGGGAGAAAGGTCAAGCGAAGAGCCGGCTGATGCGGCGGTTGGTGGACTTCCTCGACGAAGCGATCCCCTACATCGACGACCGCAAGATCCCGCTCCACGACGATCCGTACCGACCGATCACGTCGCGGGGCCGGATGCTCGTCAACGGCACCCCGGCCGATGAGGTGCCGATCGCCTGGTGGCGCCGCGACGACCGCTACGCCGAGCGTCTGGCGCCGGGGACGAAGTTCGCGGACCTGATCGGCGAGATCGATCCGGCGATGCTCGCAGCCGGCGTCAGCATGGGCGCGGAGGAGGCGCTGCACTTTGGGCTGATCCCGCGGATGCACCGGGGCCTGTTCGCGATGAACGAGCTGCCCGAGCTCGACGAGCTGGTGCAGGTCGGCCTCTTCAACATCCTCGAAGAACGCGACGTGCAGATCCGCGGCTATCCCGTCAAGTTCGACATCGACGTGATGATCCTCTTCAGCGCGAACCCGGCGACCTACAACCGCTCGGGCAAAGTGATCCCGCAGCTGAAGGACCGCATCGGCTCGGTCATTCATACGCACTATCCCCTCGAGCGCGCGCTGGGGGTGGAAATTCTGGAGCAAGAAGTCGACGCCAGGGACGGGGGCCTAGGGACGGGGGACGAGGGCTCGGAACCAGACTCGCCCCGTCCCCCGTACCCCGTCCCTGGCCCCTCCGTCACCGTTCCCTACTTCATGAAGGAGCTGATCGAAGAGATCAGCCGGGCCGCCCGGCTGTCGAAGTACGTGGACCACGACTCGGGCGTGTCGGCGCGGCTGTCGCTCGCGAACTACCGGACGATGCTCGCCTCGGCGCGGCACCGCGCGGCGGTCCTCGGCGAGGAGGCGGCCGTGCCGCGAATCAGCGACCTGGGTCACCTCTACGCCAGCTCGCTGGGCAAGCTCGAGCTCGACCTGATGGGCTCGCACCAGATGAGCGAGCGACAAGTGCTCGACGCAGTGATCGCGCAGGCGATCGCCACCGTGTTCGGCGAGTATGTCGAAGAGCACGGCTTGGCGGAGATCGCCGAGGTCTTCTCGCAGGGCGTCCGCGTCGAGGTAGGCGACATGCTCCCCTCGTCAAACTACGCTACGCTGCTGAAGCGTGTGCCGCCGGCGTGGGACAAGGCGTTCGAGGTCAACGCCTCGCAAGACCCCGCGGTGCGGGCGAGTTGCGTCGAATTCGTCCTTGCCGGGCTTTACGCCACGGACCGCATCAGCCGCAGTCAACAGAACGGGCGGATTGTGTATGAGACCTGAGGCTTGAGGTATGAGGCTTGAGGATCCTTAACTGTGGGAGGCGTCTCCAGACGCCGGTTAAGCGCACCCTTGCCGTTTCGGAATGGATGGCGTATCCGGGGTCTGGAGACCCCTCCCACAGTTTTTCTTGCCCTCGAATCACACAAATAAGGCTCGGATCGAGGGGCCGATTCGGTATGATTCGTCCGATCCTTGGGCCCTAATCCTGAGCAAAGGAAAGCATGGACACCCTCACCGCCATCAAAGAACGTCGCGCCGTCAAGCATTACGATCCCAAGTTTGAGATGCCCGAGGCCGACTACGAGCGGCTGATGGACCTCGCGTTGCTTGCGCCGACGTCGTTTAACATCCAGAACTGGCGGTTCGTCGTCGTCCGCGACCCGGAGCAGAAGAAGAAACTTCGCGCCGCCGCGTGGGACCAGGCGCAGGTCACCGACGCCTGCCTGGCGATTGTCATCTGCGGCGACCCCAAGTCGTGGGCCAAGTCGCCGGAGCGTTACTGGCGGAATGCTCCGCAATCGACGCAGGACGTCCTCGTGCCGATGATCGAGCAGTTCTACTCCAACTCGGGCGAGCAGGTGCAGCACGACGAGGTGATGCGCTCGGCCGGCATTGCCGGTCAGACGATCATGCTCGCTGCCAAGGCGATGGGCTACGACTCTTGCCCGATGATCGGCTTCGACGCTCAGCAGGTCGCCGAGTTGATCGGCCTGCCCGCGGGACACGTGATCGGCTTCATGGTGGTTGTAGGCAAGGGGACCAAGCCCGCCTACGCGCGTGGCGGGCAGCTCGACAAGTCCGAAGTGGTCTTCACCGACAGTTATCCTGCGGACGCGAGCTAGCGGGGCAGGGCAGGGGGACTGGTTTTTTGTGGGCTCCGACGCAAAGTGTCTTGTCGGAGGGGTCTCCAGACCCCGATGACGGTATCCATTCCGAAACGGCATGGGGCGCGTAATCGTGGTCTGGAGATCCCTTCTCCCGTCTGCAAAAGCGCCAATTTTTGACGCGCGGCGGTTATCGCGTTAGCATCCAGTCGCCCTCTGCCTAACAGGAGCGACACTGATGCCTTCGCTGATCTCCGCTTTCTGGCTCCGTTTGGTGGTCGCGACCGCGACGACGCTCGCGCCGCTCGCCTCGATCCGCGCCGATGAGCCGACGCCCCTCGCCTATTTGACACCGCAGTCGTTTGCCGCGGTGACGGTCCGGCTCGCCAACGCCGCTAAGTCGCCCGCAGCGCAGCAGTACCCCGTCGAGGTCGCCGCCGCCGCGACGAAGGATTTTCTCGGTATTCCGCTTGGCGCCATCGACCGTATCACCGCGATGGTCGAGCCGCCGGTCGGCGCCAGCCCCCAGTACGCCATCGTGCTGGAGGCCTCACGGCCGATCACCTTCGACGATTTCCGACGAGAACTCACCGAGCACACGACGCCCGGCGAGTTGCTCGGCCGCCCGCTGCTCCAGAGTAATCTAGCGATGATGCCCAGCTACTGCCTGCTGGACGATCAGACGCTCGCGGTGGGGCCGAAGCTGTTCCTCAAGCGGCTGGTGCGCGGCGTCAAGCCCGGGCAGAGCGAGTTGCAGGAGCTGATGTCCACCGAAGACGCCCGGCAGAACCACCTGCACGCCGTCGTGACGCTCCAGCCGTTGCGTTCCGTTCTGGAGATGGGGATCGCCGCGGCGAAGCAGCAAGCCGATCCCGAAGCGCACCCCTTTCTGGACGGGGTGCTTTTGGTGGACAAGGTGATTCTCACCGCCGACCTCAGCGGGACGCGGGGCGCTTCGCTCACCGCTTACGCCACTAGCGCCGAGGCGGCCGATCGGATCGAACGACTGATCGCCGACGGCTATGCCCGCTTTCGAGAGCAGATGATCAATGACAAGGAGTTCGCTGAGATACGCAATCACCCCGAGGCGACCGCGCGGGCTTGGGGCGACTACATCCTGCGGATGATCGACCAGTACGCCGTAGCGCTGGGCGAGATGCGGCAGGACGACACCACATTTGTTCTAGCGAAGGTCGAGCCGGGCTCTTCGCAATCGCAGGCAATGACCTTGGCCACGGCGGGCGTCCTGACGGCGTTGCTCTTGCCGGCCGTGCAGGCCGCGCGCGAAGCGGCGCGTCGCAATCAGTCGATGAACAACTTCAAGCAGATCGGGCTGGCGCTGCACAACTACTACGACAATGAGCGTTCTTTTCCAGCTCAGGCCATTTTCGATGCAAGCGGCAAACCGCTGCTGAGCTGGCGCGTCGCTATCCTGCCGTACATCGAGGAGCAAGCGCTTTACGATAAGTTTCACCTGGACGAGCCTTGGGACAGCACGCACAACCTGCCGTTGCTCTCCGAGATGCCGACGATCTACCTCGACCCGTCTTCGCCGGGACTCGTTGTGACCGATGGCAAGACGCATTACCTCGCCGTTAAGGGCGAAGGGACCGCGTTCACCGGCAAGCCGAAGGGGACGAAGTTCGCCGACATCACCGACGGGACGGCGCGGACGGTCATCATGGTCCAGGTGAATGACGCCAACGCCGTGGAGTGGACCAAACCTGCCGACTACGACGTAGCGGCGCATGCCGCCGCCCCCGTGGCGGGAATCGGATCGCTCCACCCGGGGATTTTCTTGACCGCCTTCGGCGACGGGCACGTCACCGCGACCCCCCTCACGATCACGCCCGAAGCGTTCGCGGCGGGCGTATCGATCGCCGGGGGCGAAACGACACCTTTGCCCTAGCGCGGTGAGCCCGGCGAGCGGGGCGCCTTTCTCGCCGGCAGCGGCGCCGGCCTCATCCCCAGGGCCATCGCCAGCTGCATCTGCAGATCGAACGCTTCCAATCGGCGGCTCCGTTGCTCACGGCGGCTCCAGCCGCTGCGGATTTCGTCGCAAGCGCGACGCAGGCGGCGGTGGGCGACAGCGGCGGCTTTCTTCGTCAGTGCGAGGGGCATCTTTTCCGATCCTTGGTCGCTGGCGGCGGAAATCCGCCGCGGTGATGCTGGTAATTACGCCCTACGGCCGCCAAAAGTTCACCGAATCGGCCATTTCGTCAGCCACCCAGGACCAACTGAATGCGAGCCGGGAGACATCAGTCCCCGGAGTGTAGCGGGTACCTACTTCACTCCGGGCAGGGGACTGACGTCTCCCGGCTCGCACCGAGCGTTCCGGTTAGGTCCGAGCGACGCGCAGCAGGAAACAGGGGAGGGCAGGGGGGCGACGATCAGGCCGGCGCGTGGGACCGCTCGACGAGCCTGGCCAGCAGGCCGCTGGCGGCGCCGGAGTCGATCGC
>JBGSJY010000510.1:0-2467 GCA_041741515.1 Pirellulales bacterium | reverse complement strand
GCCACGATGCCGACTCCGCGGCCCACCGCGGACTCCCTGCTGGAGCTCGGCGCGCTGGCGGCTTCCGAAGCGGCGGTCGGTCTCGCGTTGGGTCTGGGCCTGATGGTCATCCTCGCCGGCGTCCAACTCACCGGCCAGATCGTCGGGCAGATGAGCGGCATGGCCCTCGCCGAGGGCGCCGACCCGGTGTTCGGCGACACGGCCAGCGTCTTCGGCCAAGTCTATTACCTCGTGACGACGGCCGTATTTGTCGCCGCCGGCGGCCTGACGATGTTGCTGCAGGGGCTGCTCGAAACGCTCCGGCTGGCGCCGCCCGGCAGCGGCTATTCGGTCCACGAGCTAGCGCATGGCTTCATCGGCCTGTTGGGGATGGGCTTCGAGCTGGGCATCCGCGCGTCAGCGCCGCTGCTCTTGGCCCTCTTCCTCGCGACGCTGGTGATCGGGCTCATTAGCCGCACGCTGCCGCAGCTCAACACGATGGCGATTGGCTTCGGCATCAACGCGATGCTAACCCTCGGCGTGATGATGGCGTCGATCGGCGCCGTGGCCTACGCCTTCCAAGGCCCCCTCACGTCGGTCATCACCTCCGTCGCCGCTTCGGTAGGCGGCGGTTAGGAAAGGGGGATAATGGGATGAATGGAGATAAGGGGTATCGCAAGCGGACTAACAAGCCAGTCGGCAACTCACAATTGTCGGAGCTGGTTGGCAGTCGGAATTGTGGGAGGCGTCTCCAACGTCGATTACGCGCACCATCATCTGACGGCCCGGATACCGCAATCGGCGTCGGAGACGCCTCCCACAGACAATTCCTCAACCGAATGGTGAGCTGACGCAGCCTCCCGCGAGCCACCCGCTAGCGATCCCCCTTATCTCCATTCATCCCCCCATCCCCCTTCCAAAACTAAGCACCAAGGATGTCGGAGCAGTCCGGCGAAAAGTCGTTTGACGCGACCCCTTACCGCCGCCAGCAGGCGCGGGAGCAGGGGCAGGTTCCCTACAGCCAGGACCTCGGCTCGGCGATCCTGCTGCTGGCCGGGGCCGGGCTGCTCTATCTGTTCCAAGACAACATCGCCGGCTCGATCCGGCGCGTCACGCGGCGGCTGCTCGCCGAGCCCCTCGACCTGGTCGCCGACCCGTCCAACGCGTCGGCCGCGCTGCTCGGTCTGGCGAGCGAAGTCTCGCTGGCCCTCGCCCCGGTAATCGGCCTGTTGATGCTGGCCGCGGTGCTCACGAGCGTCGGCCAAGTCGGCTTCTTGTTCGTCCCCGACAAGCTCGCGCCAGACCTCGGCCGCCTCAGCCTTATCAAGGGCTTCGGGCGGCTCTTCTCGATGCAGAGCGCCATGAAGATCGGCCTGGGTCTCTTCAAGGTGACCGTCGTCGCGGCGGCCACGGCGATGGCCGTCATGCCGCGCGTGTCGGCCGTTATCGAGGCGGCCCGCCTCGGCACGCCGCAGCTCATCGGCCTGGTGGTCGATACGGCCTTCGCCACGGTCTTTGCCGCCGGCCTGGCGCTGCTCGTGCTGGCGCTGGCGGACCTGTTCTTCCAGCGCTGGAAGCACGAGCAGGACCTGAAGATGACCGCCCAGGAGATGAAGGAAGAGATGAAGAACCTGCAGGGCGACCCGGAGATCGCCGCCCGCCGCCGGCAGGTGCAGCGGCAGATGGCCCAGGCGCGGATCTCCGGCGCGGTGCCCAAGGCGGACGTCGTCGTCACCAACCCAACCGAGCTCGCTATCGCGCTGCAGTACGACGGCGAGACGATGGCCGCCCCGATCGTCGTCGCCAAGGGCGCCGGCGTCCTCGCCCAACGCATCCGCCGGCTGGCGCTGGAGAACAACGTGCCGATCGTCGAGCGCAAGCCGCTCGCCCAGCTCCTCTACAAGGAGGTCGAGATCGGCCGCCCCGTGCCCACCGAGAGCTTCGCCGCGGTGGCCGAGGTCCTGGCGTACGTCTACCAGCTCAAGGGCAAGAAGCCCCCCAAGGCGCCTGTAGCCGCCTAACCGATCGAACCGACTCCATGCGAGCCGGGAAGCGTAAGCTCTCCGAGTGAAGCGGGTACCCGGGTTCCTCCGGGAGCTTACGCTTCCCGGCTCGCATGCGGCCCCTGCATGGGCGGCGGTCGAACTTCCGCGGCGCAGACTTTATACTCGGCCGCATGTCAGCCCCCTCGATCGCGCTCGTCGCCCTCTCCCGCCCGTCGCTTCCCGACGCCGACTCGGTCGCCGCGGAGCTAAGCCGTCTGGCGCCCGACCGGACCGCGCCAAGCGTCACCAGCCGCACCGACGGCGCGTTCACGCTCGCCTGGGGCGACGGCGCGACGGCCAATGTCACGCTGGTCGATCAGCCGATCCCGTGGCAGCGGATCGAGGGCCCCTGCGCGACGGCTTGGTACTGGCCCGAGGCCGAGGCCGTGATGCGGTCGCACACCGCCCACCTCTTTGTCACGCTGCTGGACGAGTCGCGCCGC
>JBGSJY010000509.1:0-5646 GCA_041741515.1 Pirellulales bacterium | reverse complement strand
ACCAAGACTCGCACGACGCCTCGCCTCGCGTCGAAGCCACCGCCGAGGAGCTCCGGCGCCGCGAGCTGGTCCCCTTTCAAGCGGCGATCGACGCGGGCGTCTCGCTGCTGATGACGGCCCACGTCGCCTACCCCGCCCTCGACCCCAGCGGCCTGCCGGCGACACTCTCCAGCGCGATTCTGATCGATCTGTTGCGCGGCGAGATGGGGTTCGAGGGGGTCGTCTGTAGCGACAGCTTGCTGATGGCGGGCGTTAGAGATCGCTTCGAGACCGAGGGCGAGATGTGTCTGGCCGCGCTGAACGCCGGCGTGGACCTGCTGCTCGACGTCGCCGACCCCAAGGGCGTTGTCGAGGCGCTGGTTACGGCCCTCGACGAGGGACGCATGACGACCGACCGGGTCGATGAGGCCTTCGATCGCGTCTGGCGAATCAAGCAGCGCGCGGCGTCCCGCGAGCTGATCCACCTGCCAACGCCCGAGAGCCTCGCCGCGGGGGCGGCGACCTCGCTAAAGATTGCCCGCGCCGCGACGCGCGTGGTCTCTGCGGCGCCGGGCGTGTTGCCGCTGGATGGCGCCAAGAGCGTCACCTGCCTGATGCTCAAGCCTCACCACCGGCCGACTGATCCGTCCGAGCAACCGCTGGCGGCCGCCTTGCGGGAGCGCTTTGCGGCGGTCCGCTATTTCGAGAGTGGCCCCAATCTTGACGCTTCGTTAAGAAAGGACGTTTTGGCCGGCTGCCCAGAGGGATCGCCGATCGTGGTGGCGATGATCGTCAAACCGGCCGCGTGGCATGCGTTCGGCATGTCGGCCGAGCAGGATCGGCTGATCCACGACCTGATGGACGCCCGCCCCGTGGTGCTGGCGTGCCTGGGGGTCGAAAACGCCCTGGACGCGTACCCCGACGCCAGCGCCCACATCGTCTCGCACAGCGACGTGCCCACCAGCCAACAAGCGGTCGCCGCCCTGCTGGTCCGCGACTGTTAATTCGTAAAAGGGGCAGCGATTTAGCCGCAGCCGGAAGCCCCTGCGGTAGCATGGGTTAGGTGGGAAAGATGGCCTGTGCATTTTTTGTGCTTTTTGCCTTGAGCCCCCTCCTTTGGGTAAGCATAATCGGCAAGACGTGTGATCTAGGCGGATCTCATCTCGATCAGACGGCTAGTGCATTTTTTTCTCTCGGATCGCTTCATTTCCGGCGCTCTCGGGCTGGAATTTGTCGTTGTTGCTAGACCTAGGACTCTGAATTATGAGAAGCTTTTTCGGGCTGCTACTGGCCGTGCTGTTGGTGGCAGGTTTGACGAATCGGGCCGACGCGGTGCTTGCCACGTTCGATAGCCCTGTGACACTCGGCACTTCCCAGGCTCCCGGAGTCTGGTACACCGACCGTTACGCTCCCGCCGGCTTCGTTTCGCCGGTCTCTTTTGACGGTGACAATCGACTGCAACAATCGATCAGTGCAGCGGATGGGGCGAACAGCCGACCGGGTAGCTTCAGCAGCACCTTCTACAACACGCAGGGCCGCAAGTACGACTTGGACATCGACACTGCCAAGTTGTCGATCGACCTTTATATTGCGGACGGCTGGCAATCGACTGGGAACCGCATGGCGGGCCTCTGGGGCACTGGTTTCGACGCCGGCAATTCAGTTTCGGCGTATCCGATCATTGAGTTCACGAGCGATTCCGCCACTCCGAGATTCCGTAGCTATGACGTGAATACGGGTGACTGGATGGATATGGGTCTACCGTCGGGTTTCGCTTACGACGCTTGGTACACTCTTGAAATTGACTTGAGTGGTGGCCAGGTGAATTACACGGTAGGCGATCTGTCAAATTCCGTCGCATCGCCCAGCACCGCATACATCGGCAATACAATTCTTCAAGGGTACAACACCGCGGATGGCGTCTCGTACGACATTTACTGGGATAACCTCAGTGTCGCCGCCGTCCCCGAGCCCACCGCGGCGCTGTTCGGCACGCTGATGGCTTCGGGCTTGGGGATAACGATCGCCCGCCGTCGCCGTGACGCTGACGAGATCGCCTGATCTCGTTCGGCTGAATCGCCCTTCGCTCTCGCAACGCCCCGTCGGCAACCGCCGACGGGGCGTTTTTTCGTTTCGTGGGCCGCGCCGCAGTGTTGGCCGAGGGCGGCGCGGCCGTCCGCAACGGCTCCCGCCGCGCGGCGCAATTTGTTACGATCGCGGGTCTTACGCCGACGGCCTCTGGGAGCTGACGCTTCCCGGCTCGCAGGCGACCGCTAACGAAGCCAATCCGCATTCCGACTTCCGCAATCCGCAATCCGATGGCAACCTTCGATCCGTTCTCCGCCCGCGACACGTTCCAAGCTCCCCAGGGTGACCTCGGCATCTACCGGCTGTCGAAGCTCGAAGAAGCCGGGCTGACGAAGGTCGATGCCCTCCCCTACTCGATCCGTGTGCTGCTCGAGTCGGTGCTGCGAAACTGCGACGGCTATGTCGTCAGCGAGCAGGACGTCAAGTCGCTGGCCGCGTGGGCCGACACGAAGGGTCTGGAGCCCGTCGAGGTGCCCTTTACCCCCGCGCGGGTCGTGCTGCAGGACTTCACCGGCGTGCCGTGCGTGGTGGACCTGGCGGCGATGCGCTCGGCCATGCAGCGGCTCGGCGGCGACCCGTCGAAGATCAACCCGCTCGTGCCGGTGGACCTGGTGATCGATCACTCGGTGCAAGTCGATCACTACCTCGGCGAGACCGCGCTCGACCTCAACATCGAGCTGGAGTTCGAGCGCAACGCCGAGCGCTACGAGTTCCTCCGCTGGGGCCAGAAGGCGTTCGACAACTTCCGCGTCGTGCCGCCGGGGACGGGCATCGTTCACCAGGTCAATCTCGAGTACCTGGCGAAGTGCGTCTTCGTCCGTAACGACCAGCAGGGCCCGGTCGCGATCCCCGACTCGCTGGTCGGCACCGACAGCCACACGACGATGATCGACGGCCTGGGGGTCGTCGGTTGGGGCGTCGGCGGCATCGAGGCCGAGGGCGTCATGCTCGGCCAGCCGATCTACATGCTCACCCCTGAGGTGGTCGGCATGAAGCTCTTCGGCAAGCTCCCCGCCGGCGCCACGGCGACCGACCTGGTGCTCACCGTCACCGAGATCCTCCGCAAAGAAAAAGTCGTCGGCAAGTTCGTCGAGTTCTTCGGCCCCGGCGTCGCGCACATGGGGCTGGCCGATCGGGCGACGATCGCCAACATGGCCCCCGAGTACGGCGCCACAATGGGCTTCTTCCCCGTCGATGACGTGACGCTTGAGTACCTCCGCGGCACGGGTCGCACCGTCGATGAGGTCGCGTTGGTGGAGCGGTACTGCAAAGAGAACCAGCTCTTCCGCACGGACGATGCGCCCGAGCCCACCTTCACCAAGGTCGTGCAGCTCGACCTGGACAGCGTCGTGCCGTCGCTCGCCGGCCCGAAGCGGCCGCAAGACCGCGTGCCCCTGTCGAGTATGAAGGGCGCGTTCCGCGCGGCGCTCACCGCGCCCGTGGGACCGCAAGGCTTTGGGCTCAGCGAAGAGGCGCTGAAGCGCACCGCCACGGTCGATGACAACGGCCATTCGTCGGAGATTACACACGGCGCCGTGACGATCGCCGCGATCACCAGCTGCACCAACACGTCCAACGCCAGTGTCATGCTCGCCGCGGGGCTGGTTGCGAAGAAGGCGGCCGCCAAGGGCCTCACCGCCAAGCCCTGGGTCAAGACGTCGATCGCCCCCGGCTCACGCGTCGTCACCGACTACTACGAGAAGTCGGGCCTCGGCGAGGAACTCGAGAAGGTCGGCTTCTACACCGTCGGCTACGGCTGCACGACCTGCATTGGCAATAGCGGCCCACTCCCCGAGCCCGTCGCCGACGCGGTGGTCGAAGGCGACTTGATCGTCTCGGGCGTGCTGTCGGGCAACCGGAACTTCGAAGGCCGCATCAACCCGCACGTGAAGGCCAACTACCTCGCCAGCCCGCCGCTGGTGGTCGCGTACGCCCTCGCCGGCACGACCGACATCGACCTGACGAGCGAGCCGATCGGGCAGGACCATTCGGGCGCCGACGTCTATCTGCGCGACCTCTGGCCGACCCACGAAGAGGTCGCCGAGGTCGTCAAATCCTGTGTGCTGCCCGAGATGTTCATCGAGCAGTACGAGGGCGTCTGGAGCAAGAACCCCAAGTGGAATGCGATCCCCACCAGCGAGGGCGAGCTGTTCGAGTGGGACCCATCGAGCACTTATATCCAAGAGCCGCCGTTCCTCGAGACGATCACGCCCGAGGTGAAGTCGATCGAGCCGATCGTCGGCGCGCGCTGCCTGGCGATGCTCGGCGACTCCACCACGACCGACCACATCAGCCCGGCCGGCTCGATCGCCAAGGACTCGCCCGCGGGCCGGTTCCTGATCGAGAACAAGGTCGAGCCGGTTGACTTCAACAGCTACGGCGCCCGCCGCGGCAACGACCGCGTCATGACGCGCGGCACGTTCGCCAACATCCGCATCCGCAACTTCTTGACGCCGGACATCGAAGGTGGCGTAACGAAGTACCTCCCCACGGGCGAGGTGATGTCGATCTACGACGCCTCGATGCGTTACCAAGCGGCCGGCACGCCGCTGGTCGTCTTAGCGGGCGCAGAATACGGCACCGGATCAAGCCGCGACTGGGCCGCGAAGGGGACCTACCTGCTCGGCGTCCGCGCCGTCCTGGCGACGAGTTTTGAACGCATCCACCGATCGAACCTCGTGATGATGGGCGTCTTGCCGCTAGAGTTCGAGTCGGGCGCCACCTACCAATCGCTCGGCCTCACCGGCGAAGAGTTCTTTGATATCGCCGGCCTGAGCGACAACCTCAAGCCGCTCCAGGCGATCACCGTCAAAGCGACCGCCGCCGACGGTACGGTAAAGTCGGTCGACATGCGTTGCCGCATCGACACGCCGGTGGAGCTCGACTACTACCGCCACGGCGGCATCCTGGCTTTCGTGCTGCGGAAGCTGTTGAAGGAATGATTCACCGGGGAGTAGTGGGAAAGTCCCACTCGTTGCAGATTTGCGACAAATCTTGATTCTGACGACATGGCCACGCTTGCGTGGCCATGTGCGTTGGTAGAGAGTATCTGCACCGCATGTTCCGGCAGTACCGTCTGCCGCTTGTCCTTGCAACTGGAGCGTTCTAATGCTAGCCCTACGACAATCAATTGCTGCCGCCGTCATTGTCGGCATCGTCGTAATTGGCAGTAGCTGTACGGCAGCGACGTTATGGGATTATCAGGCAACGGACGATCTCTTTGACACATCCCAAGGTGCCATAGTCACGTCGCATTCCGCGTTGAGTGGTATTCCTCCGCACAACGATATGTCAGACGCGATAGGTGCCGGCCCGCCAACGGGCGTGGTTAAGGAACCTACGCATTACGTTCATTTCGGCGACTTCTCGCCTGCTGGCTTCGCGCACTACTTTGAGTTTCAGACAGCTGCGCCAGTTACGGTTAAAGCAATCGGGCTTCTATTGACCCTGGCGCGGCGAACGAACCCTGGGTATCGCTAGCACCGTAGTAAGGTGCATGAGACCTCAAGGCAGTGCGGCGGAGCTGGAAGCTCGACGCCGTCGCGCTGCGGCGTGCTTCCAAGCAGGGGAGTCTGTCCG
>JBGSJY010000508.1:0-1584 GCA_041741515.1 Pirellulales bacterium | reverse complement strand
ACGGGCACGACGAGGTAAATCTACCACCCTGCCCTTTCATCCAGGCAGGCAATTTAGCAAGAAGACAACGCCCCGCCGAGCGGCCCAGAAAATGTGGGAGGGGTCTCCAGACCCCGATTACGACTACCATCCGCTACCGGCGCGGTGCGCGTAATCGGGGTCAGGAGACCCCTCCCACAGCAAACAATCGAAAGACCCTGAAAACAGGTGCTGGTGTCGCCCCGCCGAGCGGCCCGTCGTGTCCTTCGTGCCCGTCGTGGTTCAAAAAAGAACCCGGGACCGACTCAGTGAATCGTCCGACCGCCATTCACGCTGAGCGACACGCCGGTGACGAACTTGGCGTCGTCCGAGGCGAGGTACGCCACCGCGGCGGCGACATCCTCGGGCTTGCCGAAGCGGCCCATCGGCGCGGGGGCCAGGTAGGCGTCCTTCGCCTCCTGCGGCGCGCTGTCGTGGCGTTCAACCGGGATCCAGCCCGGCGCCACCATGTTGACGGTGATCCCGTGCGGCGCGAGCTCGGCGGCGTTCGACTTCGCCAGACCGATCTGGCCCCCCTTCGCGGCGACGTACGGGCAGAAGTTGGGCCACGCCCCGTCGAAGACTTCGCTGGTGATGTGAACGATACGGCCCCACCCCTGCCGCTTCATGTGCGGCACGCACGCCTTGGTGAGCAGGAAGGGGCTCTTGATAAAGAAGTCCACCATCCGCTGCGCGAACGCCCAGTCGTACTGCTCGATCGGCACCATCGGCTGATCGCACGTCGCGTTCGGCACGAGGATATCGACCGGCCCGATCTTGCTCTCGATCTCACCAAGCAGATCAGCGACGCCCGCTTCCTCGGTAACGTCGGCCCGTACTAGGCAGCGCTCACCGCCAACGGCCTGCAACTCCGCAAACGCCTTCTCAGCGACTTCCTGATTGCCGTAGTAATTCATCGCCACCCTGGCGCCACGCCGGGCGAGCTCAAGGGCGATGCGTTTACCGAGGCCACGAGTGGAGCCAGTGACGAGAGCGACGCGGCCTAGGAGTTGAGACATACAATGGTCATTGATTGTAAATGATGAGTTCGAGCAGCACTCTAACTCTGTGGTTAATCCTTCGGAATCCCTAGCAGCTTTAAGAACTTAGCAAAGTCGGTGGCAACCAGCTCCACGCTCTCCGTAAGGTCACTGTTGCACATATCGATGGCTACAATCGGCCAAGGAGGTGTCGCACGAACATCGAACGCCAAGAACTCTCCGCCGCCTGATCCACCAAATACCACAAATTCCGGAAAACACTCTTCAAAAGATCGATCCCTAACGTTGACCGTTACGGCTTCCGCGCTGTCAAAGCCGCAATTGAACGGCAGAACAGGGAGAGAGCCTTCGCCACCATTCGAGCACCGGAGGAATTCGTAATACGACGCCGGTAGCTTACCCTCCGTAACAGACTTCAAGTCCTGTTGCGATAGCCCACGACTTTCGGACAGCGGCGGGGTGGGACTCTACGCCGCTAGGACCGGGGCGTGTTCGGTTTCGAACTGATCGGGACTCTTGTAGCCCAACGACTGATGAAGCCGCTTGCGATTGTAGAACGACTCGA
>JBGSJY010000507.1:0-7610 GCA_041741515.1 Pirellulales bacterium | reverse complement strand
TCGCCGACCAACGGGGCGGTGGCCCCGTCGAGATCCGCCTGAGCCCGCCGGAGCTCGGCTCGCTGCAAGTGAGGATCCAGGTCAAGGACGGCGCCATGACCGCCAAGCTTGAGGTCGAGACTCCGGCGGCCCGCAACGCGGTCCTCGACAACCTGCCCGCGCTACGCGACCGGCTCGAACAGCAGCAGATCCGCATCGACAAGTTCGATGTCGAGGTCCGCGACAACCAGCAGCAACGCGGCGGCGACTGGCGCCAACACCAGGACCAGCGGCAGCAAGCCGACACGCCGCAACCCGGGCGCGAGCCGCGCCCGCTCCGTCAGCCGCCGGCGGTCAGCTCCACGCCTGTCGACTCGCGAGCGATCCGCCTCCATCCGTTCGCCAATAACGGGATCAACTTGGTCGTGTAGACGCATGAGGCTTGAGGCGTGAGGCCTGAGGGCTGCGCCACGAGCCGCAAACGGACCTCCCACCGACTCCGCATCACAACCCTCACGTCTCACGCCGCAAGCCTCACATGACCATTCTCGACGACGCCGCTGCCCAAACCGCCGCCAAGGCGAAGTACGCGCAGACGCAGAAGTCTTACACGCCGTCGGGCGGGTCGGTCCAGGAGCTGGACCTCGACGTCTTCCTGAATCTGATGCTCACCCAGCTGCAGAATCAGGACCCGCTGAAACCGATGGACAATCAGGAAATGCTCAACACCATGGGGCAGATCCGCCAGATCAGCGCGAGCGACAAGCTCAGCGCGACGCTCGACTCGGTGCTGCTGGGGCAGAACGTCTCGACGTCGGCCGGACTGATCGGCAAAGAGGTCGAGGGCCTGACCGACGAGGGCCGTCGCGTCACCGGCGAGGTGCTGCAGGTCTCGATCAACGACGGCGCGCCGGTCCTGGAGTTGGCGGTCGAAACCTCGGCCGAGGCCGGCGACGTCGAAGGCAAGATCGACCCCGGGACCTACCAGTACGAGGTCGTCTGGGAGACCGACGACGGCCTCTTCAGCGTCCAGACTCAAGTAAATACCGAGGACCTCGGCGACGACTTCAACGGGTCGATCCAGCTACGGAACCTGCCGCAACTCGACGCCAACGTGCCGCGCAAGGTGTACCGGACCGACGGGACGGGCGACCCGCGGCTGGTCGGCACGCTCCCCAACGGCACGGCCAGCGGCTTCACCGACACCCAGGCGACCTCGGCTCTGGGAACCGAGACGCTCACCGGCGCGCGGAGCGTCTTCGCCTACGCCGAGTCGCTCAAAATCAAGTTGTCCAACGTCAGCAGCATCCAGCGGCTGCAGTAAGGGCAAAACCAGCACACAAGGGGCGGGCCGTCCGGTGTGAACGCCGGGCGTGATCGGACAAAAGCAACCCACGGATTCGGGAGCTACAGAGCATGGGTCTTCAATCAGCTATGACCACGGCCCTCACGGGCCTGCAGGCGTCGGAGACGGTGATCGACGTCGTCGGCAACAATATCGCCAACTCCAACACGGTCGGCTTCAAGGCGTCGAGCGTCCTCTTCGCGACACAGTTCCTCCAGACGCAGTCGATCGGCTCGGCGCCGAGCGACCGCAACGGCGGCACCAACCCCCGCCAGGTCGGCCTCGGCGTGAAGGTCGCCGAGATCTCCCCCAACTTCAGCCAGGGCACGATCGAGATCAGCTCCAACCCCCTCGACTTGGCCATCCAGGGGAGCGGCTTCTTGATGGTCCAGGGCTCGCAAGGCGAGCAACTCTACACCCGCAACGGTCAGCTCAAGCTCAACAGCGAGAACCAGATCGTCACGGCCAACGGCAACAAACTGCTCGGCTACGGCCTGCGCGAAGGAACCTTCGACCTCAATGAGGCCTTCGTTCAGCCCCTGACGATCGCGCTGGGCGGCGAGCGTGTCGCTCAGGCGACCACCGAGGCCGTCTTCCAGGGCGTGCTCAACCCGACGGTCGCTCCCGGCACGACGCCGGCCAAGATCGAGTCGGAAGTGCTGGGCGACGCGTCGGTCGCCTTCCCCAACGGCGCGGTCACCACGGGAACGGGGACGAGCGGCGACCCCTTTGTCACCACCGATTACTTCAACTCGGACGATGTCGAAATCCGCACGGCCCCCATCCCCGGAACGGCCGCCTTCTCGACGCCCGGCTCCGCGACAGGCCTCACCGGCGGAAACTACTCGTACCGCATCACCTATCTCGACAGCAGCGGCCGCGAGACCACCCCTTCCACCGTGTTCAGCGTCACCGGGGTGGGCGCGGATGACCAGATCGACCTGACGGGGCTCCCCGACGAGTCCGCCAACCCGGGAAACCCGTACGACACGATCCGAATCTACCGCCTGGACCCCAGCGCCACCCAGTACCGGCTTGCCGGCTCGGTCGCGATGGGGACCACCACCTTCACCGATACCAACACGTCCTTGGGAGCGGCGCTCAACACGCAGACCCTCGAGAACGGCAACTACACCTACTACGTCACCTACCTGAACCCGGCCAACAACAACGAGTCGCGGCCTTCGGTTGCGCTGGGCCCGTTCGCGGTCGGCAATGACGACAGCTCGGTGCGCCTCGACTTGAGTGACCTGCAGTTGCCGACCGACCCCAACTACAGCCGGATGAAGATCTACCGCAACGCGGAAGGGAATTCGTCCGAGTTCTTTGAGGTGGCCAACCTGCCGCTCCCCACGACCGGGTCCGACAGTTGGATCGACAAGCTCCCTAACGCCGCGCTCGACGGCGCCCACCAGCTCAACTTCGACGGCGTCGGCGCCGCCGGCGGCACGCGGCTCTCGGACGTCCAGCTCCGCAACGGGGCGACGTACTCGCGTCCGTTCGCGGACCTCGGCACGCTCTCCTTCACCGGCGAGGTCGGCGGCACGCAGCAGACCCCCCAGACGCTGGAGATCACCGACACCACCACGGTCCAGGACTTCCTCGAGTTCATCAACGACTCGCTCGGCCTGCAGCAGCAGTCCAACGTCAACGGACGTCCCTTGCCGGTCGGCGGCGGCAGTGTCTCGATCGTCAACGGCGCGATCACCGTCACGAGCAACTACGGAATTCAGAACACGGCCACGATCCCGTTGACGGCGTTCCGGCTCACCCCACCCGACGGGGTGGTCTCGCAGACGGTCGATCTCACCTTCTCCGAGTCGCAGGCCGCCAACGGGCCCGGCACGGCGACCGAGTTCGTCGTCTACGATTCGCTCGGTTCGCCGCTAACCGTCCGCATGACGACGGTTCTCGAGACGGCCGATAGCAACAGCACGACCTACCGCTGGTACGCGAGCAGCGGCGACAGCCAGCCCCTTGCGCCCGAGCTGTCGACGGTAGTCGGCAACGGCCTGCTGGTCTTCGACAGCCGCGGCAACTTGATCAGCGCCCCCTCGGCGCGGATCAGCATCCAGCGTGAACTGACGGCCAGCGAGTCGCCGCTCGAAGTCGAGCTCAACCTCGAGAAGGTGACTTCGCTCGCCGCACGCGACTCGACGGGCGCCCCCGACAGCAGCCTCAGCATGGTGCGGCAGGACGGCTTCCCGCCGGGTGTGCTCACCGACTTCATCATTACCGACAGCGGGCTGATCCAAGGCCAGTTCTCCAACGGCACCCAGCGGACCCTCGGCCAAGTGCTGATGGCGCGCTTCGCCAACGACGGCGGCCTGCGGCAAGTCGGCAACGGCATGTTCGCCGTCAGCGTCAACTCGGGCGAGCCCTTCGTCAGCACGCCCGGCGAGGACGGCATCGGCACGCTGACCGCCGGCGCGGTGGAGCTCTCCAACACCGACATCGGCAAGGACCTCGTGAAAATGATCCTCGCGCAGACGCAGTACCAGGCCGGATCGCGGGTGATCTCGACGGCTCAGCAGTTACTGGACGAGCTTTTGGCCCTGAATCGCTAGCCGGCGGCGCCAGCCGGCGTGAGCTAGGGTAAGGCGTCCGATCGTGCGCGCCGCACGCTCGGAGGCAGGTTGTGAGGGTGGTGACGATGATCCGGCTTTCCCGACTTGACGGCGAGGTGTTTCTGCTCAACGCAGAGCTCGTCAAGTACGTCGAGAGCCGGCCCGACACCTTCATCACCCTCACAACCGGCGACCGCATCGTCGTCGCCGAGTCGATGGACGAGGTGCTGCGGCGGACGCTCGAGTATCACCAGACCAAGAGCCTCCTCCCCCCTGCGGGACAGCAAGGCCCCCCGGCGGGCCCACCGGTCCCCGCGTCGGGGAGCGGGCAGAGCGGCAGTTAACTCACTGGCCAATTCGGCATCATGGATATCGCAACAATCGTCGGCTGCGTGCTCTCGCTCGTCCTCATCTTGGGGTCGATCGTGGTCGGTGGCGGCAGCCTCATGGCGTTTATCGACGTGCCGTCGATCTTCGTTGTTATCGGCGGGTGCATAGCGGCGGCGATGATGTCGTTCCCGCTGCCGAACTTCCTGGGCGTCTTCGGCGTCACGCTCAAGGCGGTTTTCTGGAAGGTCGACTCCGCGGACGACATCATCAAGCAGATCGTCTCGCTCTCGGAAGTGGCCCGTAAAGAAGGCCTCCTCGCGCTGGAGTCGAAGACCTCCGAGATCCACAACGAGTTCATCAAGCTCGGCATCCAGATGGCCATCGACGGCACTCGGCCTGAGGTCATGGAGGACATCCTCCGCACCGAGATCGACGCCGTCGCCACCCGCCACCGCGACGGCAAGGCGCTGCTCGACTGCATGGGCCGCTTCGCGCCGGCCTTCGGCATGATCGGCACCCTGATGGGCCTGGTGATCATGCTCGGCGACATGAGCGACCCCTCCAAAATCGGCGCCGGCATGGCCGTCGCGCTGCTCACCACGCTCTACGGCGCGATCATCTCCAACTGCCTGTTCCTCCCCTTCGCCGAGAAGCTCGGCTACACGAGCAAGAAGGAACGGCTGACGATGGACATCATCATCCGCGGCGTCATGGCGATCCAGTCGGGCGAGAACCCCCGCGTCATCGAGCAGAAGCTCAACACCTTCATCCCCCCGAAACTGAGGGATAAGGAAGCCGCTTAAGTCGGAAGCGGTCAGCGGTCAGCCATTTCGCATTCCGCATTCAGCATTCCGAATTCCGCATTCCCACTTCCCACTTCCTCCTGCCTCACCATGGACGACGACGCACCCGCCGGCATCCCTGAGTGGGTCGTCACGTTTGGCGACATGATGTCGCTGCTGCTCACGTTCTTCATCATGCTCGTTTCGATGAGCGAGATGAAGCAAGAAGACAAGTTTCAGGCGATGCTTGAGTCCATGCGGCAACAATTCGGCCACGAAACGTCGATGGCGTCGTTTATCCCGGGCAGCAGCCCGCCGATGAACTCGTCGATGCCGTCGATGGCGACCATGGGCCGCGCCAAGCGACTCGACATCATGCGCGGCGGCAACCCGATCAAATCGGCCACCGGTGACGACACCCTCGTGCGGACGATCCGCCCCGGGCGTGATACGACCGTCGGCGGCGTTGTCTTCTTCGGCGAGGACGACGCGATTCTCACCGATACGGCCAAGGAGAGCCTCCGGCTGATAGCCGAGCAGGTCGCCGGCAAGCCGCAGAAGGTCGAGGTCCGCGGCCACACCTCGCGCAAACCGGCCCCGTCGGGGCACACGCATTGGACACTCGCCACCGAGCGGGCGAGCGTCGTTAAAGACTACCTGGTCGAGCTAGGAATCGACTCCGAGCGTATCCGCCTCGGTTCGGCGGGCGCCCACGAGCCGCTCGATGACAAGATCGACGTCGAAAGCCGCAAGCGGAATGCGCGCGTCGAGGTCCTCATGTGGGACGAGCCCGTGGCCCGTCCTGCCGATACGGAGTAGCGCTGCGATGTCCGAAGAGCCGAATCCCCCCCGCAAGAAACCGTCGCTGGTCTTCCGCCTGTTAAAGGCGGTGGGCATCCTCGCCGCGCTGGTCGCCGTCGAGATGGTGGGCGCGTCGATGTTGATCCCGTCGGCCGAAGAGACCGAAAAGCTGGCGAGCGAGCTGGCCCGAGCCGCCAAGGGCGAGGACTCGACCGCCCCTGTCGACACGGACGCCGACGTCGAGATGGGCGTCGTCACCAAGGAGGTCGAGCTGCTCACCGACAACATCACCCGCTTCAATCCCAACACCGACACCACGCTGAACGTCCAGTTCTCGGTCTACGGCGTCGTGCTAGCAAGCGAAGAGACGGAGTTCCTTGTCGAGTACGGGGCAAACGTCAACCGGATCCACGAGCAGATCATGCTCACCATCCACAGCGCGGACTCGGCCGACCTCGCCAACGCGGGGTTGGGGTTGATCAAGCGTCAGATTCTTGAGAAGACCAACCGGACCCTCGGGCGGCCGATGCTGCGCGAGGTGGTCTTCACCAAGCTCAACTTCGTCGAACGCTAGCGTCCGACGTTGCGGACACGCACCGAAGTGCGGCGTCGCTCTCACGGGCGCGCCTTCTCACATGGCCGACGATCCGTCACTCAAGCAAGACGATATCGAGGCGCTGATCGCCGCGCAGGGTTCGAGCGCGACGCCCGCGTCGGGCAGCGCCGCGCTGGGGCAGGACGAGATCGCGGCTCTGATGGCGGGGGCCTCCTCGGCGACCGCCACCGCGGCGAAACAGCCGCCGGGATCGCAGCCCGGCTACGGGGCCACGGCCGGCTTGCCGTCCAATGACGTTGAACTGCTCCTCGACAAGGCCCAGGCCGCGATCGCTTCGCTCGATGAGTTCGACGCGGACTCCCTGCCCGAGGGCGTCCAACCCTTCCGGCTCGAGTCGTTCGGAGGCAGCCCCGCGAACACCGAGACCGCGACCATCGAGCTGGTCCGCGACGTCCAACTCGATATCAAGATCGAGCTGGGCCGCACCCGCATGCCGCTGGAGGACGTCCTCCGCTTGCGTCGGGACGCGGTCGTGACGCTCGACAAGCTGGCGGGCGACCCGGTCGACGTCTACGTCAACGGCCGCCTCATCGCCCGCGGCGAGGTGCTGGTGCTCAACGACAACTTCTGCGTCCGCGTGACCGAGTTGATCGTCGGCGACTCGGCGGTGGCTTGACGCCCTCGGCTGTGAGGCTTGAGACCTGAGGCTTGAGGGTTGCGCTGCAATCCCGATCGGAGTCAGCCAACCAACCCTCACTGCTCAAGCCTCAAGCCCCACCGCAACGTTGGTCTGGCCCGGCTCGCGAAGCGTCCCTATAAGCCAATCCTGCGCCGATTTTGGCGGAATGGCTCAAGGAACCGCCCGCACGATGCCGACACGCCTTCGCTCACCGCTGCTGCTCGGCTGGCCGCTGTTGCTAGCAGCTGCGGCCGTCTGCGCATCGGCGGAGGCCGGTGAGAGCGGCGACGTGCTCATTCCTCACACCAGTTACGCGCGGGTCCGGCCGGGGGTCTCCTCCAGCGGCCCGCGCGGCATGCGTCAGATCGACCCGCTGGTCGAGCCCGCCGCGTTCCACTCGCTGGGCCTCTCGACGCCGCTTCCCCCCGCGCCGCTGACCGGTAGCAAAATCCTCCACGCAACCAAGGACCCAGCGCCTGCTGAGTCAAAGGTCGAAGTCGCCGCGCCGCCGTCAACGCCCGAACCAGCCGCCGAGCCCACAACCGATCCGCCCCTCGCCGACGGCGCCCCC
>JBGSJY010000506.1:0-2203 GCA_041741515.1 Pirellulales bacterium | reverse complement strand
CGGGTCGCGGCCGCCGAGCTCGCCGACGCCGACCAGCACCAGCGCGGGATCGACCTGCCGCATCGCGGCGGCGACGAGGTTGTGCTTCTGCGTGTACTGCGCGAGCTGCATGAAGCCCAATTGCCAGGCGCCGAACATCTCGTTGCCGACGCACCAGTACTTGACGTTGTAGGGTTCGGCCGAGCCATTCTTCACGCGCCACGAGCCGCCGATCGTGTCGCCGTCGCCGTTGCAGTACTCGACCTCCTGGGCGGCCGAGTAGGCGTCGCCGAAGCCGGTGTTGGCGGCGATCATCGGCTCGGCGCCGACCTCGCGGCAGAAGTCGATGAACTCGTCGATGCCGACATCGTTGTGCTCGACCCCGGTCCAGGCCGGGTTCTTGCGGGGCGGGCGGCGGTCGCGGTCGCCGATCCCGTCACGCCAGTCGTAACCGCTGACGAAGTTGCCGCCCGGCCAGCGATAGACCGGCGCGCCCAGCTCCTTGAGCAGCGCCAGCGTGTCGGCCCGCATACCGCGGACGTTGTCGGCCGGCATCAGCGAGACGGTCCCCACCAGCGCGGGCGCCTTGCCGACCGTGTGGATCGTCAACGACGCCTTGTCGGTGTCGTTCGCAGCCGTGAGCCGTAACGTGTGCTTCTGGTAATCGCCCGCCGCGACGGCGAACGTCTGTGAGGACGGCTTGCCGTCGCCACTATCGCCTGAAGCCGAGTCGAGCGCAACCGTGACGCTCGTCGCCGCCGAGCCCGCGGCCTTCAGCCAGACGTGGCCCACGTACTCCTTGCCGGAGACGACTCCCAGGTCGTTTTGCCGGATCGCCGCGCCCGGCGCCAGTTGCGGCGTCTGGTCGCCGACAAAGGCGTTCTCGGTCTGCATCGTCACGCCCGCCGGATCGCCGACGATCTGCCAGGGCGACGCGCCGACCACCGGGTAGTCGGTCTCGGTGAGCGATTTGTACGGCGCGTAGTCGGCCGTGATTGGGAAGTAGAACTTGCGGTCCTCGAGCATCTCGGCCCAGATCCCGCCGTAAACGCAACGCCCCAGGTGCTCGATGAACTGCCCGTAGATGAACGGGTGGATCTCGGGACGCGACGACTTCGTGTCGATCGAGACGACCAGCGGCTCCGCCGCCGTCGAGACGCTTGCCAGCAGGAGCAAGAGCGGCAGTGCAAGGTGTTTCATGTTCATAGCGAAGCGAGTCGAGCGAGAGGAGTCGGGGGGAAGTATTTCAATCATCGCCCAGCGGCGTGATCCGTACCGGCCCACGCAGCCCCAGCGGGTGGACCGGCCATGGCGACGCGTCGAGCGACTTGTAGTCGATGCCAACGATATTGATGTCTTCAAAGATCCGCCACACGACGCCGCGGCGGTCGAGGTCGCGGAGGCGGTTGGCGGCGACGCCCGTGACATCGACTTCGAGCCGATTGCCGGTCCGCCGGAGACCATCGAGGTCGATTGCGAACGCCGGTCCAAGGAGCACGCCGAGTTCCCGGCCGTTGAGCCGCACCGCCGCGCTGCCGAGGACCTCGCCGAGATCGAGCCGGTAACGCTCGGCCGAGGTAGGCGCGTCGAACTCGCAGGCATAACGCGCCGTCCCCGCGAACGACTCGGCCGGCGCATCGTTCGTGTCGGTCCACGGCCGCGGGTCGGCCGAATCGAAGGGCGCCGGCTTCTCCGGTGCGCCGTCGAGGAACGTCACCGACCATCCGTGAAGCGTTGTCGCTTCTCCGGCCGCCTCGTGGTACCGCCACGGCTCGGCATTGACAGGGTCGGCTGTCATAAGCAGCACCACGGTCTCCTGCGGCTCGAGTTGCACGCGCACGCGGCGGTGGTGCTCGCCGGTGAGCTGATGCGCGGCGGCGCCGAGGCGGCCCGTCCCCGGGTGCATCAGCACGGCGCCGTCCGATGGGACCTCGGGTTCGATCCACGCGTCGAGCGGCTTGTCGCGCTGGTTCGAGAGTAGGTAGACGACGCCGTCGTCGCGCTGCCGGCGCAGGAAGCCGATGCCGTACTCAATCGACCAGCGTTCGGAGCGAACTCCCGCTTGGGAGAGCAGGGCAGGGAGGTCGTCGCCCTCGAGAACCTTCCCGTCGAGTCGCTTCACCGCCGCGTCGAACCGCTTTCTCAAGTCGCTCCAGCGCTGCGCGTCGGCGGCGCCTTGGAGGCCCGGCAAGCTCCGCGGCAGGCCGCCCCAGAACACCACCGG
>JBGSJY010000505.1:0-4420 GCA_041741515.1 Pirellulales bacterium | reverse complement strand
GCCGGACGCAGCGGCCGAGCTGCCCCCCCCGCTCGAGCCGGGCGACGACTTGCTCGATCCGAGCGGGGCACTCGGGGTGGCCGCCCGTCTCGTGGTCCCGGAAACGGGGGTCGCTGTAGAGCAGTGTCATGGGGTGGGGAACGAAAGAGACTTGAACTTCGAGGTTCACGCTGAGCCGGGAGACGTAAGTCCAAGGAGAGAAGCGGGTACCCGACGCTCTCCGGGGGCTACCGCCCACGGCTGGGGCATCGATTTCGGGGTAGCGGGGGTTGTGCGGTCCGGGGATCGCCCTTACGACGGCTTCCCCCCCGGAAAGTTGACACTTTCACGGGCTGCTTGCTAGTGTGGCAGTGGACCTCCGCGCCCCGCGTGGCGGCCCCCCAAGCCCTTTTGCCGCCGGCGTTTAGGTGCGTTCGCGTCCGACGCCCGGCAGACGCCTGAACCGGAACCGATAGGCATGCGTTATCCCTCCGTCGCTCAGCTTGCGCGCCCCCTCCTCGGGCTGTTTACGCTCGCGACCTTCGCCGCCGCGACGCCGGCCACGGCCCAGCGGTACAAGTCCGACGCGATTGACAGCCGCCTGTCGACGAAGGGGGTGATTGCGCGCCGGTACGTCAAGAGCGGGCAGGGCGACGCTCAGGAGTTCAAGGACTACATCGAGAAGGCCTTCTTCCCTTCGATGACCCAGGCCTCACCCGAGGGGCTTGCCGAGCTCGAGAAGCTGCAGAGCGACCTGTTCAAATACTACCTCTATCCCGCCCCCCCAGCGACGCAGAAGTACCTCCACCAGCAAGCGCTCGACTTCGCGAAGCGGGTCGCCGCCGGCCGCGAGTACCACCCCAGCGTCCGCTACAACGCGCTGCTGATTCTCGGCAAGCTCGACGACAAGTATCCCGCTGGGGGCCAGGCGCCGGTCCCCTCCGCCACCGCGACGGACCTGCTGTGCGCGCTGACAAGCGCCTCGATCAAGAACCCCCGCTCACCCAACTACCTGCTGGTCGGCGCGCTGCTGGGTCTGGAACGGCACGCCAAGTACTACGAGCAGTTGCCGAATGAGCAGAAGAAGAATCTTATGGTGACGCTCTACAACGTGCTGACAGTGGACAAGCTCGAAGGCGATTTCACCCCCGAGGTGCGCGAATGGGTCTTCACCCGCACCGCGTCGGCGATCGCCAACATGCAGACGCCGGGCCCCAAGGGGGCGTTCGTCAAAGGGCTGGCGAAGCGTGTTTCGGACGACACCCTCTCGCTGGAAACCCGGGCCGCCCTCCTCGCCCAGCTCAAGAAGCTCAACGCCAAGCCGGGCGAGGACTACGGCCCGGCGATCGCCAAGGCGGCGATCGACTTGGCGTCGGCCGTCGGCAAGGAAGAGGCCGAGATTGCCGAGAAGTTCGAGGACATGCAGATCCAAGCAGGCATCGGCTTCATCGGCGCTCGTGGGAAGCTCTCGCGCCGGGTCACGACGGGCCTCACGAACGAGCCGCAGCTCTACCGGGAGGGAATCCTGGCGCTCTTCAACGACCTGCAGAAGGGCGTCAGCGCCGCGGAGGAGATCAGCCCCGCGGACCAGAAGCCGGCCCTTACTGCAATCACCGCCGCTATCGCTAACGTGGTGAGCAAGACGGCCGACAAAAGCTCGATCGACCTGGACGTCACCGAGGCCATCAAACGCATGGCCTATGCCGTGTCCGAAGCCACCACCCAGCCGCTGGCCGCGGCGGAGTGAGCCACTCGGGCGCAGTCCCGCGGCTGGGGGGGTCCTCCCTGATGTAACGGAATTGACGGCTCCTCATCGACCGGGGCCGGCGGCCCTCGTGCGGCCCCGGGGGGATGAAAAGCTAGGGTTGAGAACTCTCTGCTGTGCAGAGGGTCGGCGATCTCGCCTCTTCCTTAGCACCCACCGCCCGTCATGGCCGATCCGTTACTCGTCGACTGGCAGCCGCAAGACTTTGACGCCCTTGAGCGGGGCGTGATCGTGGCCAAGCACCGGCTCGCAGAGACGGGGCTCTTTACCGACGACGCCTTGGCCGCGATCCTCGACTCGCACCCGGCCGAGCACCTGTCCATCAACACGATGGGCAGAACCAAAGACAAGTTCGACTGGCGCGAGGGGGACCGCAACGGCGTTCCCGGGGCCGAGTTGGTCCAGATGGTCCGCGAGGGTCACCTCTGGATCAACTGCCGACGGATGATGTCGTGCCAGCCCGCCTACGCCGACGTCGTCAACTCGCTCTACGACGAGCTGCAGCAGAACGCGGCGCACTTTGTGGCTCAGGACCGCACCGCCAACCTGCTGATCAGCTCGCCCGACGCGTGGGTGCCGTACCACGTCGACATGCCGGTCAACATGCTGTGGCACGTCCGCGGCCGCAAGCGCGTGTGGGTCTACCCGCACTTCGACCAGCGTTTTGCGTCGGGCCTGGTGCTCGAGAAGGTCTGCTCCGGCGAGTGGTCGGAGGAAGTCCCGTACGACCCCGACTGGGACCGGTACGCACTGGTCTTCGACGCCGAGCCGGGCCAGCTCATCACGTGGCCGCAGCTGGCGCCGCACCGGGTCGAGAACCTCGACGGGCTGAACGTATCGCTCTCGACCGAGCACAAGAACGCCCGCGCCCGCCGCCGTCTCAACGTCCACACGGGCAACTACGTGCTGCGTCGGCGTTTCAGCAGAGCGTGCCGGAGCATCGACGTGGAGGGCGCCGCGGCCCACTTCAAGCAGTTCGTCGCGCGGCTCGACCGCTACGCCGGCAAGCTCTTCGGCAAAGAGAAAGAGCAGTGGACCTATCCGATCACATTTGTGCTTGATCCGAGCGAGCCCGACGGGTTCCGTTTGCTCGACATCGAGCACGACGCGGCGCTCGCGGCGCATGAGTTGGTGGAGGTTTGACGCGCTGCAGCTCCGGTAGCTAACGCTTCCCGGCTCGCATGAAGCGAGTACCGCATCGCCAACCATTCCGTCCGCCTGCGAGCCGGAAAGCGTCAGCTACCTGAGCGCGCCACCGAAAGCTCACCACCACCCACGCCGTATGCCACTCGAAGTCCTCACGACGCTCGGCGCCCTCCGCCGTCTCGACGGTGAATGGCGCACGCTCGCGCTGCCCTCGCCAATGCAGTCGCCCGACTGGCTGGTGAGCTGGTGGGAGACGTTCGGCGAGGAAGACCCCCACTGCGAGTTGACGACACTCGCCGTTCGGGACGACGTGGGCGGGCTCATCGGCCTCGCGCCGTGGTACTCGCGGCGAAGTGCCCTAGCGGGCGGCACGTTGCGGTTCCTCGGCGACGGCCGCGCGGCGACGGATCATCCCACGCTGCTATGCCGATCGCCCGAGGATGAGCCGGCGGTGGTCACGGCGGTCGCCAAATGGCTCGCGGACCACGCAGGGCAGGTTTGGCGACGGATACGCCTGGAATCAATCGACGCCGATGACCGGGCGATGAACCACCTCGAACGGCTGCTCGTCGAGGCGGGTCTCGACGCCGAGCGCATCGACGAATGTGGCAGCTTCCTGGTCGAGATGGCGCCCGCCGGCGCCGAGCCGACCTGGGACAACTACCTAGTGACCCTTTCAAAGAATCGCCGCAAGCGGTTGCGGCGTTGGGAGCGCGATTGGTTCGAGACGGGCCGCGCCGCTGTACGCGTCGCGGCCTCCGAAGCCGACCGCGCCGAGCTGTGGCCCTTGCTCGTGAAGCTGCACCACGAGCGTCGCGCCTCGCTAGGCTACGTCGGCGTGTTTGACGACGACCGCTTCAACCGGTTCCACCAGCTCGCCAGCCAGCGGCTGCTGGCGGCAGGGAACTTGCGACTGGCGCTGCTCGAGATCGACGGCAGGCCCGCCGCGATCGACTACGTGCTGCAGGACAGCGCTTCGCTCTATGTCTATCAGGGCGGCATCTCGCCGGCTGGAGTCGAGCTAGAAGCGGGCCACCTGCTGCAGCTCGATTCGTCCCGCACCGCCCTGGCGGCGGGACGCACGCGCGTCGATCTGCTCCGCGGCGACGAGCCCTACAAGCTCAACTGGGGCGCCCACCACCGACCCGCCGCAACGCTTCACGTCCGCCCCCGCGACACGGCCGGCGCGCTGGAGAGATTGGCAGGGAACGCGTATCGACGGCTACGCGACGGGCGCGTGAGGCTTGAGACTTGAGTCCTGAGCGTTGCGCTGCTGGGCGTCACCGCGTTGCCCAACAGCCCTCAAGCCTCAAAGCGTCAAAGCGTCAGCGGTGCTGGGCGAACATCCAGTCCCACAGGTAGCGGCTGTCGTACGTCTGCGTCCAGCTGTTGTGATCGACGCCGGGGTACTCGGTGTAGATGGGCCGGCCGCCCGCGGCGCTGATGGCGGAGATCATCTCGCGCGAGCGGGCGACGGGGACCGCCCCGTCGGCGTCGCCGTGGAAGCACCACAGCGGGAGGTCCTTAAGC
>JBGSJY010000504.1:0-3095 GCA_041741515.1 Pirellulales bacterium | reverse complement strand
GGACGCCTGGCGTCCGGCCGGTGCCCCGGACCGCTGCCGGCTGTACTACAACCAGCCGCGGGGCCACGACGAGTTTCTGGCGTTGCGTTACGTCGCCTGCACCGCTGGCGCCAGCTACGCGACGCTGCGGGCCGCCCTCGCGGTGCTCGACGAGATCGCCGCCATCAAAGGAGCCCGCGCGCTGTTGTGCGACGCCTCGAACCGCCGCCTCTCCGACCGCTTCTTACGGCGGATGGGCTGGCAGCCGCACGCCCCGATGTGGGGCCGCCGCAACTACATAAGACGCTTCGCGTCGTGAGGCTTGAGACTACAGGCCTGAGGACGGGTGCTATCACAAATCCTCAAGCCTGTCGCCTCAAAGCCTCTCTTGGCCCCCCGGCGAGTGGTTGCTAGTCTCCCGCCGCTCGTTCGTTCGCCGTCGGCCCCCCCGAGCGTCATGGCGCGATTGTCGGTTCCCTGCCTGTGCCTCTTCCTGTTGTTCGCAACGGGCTGCGGTCGGGTTGTGTTCCGGCCCAATGGCTCGGCGGCGGGGCAGCCTCAGGTGGTTTCGCTCAGCCCCGAACAGCAGCAGCAGATCGCCCAACGCGAGCAAGACCTGCAGCGTCGTGCCGATCAGCTCGACCGCGACAATCAAGAGCTCGAATCGCTGCTGGCCCAATCGCGTCAACAGGTGCAACTGCTAGGCGATCAAGTGACCGCCACGCAGGGCCAACTCCGCGCCACGGCCGACCAGCTCGCCGCGACGCAGACCGATAACTCAGAGTTGCGCAACCGCACGCAGGAGTTGCTTGCGTCGACCCAAATGCAGGCCCGGACGATTGGCTTCGCGCCTAACAGCTCGCTCCTGCAACCGATCCAGCTCCGCGGCCTGACGGGCGTCGATATTCGTCAAGACGGCGACGTGATCCGGGTCGCGTTGCCGGCGGACCAGATCTTCTACACCAACTCGGCGCAGCTCCAACCGACCGGCGAGCAGCTGGTCACCAACGTCGCCACGCAGCTCATCGAGGCCTACCCCGGCCACATGATCGGCATCGAGGGTCATACTGACGGGGCGCCGGTCGCCTCGGCCCAGTTCCCCACAGCACAGCACCTCTCGGTCGCCCAGGCGACGGCAGCGTACGACGCCCTGCGTCGCACGGGCGTGCCGGCCGCACAGCTCTTCACTGTCGGCCAGGGCGCTAACCACCCGCTGGTCTCGAACGCCACCGAAGCGGGCCGCCTGAAGAACCGTCGGCTAGAGCTGGTCGTGTATCCCGAAACGGTGCGGCGTCGCTGACGCGGCGGGAGTCAGGGGTCAGCGGGTAGCGCAGGTTCTTGAACCTGGGTCGCCGCAGGCGACAAGAAGCCCTGGTGAGAGTGTCCCGTCGAAGGGTTCGAGAGCCGCCTGTTGGGGCTTCTTGTGGCTTTGCCACCCCGGTTCAAGAACCGGGGCTACCCGCTAACGCGGCAGGAGTCAGGGGTCAGAGGGTCAGGGGTCAGGAAGGGGATGCCGTCTGGCTTTGGGGCGAACCGCGGGCGAGAATCAGGGTCCCTTAGGGGCGCTTCATAGCGCCACCCTGCAACCTCACACCTCAAGCCTCACCGCCTCCCTTGCTCGCGATCGTCGATTACGGACTGGGCAATCTCCGCAGCGTCCAGAAGGCGCTGGAGAAGGTCGGCCATGCCGCGGTGATCACGTCCGACCCGAACGACATCGCCCGAGCCCAGCGGGTGATCCTTCCGGGCGTCGGCGCCTCGGCGGACGCCTTGGCCGCGGTTCGCAGCCAGGGCCTCGAAGCGCCGCTCAAGGACTTCATTGCTTCGGGACGGCCGTTTCTGGGAGTGTGCCTTGGGCTGCAGATGCTGTACGACTGGAGCTACGAGGACGGCGAGCACCGCGGCCTCGGCGTGCTGCCGGGGAAGGTGGTGCGCTTCGACATCGCCCCGGAATTAAAAGTGCCGCACATGGGATGGAACCAGGTCCGGTTCGCCCGGCGGCCGCCGATCTTTGCCGGTATCGACGAGGGCGCCTACTTCTACTTCGTTCACTCTTACCACGTCGTCAACGACGACCCGTCGGTGGTCGCCACCGAGACCGACTACGGCGGGCCGTTCTGCTCGAGCGTCTGGCGCGGCAATCTCTTCGCCACCCAGTTTCACCCCGAAAAGAGCCAGGCGGTCGGGCTGCGGATCCTCAAGAACTTCGCCGAGCTGCCGGCCGCCTGACCGTTCCAATCCAGCTATCGGCCAACGACGGCAGACAACGCGAGGGGGCGCCACGCGGCGAGGCAGCTAAGGCCGCTCGTGACGGTTGTGCGGGCGTGATGGCCGGGCGTTTGGGCTGTGGCGGAAGCCGGCATGTCGGGCGTGACCTATTCATAGGGTAGGCGCCACTCGGCTTTCGAGGCGCCGGGTCCGCACTTGCTGGAGCCGTCCGTGATGAACGCACGCCGCCGTCCCTATTACGATCCCGAAGTGCAGGGCGCTCTCGCTCGGCGGCTCGTCCTGCATTGGGCGATCTTCATCGTCGTGGCGACGCTGCTCATCTTCGGGATCATGTGGTTGAGCGACCCGTTCTCGCCCGTGTCGACGCACCTCCAGCGGATGTTCAACGACTTCGGGCCGCCGCTGCTGGTGCTGGTGTGCTTGGCGCCCGTCTTCGTTTACGACGCGTTGCGACTGAGCAGCCGCTTCACCGGGCCGATGATGCGGCTCAAGAACGCCGCCAAGTCGCTCGCCGCGGGAGAGATCCCCGCCAAGATCAATGTGCGAAGCGACGATTTTTGGCAGGAGGTTGCGGAAGACTTCAACCGCGTGATTGAGCGGCTCGATCCGTCGGCGAGGCCTGACGACACCCGGCCCTCCACGACGAAAGTCTAGTCGCCCCCGTAGCTACCGCAATCGGCAAGACCGCTGTGCAAAAGCACCCTCCCCAAGCGCGACGTGGCGTCGCGGCGACCGAGTTCGCCGTCTGCCTTCCCGTGCTCATACTGCTGCTGCTCGGGACCATCGAGTGTTGCTCGATGATCTTCCTGAAACAGACGCTCTCTATCGCCGCCTACGAGGCGGGTCACGCCGCGCTCGCGCCCGGCGCCACCTCGGCCCAGGCCCGC
>JBGSJY010000503.1:0-1840 GCA_041741515.1 Pirellulales bacterium | reverse complement strand
CCGCACCGCCTCCCGCTTGAACGCCTCGTCGTACGTCCGCCGGACACGCCGGCCATCCTCTTGCTCGTCCATCACTCGGACCTCCTGGTGGGATCATTATCCCCACCCCGCCGCTGTCCGAAAGTCGTGGGCTATCGCAGGCGAACAACCCCGGAGGCCATGAAGCCGGGCAAGGTAATTCTTGACGAGTTGCAGCAGCGATTCGAATCGGTTGTATTGCCCTACTGCCGACCGGTGGTCGAACACGATGACGAGCAACCGAACTCCGTGGACAATGTCGCTCAACAGGGGCCCAGCCGGCCACCCGAGCGTGAGCAAGAAATGTCCGACTCCGGCGAGGTCGTGATGGGAGTCGGTCCAGATCGATGCAGCTACTGGTTGCCAAGCATCTGTCAGCTAGTACAAGAGACTACCACCGTACAAGAGACTACCACCGAACCAGAGACTGCCACCGAACGAGACACTACCACCGAAACCGTCGCCAACTTCATGGCGGTGCGGAATGCCTGGCAAGGATTGAAAGATCTAGCGATTGTGCGTCAGTACATCGAAATGCTAGCCCAGATCGATCCCGAGACGGCTTACTACTACCATCAATTCCCCGATACCGTTCCCGATGACATTTTCGCGATGCTGCGAGAGAAGTCCGAGAGGGAAGCGTCGACGTCCGACGTGCTGCGTCCGCGCAGAATTTACTTTGAACTGTTTAGGTCTCTACGCGTCGGCACGCTGGCGGCCGATATCGAACAAGCGGAATTGCTGCCCTGGGTGCACAACGCGTTGGTAGCCAACGAGGCACAATCTAAGGGCGGCCGCAAGAACGCGCTCTCGCCACTGTTAACCGAAACGATCATCGAAGTTTACGAGCGTTCGGTAAGGGAGAGTCCAGCCCCACTAGAGAAAGAAATCGTCAGGCGGATCGAAGCTGAGATCACAGATCGAATTGCAAAAGACAAAGCGTTCGCCCGTCTCAAATGTCCGTGTGACAAGACGATCAGGACAACGATCACTAATCACACGGAGCAGCAGCTAAATGGTAACAGACCCAAGAACGCCACTTGAGTGTCGCAGGGGATACTGCGCGACCGGTTGACGGCCTTGAGTGCCGAGGGGCTCGGTGGCGTTAACATCGAGCCGCCATAAACGGCCGTCCCTGCTGGGTCGCCGTCGAAGAATCTCGTGTGGCAGCAGCTACTAAACTCGGAGAGACTGATGAAGCTCGAAAGCTTCAGGCGCCTTAGCGTCTCGACACATCTAACGGAACTCGAGCGGAGGGCCGACAAAATCGCATCGATAGACACGCAAGCGATGATCACGAGGAGTCGGAGCTGGGCGTCAGAAACCGGGGAAAGCGTTCAATCTTCCCCGGGACGATGGACTCGCGACACCATCTGACTCCCGACCTAGTCGCGGACGTGAGATACATCACGATTGAGCCGTACAGTTACGGGGACGCTGGCGCCGCCTAATGATGGGGGCCAATCCTATAGCTCCAACGTTTCACCCAGCAGGGGCCACCAGCACACGGCAGGCGTGATCGCCGACGTCGCGGAAGCCTAAGAAGCAGCCGCCTGTGATCGGCCTGGCGCTTGCTCAGCTGCCTCGCCGTGCTGAGGTGCTACTGCCGCCGGTGGCCTGACGTATAGTGAGCTGTCCAGGTGGCATGCGGTCCCCGCCCACCCAATTGTCGACGGATGATTGCCAGGGCCAGCGCGCACTCTGGGCAATCCGGGCGGCCTAGCGCGTTTTAAGTTGGCGGGTTAGTGTGGGGCGTTTCGCCCACTCCCGCCGTGAGGACAGCTGATGGAAGGCGCCGCCCGTTCGTTGTTCGAGCGTCTGG
>JBGSJY010000502.1:0-4074 GCA_041741515.1 Pirellulales bacterium | reverse complement strand
CCGCACCGCCTCCCGCTTGAACGCCTCGTCGTACGTCCGCCGGACACGCCGGCCATCCTCTTGCTCGTCCATCACTCGGACCTCCTGGTGGGATCATTATCCCCACCCCGCCGCTGTCCGAAAGTCGTGGGCTATCGCAGTACGCATTGTGGTTCTACAAGTCAAAAGAATTTCCGGCGCTGCAGTGTCTCTGGCCCGACGCTGAATTGAGATTCCCGTGGGACACCAACTGCGACGAAGGATGTCGTACTACGCAGCGCCTAATCTTGCCGGGCAGGTAATCTCCCCGAGCTCGTAGGGTGCCATGCAGCGAAGTGGAATCGCATCCCCCCGTGTTCCTAAGGGTGGTCGTTAGCCCCTTGGTGCGAGCTTGGAAGGTGCGATTGCATCGGCACCCTACGGCGCCGTCTCTAATGCCCGACTTCTTCGTGACCTTCGTGTCCTTTGTGGTTCAATAACCAAATCACCGACCAGCGCCGCCCCGGCGTCATCGCCTTCGCCCCGCGTGGCGCTTCAAGAACTCCGTCGGCAATGCCAGGGCCGCGACGGCCAGGTCGGCGACGATCGCCCGGCCCTTGGTGAGCCACGCGGCGGCGAACGCCCAGAGGGCGATCCACTCCATCCAGAAGAGGAAGTGATAGGCGTTGAAGTAGGCCTTGAGCCAAGCGGGCAGGACGAGGTAGGCGCCCATCGCCGCCATGCTGGTAAGAATCACTAGGCCGCTCGCCCAGTAGATGAGGTTGCGTTCGAGTTCGTGCGGTTCAAGTTCTTCTTCAGCCGTTTGTTGCGACCGTTCCCTCAGCCAATTAGGCACGAGCGAATTGAGCCAGCGCCAGTCGGGCCAGTGGTAGCTGGGGAAGTGCACCAGCGAATAGAAGGCGAGCGTCAGGAACAATGCGGCGCCCAGCGCCATGTGGAGGTAGCCGACCCACGACTGCGCTGCGAGCGGGTCCTTGCCGGCGTCGAGCGGGAAGAGGGCGAGGCCCAGCGCCGCGACGCTGCCGACGTTGGCCGACCAGTTTTCGATCCAGTCGTGGCCGCGATAGCACCAGAGGAAAACGCCCATCGTGCAGAGGGCGCCGACGAACACGTCGCGCGCGGGCGTGTGGTAGTAGGCGCTCATGTTGTCTTGCAGCGGCACGCCAAAGACCAGCCAAGCGCCGGGCCAGAGGAGCAGGGGGAGGAGCAGGCCCGTGACGCCGACCGCGCGGCGGACGGAGAGGTAGGAGACGACCAGCGGGTCGGCGGAGGTTGTGGAGGTGTCGGACTCACGTTGCATACTGATTGCCGCTAGCGCGCTTATCCCCCTCCCTTTTAGGGAGGGGTTAGGGGAGGGTGATACGCGTCCATTATCGCAGCGGCATCCGTTAAGAGCGGCACTGAATTAGCGTGGCGCAATGTTTGTGGGAGGCGTCTCCGACTCCGACTACGGTATCCATCACGAACCGGCTGGCTGCGCGCAATCGGCGTCGGAGACGCCTCCCACCAACTCAACAAGGAGTCTGACTTCCCTTGAGATTCTCAACCCTCCCCTAGCCCCTCCCTGAAAGGGAGGGGAATTACGGCTCGCTACGCTCGCCTATTGAGCGAAGGCCGTCGTCGCAATTGCGACGACGGCCTTCGTAGTTGATCGTTAGCAGGTCCGTGCGCCTCACCCCTTCGCCGCTTCGCGGAGCGCGACGAGGTAGGGGACCGGCTCGCTGCCGAGGGCGTTCAGCACCGTGCCGCCGGCGGTGAAGTTGTGGGTGACCCAGCTCTCCTGGCCGTACTGCTCGAGGGCCTTGCCCCCTTCGCCGCCGCCGACGTAGACGTTGATTCCGGCGTCCTGCATCCGCTTCAGCTCGGGGACCCAGGACTTGGTGCCGTTCTCGAACCGCGGGTCCTCGAACATGCCGAAGACGCCGTTGTGGAACGCGACCGAGCCCTTGGGGGCGGTCTCGATGAACTTGGTGACGGCGTCGTGGAAGTGCTGGATGCTCTTGGGGCCGATGTCGAACTGCTGGTCGCTAGGCGAGAGCTCGTCTTTGGCCGTGCCGTCCTCGATGACCGAGTCGCAGGGCACGGTGAAGGTGATGCCCTTCTCGCGGCCGTCGGCGACAATTTCTTTCGCTTGCGCGACGCGCGCCGGGGGGATGTACCAGGGCGCTTTGGCGTTGGCGGGGTCTTCGGCCGCGCCGAGGCAGACGGGCTTGCCGTCGAGGTCGCCGATCGCCTTGCGGATCGCCATCGCGAGCGAGCCCGACGCGAAAATCTGCTTGATCGTGCCGCGCGAGATCATCGCCTCCATGTCGTCGAGCTTGTCGATCTTGATGCCGCTAAAGACGGCGAGCGCCGCCTTGAGGCACTGCTGCATCGGGCCGTCGAACTCGCCGGCCGCGTACTTGCCCAGCGCGACGCGCTGCATGGCGGCGGGGACGGCGACGCTCGAGGCGTCGAGCGAGCCGGCGCTGAACGCCTCGTGGACGTAGACCGTGCCGACTTTCTCGGCCAGCTCATTGGCGAACTTGGCGAGCTTCGGCGCGAGCTCGGCGAGCTGCTCGGGCTTCGCCTTCCAGAGGACGCGCTCGATGTCGTACTTACGGGTGTTCTGCAGGACGATGACGTCGCCGGGCTGGGCGGCGTGGATGGCTTCGGTCACGGCGGTGGTGACGGTCATCGTCGACTCGTCGAGCCAGTCCTCGACCATCGGCACATTGCAGCCGAGCAGCTCGCCGAGGCGCTTGGCGACCTTGTCGAGCGACTTCTCGGGCTCGCGGCCGATGTGGCCGAAGACGACCTGGATCCAACCCTTCTGTTGGCCGTACTTGAGGGTGTCGACCATCGCGCGGAGACGGATATCGCCCTCGCCGATCTGGGCGCCGGGCTTGGCGTCGGTGTCGCCGCGCACGAGGACGACAGTTCCCCGCGGCACGTCGGCGAGCGAGTCGAGCCGGGGCACGTCGGCGAGGTAGTCGTTCAGCGAGAGGTCGGGGTTTGCCTCGCGGCCGCGGACGACGGTCGCGCAGAAGGCTTGCATTTGATCGGGGGTGACGCTCATAGCGGGCGTTCCTTCGGGAGGGGGCGTGCGGGGTATTCTGAGGGTCTGCGCAGCAACGTAGCACAGAGCGCCGCGGCGGTTGAGGGGGCGGGGCAGAGTGCCGCGTCTTCCCGCAGAAACGACGTCGTGCGAGCCGGGAAGCGTCAGCTCCCGGAGGGGAGTGGGTACCTCGTTCCCTCCGGGAGCTGAAGCTTCCCGGCTCCCATGCGATCGTTATCTAGTGGCGGACCGCTTGTTAGGCGTTGGCCGCGGGGTGCTTCGCTAAGAGCCGCAGGATGTCGTCGATCTGTTCGGGCTTCTCGAAGCCGATGGTCATCGCGTCGAGCCACGCGTGGGCTTGGGCGTAGGCGATGCAGCGGTCGCGATCGTCGGCGAGCTGGCCTTCGCCGATGATTTTCATGCCGATGATCGTTTTGCCGGCCGCGTGGGCGTCGGCGAGGACTGCCTCGACCTCGGCGGGCGGGGCGTCCATCTTCACGCCTTCGGGATTGGTGCGGGCGAGAATGACTTCGACCCAGTCGGTCTGGGCCGCCGTCTTTAGCGCGCCGAAGTCGTGGCACGAGACGCCCACGGCCCGCACCTGCCCGCGCGTCTTGGCCTCTTCGAGCGCGGCGCGGTAGGGCTTCATCTGCTCGGGCCACTTGGCGTCCATCAAGCAGTGCAAGAGGACGATATCGACGCGGTCGGTCGAGAGCTCATGACAGAACCGCTCAAGCGCGCTGGTGGTGACCTGCTCACGGAACGCGGCGGAGGTGTTGGCCTCGGGGCCGTCGTAGCGCCACCAGAGCTTGCTGAGGATGGTCACCTCGTCGCGCGGAATGGTGCGCAGCGCTTCGCGGAAGTAGAGGTGCGTGCCGTAGAGGTCCGCCAGGTCGAAGAAACGGACGCCGCGGTTGTAAGCGTGGTGGATCAGCGAGACGAACTTCTCGAAGCCGAGGCGCGTCTGGTTCGACTGGCGATTGCCGCCGGCGACGCCGGTCCCCTGGGCGAGCCGCGTGGTGCGGATGCCGGTGGCGCCGAGGGTGACCATCGGCGGC
>JBGSJY010000501.1:0-3649 GCA_041741515.1 Pirellulales bacterium | reverse complement strand
GGCGGCGAGGCCCAGCTCGCGCTGGATCGCTAGCTGCATCTGCGCCTTCGGCGCGCGGCCGGCGCCGGTGAGGATGCGTTTAACCTGCGTCGCCGCGTAGTGGGTGACGGGCACCTCGGCCTGCGTCGCCGCCAGGACGATGACGCCCCGGGCGTGGCCCATCAGGATCGAGGTCTTCACGCGCTCGTAGTGCGAGTAGAGCTCTTCAACCGCCATCGCCTCGGGCTGCAGGGCGGCGATCACCTCGGCGATCCCGGCGTGGATCTCGCCGACGCGATGGGCGAGCGACTTGCCCTTCGTGCCGCGGACGACGCCCGCCTCCACCAGCCGCACCCCGCCGCGCGACGCGTCGATGACGCCGTAACCGGTGGTGTTCAGGCCGGGGTCAACGCCGAGGATACGCACGGGGTGAGGCTTGAGGCTACAGGCTTGAGGACGGGAGCCGCCGATGAACACAGATAAACGCAGATGCTAATCGCCCTGCTACCCGTTTCGAGTTGGCAGTGCGAAAGACATCTGCGCTCATCTGCGTCCATCTGCGGCTAAAAATAGAAGTGCTACTTAGCGCTCCACTCCGTGCCGCCCGCGCGGTCCTCGATCGTCACGCCGATCGCGGCCAGTTTGTCGCGGAGGGCGTCGGCGGTGGCGAAGTCTTTATTTTTGCGGGCGTCGGCTCGCAGGGCGATCAGCATCTGCATCACCGTTTCGGTGGCGCCTTCGCCACCGCCGGTCCATTCGGCGCCGCTGGGGCGGTCCTCGATCGTGAGGCCGGCCGGCTTGAGGCCGTCGCGGATCGCGTCAGCCACGGCGAAGTTCTTCGCCTGGCGGGCGCCCGCGCGGAGGTCGATGACGACGGCCATCACCTTCGCCAGCAGCTCGTCGCCTCCCCCGGCTTGCTGGGGGGCCTCCCGGAAGATGCCGAGGATGTTGGCGAGTTCCTTGATCGTCGTCATCAACAGCTCGAGCGTCGCCACGTCGGCGGGGTTGGCGGACTCTTCGAGCTTGCGGTCGTCGCAGTACTTGTTGGCGATCCGGGCGAGCTCGAACAGCTCGGCGATCGCGCCGCCCGTGTTGAAGTCATCGTCCATCGCGGCGATGAACTTGTCGCGGCACGCCTCGGCGGCGTTCAGCGCGGCGTCGTCGCCGAGGGCGATCGTGCTGGCGCCGCGGCTGGTGGGGGGCGTGAGGGCGTAGAAGTCGGCCTTCGTGATCCGTGTGAACCGCTTGAAGAGTCGGTAGAACGTCTCGAGGCCGACCGCCGCTTCTTCGATCGCCTCTTCGCTAAAGAGGACGGTGCTGCGGTAGTGCGTGCGGAGCAGGAAGAAGCGGATCCGCTCGCCTCCTTGCTTGGCGATCAGGTCGGCCAGGCCGCCGGCGCCCTTGCTGCGACTCATCTTGCCCGACGCCTCTCCCTCGGTCGGGGACGACGAGGCTCCCTCGACTCCCTGACGGTCCGACTTGCCACCGATTTTTCCCGCGGCCGAATCCTTGCGCAAGAGTCCGTTGTGGGCCCAGTAGGTCACCATCGGCTTGCCGTGGCGGCATTCGCTCTGGGCGATCTCGTTCTCGTGGTGGGGAAAGACGAGGTCGAGGCCGCCGCCGTGGATGTCGAAGGTCTCGCCGAGCAGCTTCTTGCTCATCGCCGAGCACTCGATGTGCCAGCCCGGCCGGCCCTTGCCCCACGGCGAGTCCCACGAGGGCTCGCCCTCCTTAGCGCTCTTCCAGAGGGCGAAGTCGGCGGCCGAGCGCTTGCGGTCGGCCGCGCCGCCGCCGTCGCCGAGCATCCCCTCGACGGTGCGGTTGCTGAGCTTGCCGTAACCGGCGTCCTTCGCGACATCGAAGTAGACGTCGCCTTGCGACTCGTAGGCGAAGCCCTTGGAGACGAGCCCCTCGATAAAGTCGATGATCTCGCCCATGCACTCGGTGGCCTTGGGGAAGTCGTCGATCTGCGTGACGCCCAGCGCCGCGAGGTTGTCGTGGTAGTCTTGGATGTTGAGGTCGGCGACCTCGGCCATCGTGATGCCCTGCTCGCCCGCGGCCTTGATGAGCTTGTCATCGACGTCGGTGATGTTGACCACCCAGTGGACGTCGTAGCCGCTGTAACCGAGGTAGCGCTTGATGGTGTCGAACAGCACCGGCCCGACCATGTGGCCGATGTGCGCCTTGCCGTAGACGGTGGGCCCGCAGAGGTAGATGCCGACCTTCCCCTGCTGGACGGTCTCAAACGGCTCTTTCTTCTTCGAGAGCGTGTTGTAGATGGTCAGCGTGGGGTGCGGACCGGCGCTCGTCGCGGGGTTGAACACGGTCGAGGGCGAGGCGGCAGGCATAAAAAGATTGCGGAATTCGGAGTTCGGAATGCGGAATCAGTCGTCGCTTGCGTCGTGTGAGAGCCGCGTCGTCCCCGACCGCGGCCCGTCGGCAGCGCCAGCGCACGACGCGCGGAAAGCGAATCGCAACGCACCAACGCGGAGCAGACAATCCGTAAGGGTACGGCTTTCGGGGCGGTCTAGGAAAGAGCAGGGCGACCCGCCCACGTAGCCCCCCCCTTATTTAGCCCCCGGTCATTGACCGGGGGCTAATTGCGAAGGGGGCTTGATTAAAAGGCGACGCCCTCACGCTCCACTAGCGCCACGCACCGCGCGTCGATCGCCTCCTCCCGCCCCACGGCCCCGACGCCCTCGCCGGTCTTGGCTTTGAGCGAAATCTCCTTAACGGGGACCTCGAGAATCCCCGCGATCGCATCCCGCATGGCGTCCTTGTAGGGGGACAGCTTGGGCCGCTCCGCCAGGATGACGCAGTCGAGGTTCACCAGCTCGTAGCCCGCCGCCCGGACCCGCTCCATCGCAAAATGGAGGAAGTCTCGGGAGTCGCGGCCACGATTGCCGCTGTCGTGGTTGGGGAAGAGCTGCCCGATGTCGGGCTCGCCGATCGCGCCCAAGAGGGCGTCGGTAATGGCGTGCAGCAGCACGTCGGCGTCGGAGTGCCCCAGAAGGCCCCGATCGTGCGGCACACTGACGCCGCCAATCCGCAGCGGCCCCGTGCCGGGCTGGTCGAGGCGGTGGCGGTCTTCGCCTATTCCGATTCGTTGATTCATTTTTTTCACCGCGGAGTGCGCGGAGGACGCGGAGAAAGAAAAAAAGAAGCGCAAAGGACTCTCCTTCGCACTTCCTTCTTTCTTTGCGATCTCCGCGTCGTCCGCGGTAATCTAAACTCAGCTAGCCACCGCCATCGACTCGGCCGCCTTCGCCAGGGCCTTGGCCTTGTCGGTCTTCTCCCAGCTGAACTCGCCGTTCGGGCCGGGCTCGCGGCCGAAGTGGCCGTGGGCGGCCGTGACGCCCATCACGGGCTTGGTCAGGCCGAGCTCCTTGATGAGACCGCGCGGGGTGAGCTTGAAGTTTTCGCGGATCAGCTGGATCAGCGACTCGTCGTCGATCTTGCCGGTGCCGAACGTATCGACGTTGACGCTCACCGGCTCGGCGACGCCGATCGCGTAGGCGAGCTGCACCTCGATCTCGTCGGCGAGGCCGGCGGCGACGAGGTTCTTTGCCACGTAGCGGGCCATGTACGCCGCCGAGCGGTCGACCTTCGAGGGGTCCTTGCCACTGAAGGCGCCGCCGCCGTGCCGGCCGCGGCCGCCGTAGGTGTCGAC
>JBGSJY010000500.1:0-3633 GCA_041741515.1 Pirellulales bacterium | reverse complement strand
CCGCACCGCCTCCCGCTTGAACGCCTCGTCGTACGTCCGCCGGACACGCCGGCCATCCTCTTGCTCGTCCATCACTCGGACCTCCTGGTGGGATCATTATCCCCACCCCGCCGCTGTCCGAAAGTCGTGGGCTATCGCAGTGAGTGTATTGACGCCCGTCGAAGGCGACGCCGCCAAAACCTCGTGCCCGCGCTCGCGGAGCCCGTTAACGACTTGCTTACCAATCAACCCGCTGCCGCAGATGACGACGATCTTCATTTTGAGCTCTGTTGTTTGTTGGGGTGGTGGACGAATCCCACACTTAGCCCCCGGTCATTGACCGGGGGCTAAATGGTCTTTCCGATTCGTTCAATGCGCCGCGCCCGCGGGTTGATACTCACCCGGCGTCTTCCGCGAGCCAATGCTGATGCGATTCCAGGTATTGATCGCGGCAATCACCCACAGCAGATCGTCGAACTCTTCGGCGCTAAAGTGCTCGCGCGCTTGCTCGATGGCTTCTTCCGGCGCCGGCTTGTCGGCGACTCTCGTCAACTCTTCCGCCAGCAACAATCCCGCCCGCTCGCGCTCGCTGTAGTAGGGGCACTCACGCCACGCCGGCAGGCTGTAGAGCCGCTGCTCGGTCTCGCCCGCCTCGCGGGCGTCCTTCCAGTGCATTTCGATGCAGAACGCGCAGCCGTTGATCTGCGACACGCGTTGTTTGATCAGCTCACGCAGCGATGGTTCGATCCTGCTCTTGCCAATGGCTCGCTCGACACCCAGCATGGCGCGGTAGATTTCACTGATCGCCGGCGCCGTCGTGGTTGTAGCGCTCATCTCATTCCCCTTGTTCGTTTGAAGATTTTTTTGAAGCAGGAAATCTCTCTATTCGGCAACAAAGACGATCGAGCGGCCTCTTCTGTGACGGCCGGCAGAGTCTCAGTTGTCTGACGCTAATCGATCTGCACGAGCGACCAGCGCGTCAACTTGTCGGGGTTGACCGTGATGTAAATGGCTTTCACGCCCCCTTCGATATGGAGGGAGACAATGTGAGCCACTACGCCGTTGCGGAAGAAGACGACGCCAGGATCGCCGTTGACGGTCGCCGGCTTCATGTCCTCGTCACGCAACTTCTTGTGGAGAACGACGGTCATAAACTTCGCGGCCCGCTTGGGTCCGCGGATGACAACACGCGCGGCGGTCGCTTTGCCGCCGCCATCGGAACGGACTTCGACATCGTCCGACAACATCTGCTCGACAAGCTTCACATCCCCCGCACGGCAAGCGGCCAAGAACTGCTCGGCGAGCCCCTCCGCCTCCTTGGGTTCGGGGCGAAACCGCGGCATGCCGTCTGCCAATCGCGTCTTAGCGCGGCTGACGATCTGGCGGGCGTTCGCCTCCGACTTGCCGAGCATGTCGGCGATCTCGGCGTACTCGTAGTCGAAGACCGTCCGCAACACGAAGGCGGCCCGCTCGGTCGGCGACAACCGCTCAAGCATCAGCAGGAATCCTTGGCTCAGCGATTCCTCCAGCATCTGGTTTCGCTCGCCTGTCGAAGTGTCAACCGGTTCGGGAACCCAAGGGCCGATATAAGTCTGACGGCGGCGCGCGGCGCGGAGTTGATCAATGCAGCGTTGCGTTGTCGCTCTAACGAGAAGGCCTTCCGGCGAGGCGACCTCCGCCGTGCTGTGCAGCCGCAGGAACGCGTCTTGCACGGCGTCCTCGGCGTCGACGACGCTCCCCAACATCCGATAGGCCACCGACATCATCCGGGGCCGCAACTCTTGCAGAACGTCTGGCATCGCGTGCGCTCCTGCCGACTTGGTGGGAGGAAAGCTCGTGGGACGAAAGGTCAATGCATCGCCTTAACGCCGCCGCCGTGGCCGTTGCCGACGGGAGTGGCGATCTCGGTAACATCTCGCGGATGGAGAACGACCGCAATCAGGCGGGTGCGGTTTTTCGACGAGGGGTTCCGCGAAACGCGGTGGAGACAGCCGGTCGGCTCGTAAAAAGTCTCGCCCGCTTTGAAAATTTCGGTCGGCTTGTCATCGACGCCTAGCTCGTACTCTCCTTCCAGGACATAGACGAGGCCCGGCCCTGGGTGGCGATGGGCGAGACCGCTCTGACCCGCTTCGATCGTGACCTCAACGATCGTCGCCTTGGCGACCTTGCCGTCGAGTTTCTCGACAATGTCCTGCGAGGAGAGGACTCGCACCACCTCGCCGTTGACCAGGTTGTCTACCGCGGGCTTGCCTTCCGAGGGCACGCGGGCGCCATGCTCCGCCGCCAGGGCGACGACGCCAAGGCCGAGGATGAACGAGAAAACTCCAAGACGTAGCGTGCGGCCCATGCCCGTTCTCCTTGTTGGCGTTATGGCGCCCGCTCAACGCGAGGATCGCCTCAATCACGCCAACAAGGACGCCCGGGCCGCACGATTTGTGACGCGAATGCAAAGAAATTCGCGAGAATTAGACCCGCCCCGATTCAGACGGCGAAGCCGTGCTGCTTGCGGTGGTAGGGCCCGTCGAACTCTTTGGATGTCTTGAACAGCTCGTAGCGGCCGTCGGCGGCGACGCCCTTGGTCCTGGTGAGGATGGCCGCCTGTTCGCTGGCGGAGAAGGGCTGGAAGCCCCGCACGACCCTCAGGGCCTGGTCGAGGTCGCGGTCGTTGAGCATGCCGGTCACCACCGCGCTCACCGGCTGTGACAACGAGAACTTCAGGCACTCCTCGCCGGTAACGAGACCCGAGCGGGGCAAGATGCCGTCGCCGCCGCCCATACACTTCATGCCGATCACGCCCGTACCGACTTCGTTGCACTCCGAGGCGACCTGGTGCAGAAAGCTGCGGAAGTGATAATCGCAGACGTTGATCGGCATCTGCGCGGACGCCCACTGCTGCGGCTTGCCCAGCATCTTCAGATGGATGCTCGGATCCTTGTGGCCCGTGAAGCCGATGTGCTTGACCTTGCCGGCTTGTAAGGCTTCGCGGGCGGCGCGGATGCCCCCTTTCTCGAACACCCAGTCGGGGTCGTTGTCGTAGACCATCTCGTGGAACTGCCACAGGTCGAGGTGGTCGGTGCGCAGGCGGCGGAGGCTTTCGTCGAGCTGCTTCTTAGCGCCTTCGTAATCGCGATCACAAACCTTCGACATCAGGAAGAGCCGGTCGCGGCGGTCCTCGATCGCCTTGCCCATCAGCTCTTCGCTATAGCCGTCGTGGTAGTCCCAAGCGTTGTCGAAGAAGGTGACCCCCTCGTCGATCGCGCGGTGCATGAGGCGGATCGCTTTGCCCTCGTCCTTTTTGCCGACCTGCCCGATGTGGTGGCCGCCGAGCGCAATGATCGGTACTTCGGCGCCGCTGTTCCCCAGCGGCCGCCTCGGCACGCCCTCGCCGGTGTCGCGCTGCTGAGCGAAGACGTTTTCGGCCATCGCCAGGATGGCCCCCGTTACGAGGCTCGTCTTCAACCCCTTCTTGATGAACTCGCGGCGGTCGCTAGCAGACTCAAGTGGCGAGGACATGCGGGGTTCCATGGAGGCGACCGGGAGTGGCAAGCGACCGGGGGGGGAGGCGATGGCGGCGGGCTGGCTGCAGCGCGCCCAACGCGAAGCCGCGCCAACCAGGGCGCACGCGCAACCGCCAAGAACGGGGTTCGCACGCAC
>JBGSJY010000499.1:0-4567 GCA_041741515.1 Pirellulales bacterium | reverse complement strand
CCGCACCGCCTCCCGCTTGAACGCCTCGTCGTACGTCCGCCGGACACGCCGGCCATCCTCTTGCTCGTCCATCACTCGGACCTCCTGGTGGGATCATTATCCCCACCCCGCCGCTGTCCGAAAGTCGTGGGCTATCGCAGTTACGGCGGAGTCGGTGCGACAGTACTACCGGAAGGCAAACCGCAACAAGGCCGATGACTGAAGACAGAGCCGACCGGCTGCGCGTCGAGAAGGCGCTCAACGCCGCCCGTGACACCCAACGGCTGGTGGTCGGCCGTGGCGTCTTGCGTGAGACGGGGAGTCTCTTTGCGTCTCTGTTTCCCAATCAGGCGGCGGTGGTCGTCGCCGATGAGAGCACCTACGCCGTCGCTGGCCGGCCTGTTGAGGAGTCGCTTGCGGCGGCTGGCGTCCTGCAGAAAGAAGCGGTCGTCTTCTCGACCGACGGGCTGTACGCCAAGTCACGCTCGGTCGATCAAGCGGAGGCCGGTATTAGCGAGTCCGACGCGGTCCCGATCGCGATCGGCGCGGGCACGGTCAACGATGTCGTGAAATTGGCGGCTCACCGGGCGGGACGACGCTATCTGTGCGTAGCGACGGCAGCGTCAATGGACGGCTACACCGCCTACGGCTCGTCGATCACTCACCTCGGCTCGAAACAGACTTTTGACTGTCGTGCCCCGCTGGGGGTCGTCGCCGACATCGACGTCATCGCCGCCGCGCCGCCCTGGCTCAACGCGTCGGGCTACGCCGACCTGTTCGCCAAGAGCCCCGCGGGCGCCGACTGGCTGTTGGCCGAAGGTGTCGGTGTCGACTCGATCGACGCATCGGTCTGGGGGATGGTGCAGGATCGTCTCCGCGATTGGCTTGCGGACCCGCACGGGGTCCGGCGAGGTGAATACCAGCCGATCCAGCGGCTAACCGTCGCGCTGATGATGACGGGCTTCGCGATGCAGGCGTCGCTTTCAAGCCGCCCCGCTTCCGGCGCGGAGCACCAGTTCAGCCACCTGTGGGACATGGAAAACCACACCCACCGCGGCGCCGCGCCGTCGCACGGGTTCAAAGTGGGCATCGGTTCGCTAGCTTCGCTCCACTTATACGAATCTCTCCTGACGCGGCCCCTCGATCGCTTGACCATCGATTCTGCGGTGGATTCGTGGCCCGATTGGCCGCAGCAAGAAGCGTCGATCCGGGGCCTCTTCGACGACCAGGCCCTCCTCAAAAAGGCGCTCGAAGAGACCCGGGCAAAGCAGGTTTCGCGATCCGAATTGCGGGCCGAGCTCGAGCGGTCGGTCCATGATTGGGATCAGCTACGCGGTCGTCTAAAGCAGCAGGTCTACCCCATCAACGAGGCGCGGGATATGCTGGCATCGGCCGGCTGTCCGATAGAGCCAATGCAGATCGGCATCGCCCCCGAGCGGCTGCGGTCGAGCCACTTGAAGGCGTACTACCTCCGCCGTCGGTACACGGTGCTGGACTTTGTGCGCCGCGCCGGGCTGTGGGATGAGCTGATCGAAAACGGTGTCCAGCAGGTCGGCCGCGAGGCCGCACGATGACGCCTCCCGCCACCGCCGGCGCGGACGCGGCGGCCCATCGCTACTGGCGTCGGCGGATCCTCGTCTCGACGATTATCGGGTACGCGCTCTACTACTTCGTTCGGAAGAACTTGAGCGTCGCGATGCCGGAGATGGAGACCCATCTAGGGCTCACCAAGAGTGACCTCGGGCTCTTCCTGACCCTGCACGGGTTGCTTTACGGCGTCTCGAAGTTCGTGAACGGGATCATCGGCGACCGGGTGAACGCCCGCTGGTTCATGGCCGCCGGGCTGGCGATCTGCGCTGTGATCAACATCGCTTTCGGGCTGGCTTCCTCCGTGGTTGCCTTCGGTGTGCTCTGGGCAGCGAACGGGTGGTTTCAGGGGATCGGCTTCCCTCCCTGCGCGCGGCTGATGACCCACTGGTTTCCGCCGCAGCGGTTGGCGACGATGATGTCGGTGTGGAACAGCTCGCACTCGCTCGGCGCCGGCGCAGTTGTCGTGCTCTGTGGCTATCTATCGCCGATCGACTGGCGACTGTGCTTCTTTGTCCCGGCCGGCATCGCGCTGATCGGCGCCGGTGGTTTGGCGGTTTTTCTCCGTGACACGCCCGAGTCCCTCGGTTTGACGCCGGTCGAAGGCACCGTCGTCCATGGGTCCGAAGAGGGCGAGCGTGCGCTCTCGGTGCTACGGACGATGGTCCTGTCCAACCCCTCTATCTGGCTGCTGGCGTTGGCCAACTTCTTCGTCTACGCCGTCCGGTACGGCATCCTCGACTGGGGCCCGACGTTTCTGAAGCAGGCTCGGGGGGTAGAGCTTTCTTCCGCCGGCTGGATGATCGCCGCATTCGAGGCGGCCGGTATTCTAGGGATGCTGTCGAGTGGTTGGATCACCGATCACGTCTTTGGCGGGCGGGGCGCCAGGGCGTGCCTCGTCTACATGGCCGGTTGCACCGCCGCGCTGGCCGCGTTCTGGTTGTTGCCCAATTCGTCGATGCCGGTATACGCTGGCCTGCTGGTCGTCGCGGGGTTCTTTATCTACGGCCCCCAGTGTCTGGTTGGGATCTGCGTCGCGAATCTGGCCACCAAACGCGCTGCCGCCTCGGCGGTCGGTTTGACGGGGTTGTTCGGCTACCTGAGCACGGCGCCGTCCGGCGTCGGGATCGGCTGGCTCGTCGAACACTATGGTTGGGACGCGGGCTTCGCGATGTTCTTCGTTTGTGGCGTCATCGGCGCCCTGCTCTTCGCTCTCTGTTGGGGCGCCAAAGCCCACGGTTACCAATGACCTTCGACTGCTCGGCTATCCGTTACGTCGCCTTCGACATGGACGGCACGATCTACCTGGGCGATAAACTCTTCGCCGAAACACGCCCTTGCCTGGCGGTGCTCGAGCGGCTCGGGATCGGTTACACCTTCATCACGAACAACTGCTCGAAGAGCCGGGCCGAGTACCACCGTCACCTGCAGCGGATGGGGCTTGAGCTCCCCGGCATCGAGGTGACCACTTCGGCCCAAGCGACCGCGAGCTTGCTGCGAGCCAGATGCCCCGGAAAGCTGAGGCTCTTTGTCCTCGGCGCCCCGGGCCTCGTGGACGATTTGCAGGACGAGGAATTCTTGACGGATGACAACGATCCCGAGGTCGTCGTTGTCGGTTACGACCTGCGGCTTACTTACGAGCGCTTGTGTCGGACGGCCTACCTCGTGAAGCAGGGGCTTCCTTACGTAGCGACGCACCCCGACCGGGTCTGCCCGACCAATCTGCCGACCGTCCTGCCGGATTGCGGCGCCGTGTGCGCGCTGCTCGAGTCGGCGACGGGTCGCCAGCCCGACGCGATCGCCGGCAAGCCTAATCCGTCGATGCTTACATTTGTCATGGAGAAGCATCAGCTTCGTCCCCACGAGATCATGGTGGTCGGGGACCGCCCCTACACGGACATCGCCTTGGCCAAGGCCGCCGGCTCGGTGGGCGTCTTGACCTTGACGGGGGAGGCCACCATGGAAAGCCTGACCCAGGTTCCCGCGTCGTGTCAGCCGGATCGAGTTATCCGTGATCTGAGCGAACTTGAGCGGCTCCTCGGGGCGGCATCTGCATAACGTGCGTTGCCACCCCCAGGGTCCGTCGGTAAACCACTGGACCTCATCGCCACATCAGCACCGCGAACACCCCGTCGCCCTCGCGGATTCGGGCCGGTAGGGCCAGCAGCCGGTCGCGGTACACGCTCAGCAGCACGGCCGCGGCGAACAGCAGACCGCCGCCGGCCATCAAATAGACCGCGACACTCTGCAATTGCTCGGGCAGGTGCATCAGCAGGACGAGGCTTGCCAGGTAAACCGCCAGCGCGCCACTGCCGGCGAGCGTCGGCGCCTTTAAGCGACAGAGCACCCCCGCGCCGACGAGTCCCAGACCGATCGCCAGAACGCCGACCTCGTGCAATGCGACCCACGCCGCGTCGCCGCCGAAGAGCCGCGAGGCAAGCAGTCCCAGCGTTAGCGGCAACGTCGCCAACAGGCTACCGAACCACAGGTTCACATCGGTCGCGGCGTCTCTCGCGGCGGAGGTTCCGTCGGCAGTGGCGTCGGCTTCACGCCGCCACCCGAGAAGGCCCGTTGCCACCAGCACCAGGCCGATGGCGGCGCTGAGCAACTCAATCCGTTGCAGCAGCGTTAGCTGCGACAGCGTGTTGAGCAGCAGCGCCGACATAGCGACTTGCGCGACCGCCAGCGCCACGAGCGGGCTCCGCCCCTCGTCACGCCGGGTCAGCGGAATCGCCAGGGCCGACAGGACGGCTTGTGCCGCGACTGTCCCTAAGAGGGGCCAAGCCGTCTCCCCGGCGAGCAGACGGTTGCCGGCTAGCAGCACGCCCGCGACGCCGGCGATCACCATCGCAACGCGCGCCGGGGCCGCCAGCCGCAGACGCGTCCCGGCCTTATCGACGACGACCAGCAGCGTGCTGACAACGCTCACTACCAGAAGCGGCAGGCAAGCGTCGAGCTGATAGACGACCGTCGCCTGCCAAGCCACGGCGGTCGCGGCGAG
>JBGSJY010000498.1:0-1543 GCA_041741515.1 Pirellulales bacterium | reverse complement strand
CGCGTCGAGCTGGCGCCTGGAGCTGAAGCGGGCCGGCTCGTTCGACGCCCTCGCCTACCGGCCCACCCCGCGGATCGCCCCCGCCGCGGGGCAGGTCGAGCTCGAAATCCATGCCACGGGACTCAACTTCAGCGACGTCCTCAAAGCCCTCGGGCTCTACCCCGGCCTCAAGCCCGGCGAAGTCCCGCTGGGGATTGAGGCCTCGGGCGTCGTCACCGCCGTCGGCGAGGGCGTCGAGCACCTCTGCGTTGGCGACGAGGCGATCGGCGTTCTGCCGCACGCGTTCGGCTCGCACGCGACGACCCGCGCTTACGCCGTCGTCCGCAAACCGGCCGGCGTCACGCACGAAGAAGGCGCGACGATCCCGATCGTCTTTCTCACGGCGCACCACTCCCTGATGCGGCTGGCGCAGCTCGAACGGGGCGAGCGCGTGCTGATCCACGCGGCGGCCGGTGGCGTCGGACTGGCCGCGATCCAGATCGCACAGCATGTTGGCGCCGAGGTCTTCGCAACCGCCGGCAGCGACGAGAAGCGCGACCTGCTCCGCTCGCTCGGCGTGAAGCACGTGATGGATTCGCGTTCGCTCGACTTCGTTCACCAGGTGCGCGAGGCGACCGGCGGCGAGGGCGTGGACGTGGTGCTCAACTCGCTCCCCGGCGAGGCGATCGACGCCAGCCTCGGTTTGTTGCGCGCGTACGGGCGTTTCTGCGAGATCGGCAAGATTGACATCTACCAGGATCGTAAGCTGGGCCTCTTGCCGTTCCAGGACAACCTGTCGTACTTCGCCATCGACCTCGACCGGCTGTTGCGGGAGCGGCCCGACCAGGTCACGCGGCTCTACGCCGAGGTGATGCAGCGCTTCGCCGAGGGCGTCTATCGCCCGCTCCCGCTGACGCGGTTCAAGGCCAGTGAGACGGCCGACGCGTTCCGCTACATGTCGCTGCGGAAGAACATCGGCAAGGTGGTCGTGTCGATGAGAGAAGCGAACAAGGAAGCGGCCCCTACCCCCGAGAGCCCCGCCGTCCCCGGCCGGAGTTACCTGGTGACAGGCGGCCTCGGCGCCTTAGGCCGACAAGCCGCGCGGTGGCTTATCAAGCAAGGCGCTGAAGGAGTCGCTCTCCTCTCCCGCCGTGAGCCCGACGAGGAAGCCGAAGCCTTCCTCCAGGAATTGCGCGAGGCCGGAGCGCAAGCCGTTTGCCTGCAAGGCGACGTGGCGGACCGCTCGTCCCTCGAGGCCGCACTCGCCCGCTTGCCGAAAGATTTCCCCAACCTCGTCGGCGTGCTGCACGCCGCGGGAGTGCTCGACGACGGCCTGCTGGGCGACCTCAATGCCCAGCGGCTCGCCACCGTCCTCCGGCCGAAGGCGATCGGCGCCTGGAATCTCCATGAGTCCACGCTCGACGCGGCCTCGCCGCTCGCCGACGTAGAGCAGTTTGTGTTGTTCTCGTCGGCGGCAGCAACCCTCGGCTCCCCGGGGCAGGCGAACTACGCGGCAGCGAACGCCTCGCTCGACGCCCTCGCCGGTCAGCGCCGCGCGCTCGGC
>JBGSJY010000497.1:0-3767 GCA_041741515.1 Pirellulales bacterium | reverse complement strand
GGCCTGCCCCGCCGGCGGCGGCCGGGCCGTTGACCGCGGCGATCAACGGCTTGGGCAGCTCGAGCATCGCCACCAGCAGGTCGCGATACTCCTCGGCCTCCTCGCCGTAACGGGCGAGGTCGGCCATCACATCGCCGCTATCGCCCAACTCCGCTGGATCGCGGCCCGTGCAAAAGGCCTCCCCCGCCCCGGTGAGGATCACCGCCCGGACGCGCTTCTCCAAGTGCAGGTCCGAAAGCGCCTGGCGCAGCTCGGACATCATGGCGCGCGTCAAGGCGTTGCCGTAATCGGGCCGGTTGAGCAGCACGGTGGCGACAGGGCCATCGACGCGAACCTCAACGGCGTCGCTGGGCATGATCATAGGGTGAGGAGGCAGGGGTTAGGGGATGAGGGAAACCAGCGTCCGGCGTCGCCTTCCGATTCTAAGCCGCCTGCGAGCCCCGTGGCGTCAGCCCGGGGAGTGTAGCGCGAACCGCCTAACCATCAAGCCATTCGGCCGCCGAGCGCAAGTCATACCCAAACTCAAAGTGTTCGGGGGGCACGTCAACCGTCCACTCGTCGTAGACTCGACGCGACATCGAAGCGAGCCGCGTCGGCAGGCCGTCCAGCAGCAAATCACAACGATTGCACGCCAGCGCGAAGGCTTTCGGCTCGGCGGCGGACAGGTCCAACAGCTTAACGCCCTGAGCATCGCGCATTTCGCAAAGCACGCCCTTCGGTAAGTACTGGTCGATTAGCGACTTCAGCTCATCGATCGGCCTGCGGTCTTGGAACGCAGCGGTCACTTCGCAGCGGTTGTGAAAACGCAACGTCAGTTTGGACGGTCCCTCGGAGTCTGGCGCTCCAGTGACGGCGGCCTCGATCGTCCGGCGGTCGGAAGAATGAGAGACCAACACCTTAGCCCCTGCTTCAACGGCTTCACGCAATACCGACGGCGGCGCCGGCACGACGGCGGACACCAGCGTCCGAGTCTCGACCAGCAGCGACTTGTGCGGCGGCTCGTTGTCACGGATCTCGACTCCTGCGGCCATCAACTCTTCGAGCCGCGCAGACACGTCCTCTCCGCGGAGGACGGCAATGAGGGTGTTCGGCGATCCGAGGCCGACGAAAGGTAGTGAGGCGCATTGTGCTACAGGCGTAACCTGCTCAGCCTCCGCAGTGATGAATAGCTGCGAATCGCTTTGCAGACTGAGACACGTCCCCAGGGCAACGACAACCGAGCTGGCGCGTCCGAGCGCTGCTCCCGGCCTCACTCCCCGCAAATCGAGCCAAGCCGGCCCTAGCTCTAGCTCTTTCGGCGAAATCGCGGTTCGGCGGCCCGCACCAGCGGCCAGCATCGCGGCGTCGGCAATTGGCTGGGTCATCAGACGCTCGGGGGCAACTACTAGCGTTGACGGTTTGCAACATGGGGGGCGCGGGACGCCGCCTTTCCGCCACACCGGGACGGGAGGCGGCCTCCCAACCAAACTGTAGCGGGATGCGTAAGTCCTTGGTAGCAAGGAAGTTGGTGAGGCACTGCGGCTGACCGCGGGAGGGTTGGCCTGCGGCGTGCTTCAGGGGGCGTCGCAGCAGTGGCCGGTCACTCGACTGGCTTTCTCTGACGCCCTTCTCTTCCACGTCTCCCAGCCGTGAGTTTGCCGTGCCCCGCACCCAGCGTCCTCAACGGAAGTCGGCCAAGTCCGCCCCCAAGCCTGTCGCCAAACGCCCCATGGATGACACCGCGGTACGAAACGGCTCTCACGGCGCCGCCGGCGACCACGAAGACGACCCCAGCGAGTCGCACGTCGACGACCCGGTGCGGATGTACCTGATGCAGATGGGCGAGATCCCGATGCTCAATCGGGACGAAGAGGTCACCTCGGCGATGGCGATCGAGAAGACCCGCACCTCCTTCCGCCGCACGCTGTTGTGCAACGACTTCATCCTCCGCGGCGCGATCGACCTCTTGGAGAAGGTCTACCGCAAGGAGCTGCGTCTGGACCGGACGATCGAGATTTCGGTCACGAACACGGCCGAAAAGAAGCGGGTCATGCAGCGGCTCGCGCCGAACCTGCTGACCGTCAACGCCCTGATGGAGAAGAACCCCGGCGACTTCTTGATCGCGGTCGATAGCCGCCGGACCAAGAAGGAACGCGTCGCCGCTTGGCGCCGGCTCATCATCCGCCGCAACAAGATTATCCGCCTGGTCGAAGAGCTGAACCTGCGGCTGCAGCGGCTGCTGCCGCTGATGGACCAGCTTCACGAGATCGGCCACCGCATGGCGACGATCAAGGAACAGCTAGCCGAGCCCGAAAAGCTGCTCGACGAGACCCACGCCGAGGAACTGCGTCACGAGCTACGCTACCTGATGCGGGCGACCCAGGAGAGCCCGCGGACGCTCGCTCACCTGGTGGCCCGCACCAAAGAACGCCGCGAACGCTACGACGCCGCAAAGCGCCGCCTGTCGGCCGCCAACCTGCGGCTGGTGGTGTCGATCGCCAAGCGCTACCGCAACCGCGGTCTTTCGTTCCTCGACCTGATCCAGGAAGGGAACACGGGACTGATGCGCGCCGTCGACAAGTTCGAGCACGCCCGCGGCTACAAGTTCAGCACCTACGCGACATGGTGGATCCGCCAAGCGATCACCCGGGCGATTGCCGACCAGAGCCGGACGATTCGACTCCCGGTCCACATGATCGACACGATGAGCAAGGTCCGCGCGGCGACGGCCCAATTCGTCCAGCTGCACGGCCGCGAGCCGTCGGCGGAGGAGATCGCCGACATGCTGAAGATGACCCTCGACGACGCCGCGTGCATCCTCAAGATGACCCGCCAGCCGTTGTCGCTCGACCAGCCCGTGGGCGATGCGGAGGACAACTACTTTGGCGAGTTCCTCGAAGAGCAGCGTGACGACGACCCGCTGTACGACGCCAACCAAGAGATGCTCAAGGAGCGGCTCGACGACGTCATGGCCGAGCTGACCTACCGCGAGCGGGAGATCATCAAGCTGCGATACGGCCTCACCGACGGCTACAGCTACACCCTGGAAGAGGTCGGCAAGATCTTCTCGGTGACCCGCGAGCGGGTCCGCCAGATCGAGTCCAAGGCCGTCCGCAAGCTGCAGCAGCCCTACCGCAGCCGCTCGCTGGCGAGCTTCCTCGACGGTGTCGAAATGCCCGTCGAGATGTGAGATTTGCCAAAAAACTCGCCAATAGGTGGGCAGCGAGCCGGGTGGCGTCAGCCCCCGGAGTGGGATCCCGATTGACTAGGAAATGGCCGCTTCCCTCCGGGGGCTGACGCCGCCAGGCTCGACGAAAGCAGCGTTTTTCCCGCGTTGCTTGGAACCCGCCCGCTCGGTGGTTAATCTAGAGAGGCCGGAGAAGGTGCGCCTCACAGCCGCCACTCCCCCTGCGAACCCCTGCTAACGGAACCGATTCGATGAGCCTCCGCGCCTGCTTGTATCTCTTGATGGCCGCCAGCGTGTTGGCCGTGTCGGCTTGGGCCAACGCCGCCGATCCCGCGGCGACTCCCAAGAGCGCCGAGCCAACGTCCAGCGATGAGCCAATCGCGCTGTTCGACGCGATCGACGAGGGCCTCGTCGAAGTCACCTTCGTCGCCAAGAACGACGAGCAAGGCCGCGTCATCGTCGCGAACAAAACCGACAAGCCCATCAACTTCCGGATGCCCGAGGCGTTCGTGGGCGTGCCGGTACTCGCCCAGTTCGGCGGCGGCGCGGGTGGCGGCGGATTTGGTGGCGGTGCTGGCGCAACGCAATCGGTCGGCGGCGG
>JBGSJY010000496.1:0-6592 GCA_041741515.1 Pirellulales bacterium | reverse complement strand
ACAACTTCGCCGTCGCCACGGACGACCTGGCCGACCGCTTTCGCGACGCGTTCGCGAAGGCGATCGGGCAGGCCGTCCGCCGTGGGCTGCACGTCTCGCTGCTGCCGCACCTTGACCCGGCGGGCGGCCCGGTAAACGAGTGGCGGAACCTGTACCGCTTCACGCCGTCCGAAGTGATCGGAGAGGGCTCGTACGAATCGCTTCTGATTGATCCGCTCGCCGACGCTATCGAAGCCGAAGCGACCGCCGACACACGGGTCGATCTGGCGCTGTCGGGCGAGATGGGCCGCTCGCTCTTCGAGCACCCGCAGGAGTACCTGTCGATCGTGCGACGATTGCGGGAACGGTTCGCGGCCAACCCGCGCACGGCCGGCGTCGAGATCGGCGTGGCGCTGAACTGGAGCGGGCTGGCGGGTGAAGCGGACACCAGTGCGATCGACCGTGACGCTGTCGCCGAGCTATTCGCCGAACTCGACTTCGTCGGCGTCTCTTGCTACGCGCCGGTCAGCGAGTCGCCCACAGCCGAAGATTTCCAGACCGCGACGCGTAACTTCATCGCTGAGCTGCGAAGTCTCGGCGGCGATTTGGCGCCGACGACCCGGCTCGTTTACAGCGAGGTCGGCATCGGGGGCGGCTACCCGGCGTTCGGCGAGGGCGGCCCGCGGTACCCCTTGGTCGCCGAAGTCGCCGCCAAACCGTACGAGGGTCGCGGCCACGGCCGACTCAACTCATGGCGCGACGCGGAGCTTGCGAAGCTGCGGGACGGGTACCACGCCGCGCTGTGCGACTATCTATCGAACGACGGCCTGTCGAACGACAGCGGCTCCTCGCCGCCGGTCGATAAGGCGTTCCTGTGGAGCGAAGGCCCTTGGGACCCGCAGGGGGTGGCGACGCGTTCGTTCCGCGACGAGGCGATCGCCACGACGATCGACCGGCACAACGCCGGATAGCAATTCTCGAAGCCGCCCTGAACACGACTCGAGGTCGCGGTAACCCACGAGAGTGGATCGGCGGCGGCTGGACAACGATTACTTGCTCGCTCGCCGTCTCGCGACTCGATCGGGTCTGCTAATCGGAAGAAGCCTCCCAGTACCCACCGAAAAACGCGCCGCCCCCTCTTTTAGCGGCCGCCTGCCCGGAAGGTATGAGCCAAGCTTAGCAATCGGCACGTAGGGGCTGCTCCGCGGGGTAAGTCTTGTTTTGGGGCTAGCGGCACGCCAGAATACGGCGCCGCTAGTCCTCAGCAGGCGAATTCAAGCGACCGATTTAGTCCGTGCCCTTTCAGATCGTTGTCGGGTCGATTGGAACGCACCGATCGAAATCGATAACTGTCGATCATCCAACGTTCTGGCAGCCAAAGATGGCGGACTCTGTTCTCGGTCCTTCAGGCCCTCATTCGATGCATGGGCTCCCGAAGGCGGTAGTTCTTGATGGGACGTCGCGACGCCGGGGCGCCTCCTGCTGTGTAACCGCGGCGCTCGTGCTTTCGATCTTCAGTCTAGGGTGCAAGAGCGGTACGCCGACCACTTCTGAGCAACCCGTTCCGCGGGTGACCGTCGCCAGCGTCGTCGAGCAGGAAGTCATTGACTCCGACGAGTACACCGGTCGGACGGAAGCCTCCGCGATTGTGGAGGTCCGGGCCCGCGTCTACGGCTACTTGAAGTCAACCAACTTTTGGGACGGCGACTACGTCGCAGAAGGAGAGACTCTCTTCACGATCGAGCCGGACGAGTACCAGGCCATTCATGCCCAATCTCTGTCGCGCATCGCGTTGACGTCGGCCAACTACGAATTGGCGAAAGCGAACCTTGGTCGGAGCGAGAAATTAGTCCCTTCCGGGGCCATTTCGCAGGAGGAGTACGAGGAGTCCGTGGCCGCGATGAAGTCGGCCGAGGCGACCGTCGTCGCGGCCAAGGCCGACGCCGATCGAACGGCTCTGGATCTGAAGTACACCGAGATCAAAGCGCCGATTAGCGGCCGCATCGATCGCGCTCTTGTCTCCGACGGCAATCTGCTTACCGGTGGACGGACCGACGGAACGCTGCTGACGACGATCGTCGCTGAGGCGCCGATGTACGTCTACTTCGATGTCGACGAACGGTCGCTGCTGGGGTACCTGCGGCGACGAAGCGGGAAGGACTTGGAGAAGACCCCCGGCAACTTGCGTGACTTGGAAGTCCCGTGTTACGTGCAGTTGGCCGATGAAACGGATTTTCCGCACGTCGGCAAGCTCGACTTCGCTTCGGCCGAGGTCCGTACAAGCACGGGCACCTCCCGTCTTCGGGGTGTGTTTGAGAACGCTGATCGGTCCCTGGTAAGCGGGCTCTTCGTACGAATCCGCGTCCCGGTGAGCGATCCGTACCAGGCGTTATTGATTCCGGAGCGGGCTCTCGCGACGGACCAGAGCGTGCGGTTCGTCTACATCGTCACGGATGATGGGAAGGCCGAGCGGCGAAACGTCGAGATCGGCGGACAGCGCGGCGATTGGCGGATTGTGAAGTCGGGGTTAGTGGCCGGTGATCGGGTGATCGTCAAGGGACTTCAGCGTGTCCGCCCAGGGCAGCATGTGGAGGCCGAAACGGAATCTGCTACCGGAACCGGGCCTACGGCTCAAGCGGCTCCCCCCACCCCGTCCGATTCGTAGCCGCCTACTGGCAGCGGTCCGAATCGTGAGTGCCGAAATTACGTAACGCGCCTCATCGCCAAGTTCGTCCGGTTCCTAGGCGTCAACGCAATGGCCAGTTTCTTCATCAACCGCCCGATTTTTGCGGCGGTGATCTCGGTGATCGTCACGCTTGCGGGAGCGCTCGCCGTGACGACGTTGCCGGTAGCGCAGTACCCCGAGATAACGCCGCCAACCGTCCAGGTAAGCTGCACCTACCCCGGGGCGAGCTCCAAGGTCGTGGCCGACACCGTCGCCGCGCCGATCGAGCAGCAGGTGATCGGCGTCGAGAACATGCTGTACATGTCGTCGCAGAGCACCAACGACGGCGGCTACAACTTGACGGTAACGTTCGAGGTTGGCGCCGACTTGGACATGGCGCAAGTGCTTGTGCAGAATCGAGTGAATCTGGCGTTCCCGTCACTCCCGAGTGAAGTGACGCAAACGGGCGTCAGTGTCAAGAAGAAGTCGCCGAGCATTTTATTGGTCGTCAACCTCCTGTCTCCCAAGGGGACGTACGACCAGCTCTACCTGAGTAACTACGCGACGATCAATCTCCGCGACGAATTAGCCCAGATCAAAGGCGTCGGCGACGTCTCTTATCTTGGGCAACTCGACTACAGCATGCGCGTTTGGATCGACCCCGATCGTATGGCGGCGCGCAACTTGTCGGCTAGCGACGTCGTGGCGGCGCTGCGTGAGCAGAATGTCCAAGTCGCCGCGGGCTCTCTCGGTCGCCCTCCTGTGCCGTCGGGCCGAGCGTTTCAGTACACGCTCAGCACACTCGGTCGATTGACATCACCCGAGCAGTTCGGCGAGATCGTCGTAAAGACCGGAGACAGCGGCGAGATCACGCGTCTCCGCGACCTGGTGACCGACGAGCGGAGTGATGGCGACGGCGCCAGATTCGGCGGCATTCAGCTGGGCGCGAAGACCGAGGACACGACGTGCAGTCTCGACGGGCGACCGTCAATCGGACTGGGAATCTTCCAGCAGCCGGGATCGAACGCGTTGGCGACAGCGGAGGCGATCCGGACACGGATGGAGGAGCTCAAGCTCGAGTTTCCGCCCGACGTGGAATACGCCATCGTCTACGACACTACTCCCTTCATCGACGAGTCTATCCACGAGGTGTTCAAGGCGTTGCGGGACGCCATCATCCTCGTCGGAATCGTTGTGCTCGTCTTCTTGCAGTCGTGGCGGGCCACGTTAATCCCACTGATCGCTGTGCCAGTGGCGATCATCGGCACGTTCGCCGTCATGGCCGGCATGGGGTTCAGCCTGAACAATTTATCGCTCTTCGGCCTTGTGCTGGCGATCGGCATCGTTGTGGACGACGCGATCGTCGTGGTGGAGGCGGTTGAACATCATATCGACCACGGGATGTCTCCCAAGGCCGCCGCTGAGAAGGCGATGAGCGAAGTCACCGGGCCCATCATCGCGATCTCTCTCGTGCTGATGTGCGTGTTCATCCCCTGCGCTTTCATCTCGGGGATCACGGGCCAGTTCTTCCGGCAATTCGCCCTAACGATCGCCGTCTCCACGTTTTTCTCCGCGGTCAACTCACTAACGCTCAGTCCCGCGCTGTGCGCGCTTCTGCTGCAGCCGAAGGAGCTACAGAGAGACCTACTTTCGCGATTGATGCAGTTCGGACTGGGTCGGTTCTTCCGGCTCTTTAACCGCAGCTTCACGCTGGGGGCCGATCTCTATGCGTCGATTGTCCGCGGCCTATTGCGGGTCAGCGCGCTCGTCTTATTGGTTTATTTCGGCCTGCTAGTCCTCACTTACTACAGCTTTACACGCGTGCCCATCGGCTTCATCCCTTCACAGGACAAGGGCTACCTGCTGGTCGATGTGCGTTTGCCAGACTCGTCGTCGCTGGAGCGCACCAAAGCCGTGATGAAGCAGATCGAGAAGATTGCTTTGGGAAGCGGCGAAGACGCACGTGGCCACTCAGGGGACAGTCACGGAGATGGCGTCCCGGGCGTTGCGCACACGATCACCATCGCTGGTCAGTCGATCGTGCAGAACGCGATTGGCTCCAATTACGGAACCGTGTACGTGGTGCTCGACGAGTTCCACCATCGCCTCGGCGACGGCTTAGGCGCCGACGCGATCGCTTCGAAGCTGCGGGCCGCCTGCTATCGCGACGTGCAAGAAGCGTCGGTCTCGGTTTTTGGAGCGCCGCCCGTCGATGGCCTTGGTAGCGCGGGCGGCTTTAAGCTGATGGTCCGCGATCTCACCGGGCTTGGACTCGACGCTCTCCAGGAGGCGGCGGACGGTCTCGCCGCCGAAGGCAATCAGCAACCCGGGATCGTCGGGATGTTCAGCGCGTTCCGGGCCCAAACGCCGCAGATGTACGTCGATGTCGATCGCGCGCGGTGCAAATCGATGGGCGTCCCCCTCGACGAAGTCTTCCTCACGTTGCAGCTCTACCTGGGGGGATACTACACCAACGACTTCAATCAGTTCGGGCGGACGTGGCAGGTCAATCTGCAGGGCGATCCGCAATTCCGTCTGACGCCCGAGCAGGTGACAAGGCTGAAGGTTCGCAACTCGGCGGGCGAGATGGTTCCGCTGGGCAGCGTGGCGCGGGTGAGCGAGATCGGGGGCCCAGCCCTCGTGCTCCGCTACAACGGCAAAACGGCGGCCTCGGTCAACGGCGGATCTCTGCCCGGCGTGAGCTCGGGCACGGTGATCAGTACGGTCGATCAGCTGGGAAAGGCGGTTCTGCCGCAGGGCATGGATTTTCAATGGACTGAATTGACGTTGCTGCAGATCCTGGCGGGGAATACGGCGATCATTGTGTTCGCGGTTGCAGTTGTGTTGGTGTTCCTTGTGCTGGCGGCCCAGTACGAAAGCCTGACCTTGCCGCTCGCCGTCATCCTCGTCGTTCCGATGTGCCTGCTCAGCTCGGTGATCGGCGTCTGGCTGGCGGGGATGGACATCAATATCTTCGTGCAGATCGGCTTCGTGGTTCTCGTGGGGTTGGCCAGCAAGAACGCCATTCTCATCGTTGAATTCGCCAAGGAGAAATCGGCTCAAGGGGCTTCGCCGGAAGAGGCCACGGTCGAGGCGTGTCGTCTTCGTTTGCGGCCCATCATCATGACGTCGCTCGCTTTCATTCTCGGAGTTCTGCCGCTCGCGTTGGCCGTGGGTGCGGGCGCGGAGATGCGGAGCACGCTTGGCATTGCGGTCTTCTCCGGAATGATGGGCGTGACGCTCTTCGGCATCTTCCTGACGCCGGTGTTCTATTACGTGATTGTGCGGCTGACGGGCCGCTCGACGGCCGCGGCATCGAACCAGAGCGTCAGTCACAGTTAGTCGCTCTCTGAGGGCCAACCGGTCGCGCTGAGGGTCGATTAGAGCTTCCGAAAAGCGAGAGCCGCTAGGCCGTCCGCCACTGCTCCGATAGGTCCTGGAGTCTCTGGTGGATCATCGCGCGGATGAAGATCTGGGAGAACAAAGCCTTCTTCATGAGCGGCCTCGACGCGGTGCATTAAAGTGTTGAATTAACCACGGAGCCACGGAGGACACGGAGGAAAGCGCAGAGGCAATTGTCTCGGTGCGTTCTCCGTGTCCTCCGTGGCTCCGTAGTGAGACCGTGGGTAGCGCGATAGCCGATAAGTTACCTAGCCGAACGGCGCGTCGATCGACTCGCTGGGCCTCGTGAGCCACTCGGCGCCGGTTTCGGTGACGAGAAAGTGATCTTCCAGACGGACGCCCATCTCGCCGTAGACGCAGAGCGTCGGCTCGATGCTGGCGATGTTGCCGACCGTGAGCGGCGCGTCGTTGCCGCGCACCAGGTAGGGGCGCTCGTGGCACTCGAGGCCGAGCCCGTGCCCCGTGCGGTGCGGCAGGCCCGGCGTCTGGTAATCGGGGCCGAAGCCGTGCCGCGCGATCACGGCGCGGGCGGCGTCGTCGACGGCG
>JBGSJY010000495.1:0-5158 GCA_041741515.1 Pirellulales bacterium | reverse complement strand
AATTACAGGCGTCCTTGTAAGGGCCATGCGTCCACCTCCGTGCTAGGAATGCTGCCGCCGCCCCGATCCCCACGGGACGCTTCACTCCCAGCTCTACGAAGCGATAATCAACTTCGATCGATTAGATGCGATTGCCCTGTGAAGGCCATGCCGGATGATGCGTGGGAGGGACGGGACTTACTTGCCTGGTCGCTTGCTGCCGGGGGCTGGGGGCGCCGTGACGGTCACCAAGCCATCGAAATAGCAACCGCCGCGTGCGAAATGACGGATTACAAGGAAGCCTCCCCGCTCGACACGTTGGCCGCGGCATACGCCGAGATCGGCGATTTTAAGTCTGCCGTGAAGTGGAGCGAAAAGGCGCTTGCAATGGTCGAAAGTGATCCGGTTCGTACCGAGCGCTACAAAAGGCACTTGAAGAGCTTTCGAGACGGCAAGCCGTGGCGCGAAGAGTAGTTGTGTCGGTGAGAACTGCTTGTAGTGCGTCGTATCAGGACGATCGGATCAGCGGCGACGCCGCTCCTTACAGCTTTTAGGTTGCACATCGCATCTCTGTCACGGACTCTCACTGTTCAAAAGGACTCCCATGTCGTCGAAGATGCTCCCCACGTCGGACTGTAAGGTCAGCACGCTTCTTGCCGTTTCAGTCGCGTTGGTCGCTACTGCAACGCCCTTGGCACGGGCCATGGAGCTCGAGTGGATTCGTCAGCTAGGCGGGCCGGAGTCTGACCAGGGATTGGGTGTTGCTGTGAATCAATTCGGTGATGTGTTCCTCTCGGGGCGTACGAGTAGCGATCTTGGAGGACCGCATGCTGGCAACAGCGACGCGTTTATTAGCAAATACGACGCGCTCGGAAATCAGATTTGGACCCGACAACTAGGTTCGGCCGAGATCGACATCGGCTACGACGTGTCGGCGGACCCGTTAGGCCATGTGTTCGTGGCAGGAACGACCTGGGGGAGCCTGGGCGGCCTTCTTCAAGGAAGCCCTGACGCGTTCTTGAGCAAGTACGACTCCGACGGCGCCCTCCACTGGGTCCGTCACCTAGGTGATGATATCACGGACGCGCGGGGTGTCGCTGCTGACGGGATGGGCAACGCCTACATCGCCGGGTGGGTGCGAGGTGATCTGGGCGGCGGTGTGGATAGAAGCCCAATCGACGCGTTCGTGGCCAAGTACGACGACGCGGGAAGCCGGCTTTGGTACCGACAAATCTCGGCTCCTGCCCAGGAGGTGCTTGGTACGGACGTCGCTGTGGGTCCCGACGGGAGTGTCTATATGTCGGGCTATACACGCGGCGCCGTCCAGGGTGTGAACGCCGGCAGTCGAGATGCGTTTTTGGTGAAGTACAGTGCGTCCGGCGCACGACTCTGGACCCGTCAGTTCGGGACTCCTTCGTCCGATCGTGGCGAGTCCGTCGCCGCCGATGGGCTTGGGAATGTCTTTGTTGTAGGCGATACCGAGGGGGACCTCGGCGGACCGAATGCGGGCGGGCCTGACGTCTTTGTCAGGAAGTACGACGCCACCGGCAACTTGCTTTGGACCACGCAGTTTGGCTCGGGCAACTTTGAGGAGGACTTAAGCGCCGCTGCCGATGGCTTAGGGAACGTCTATGTTTCGGGATTGACCTGGGGCAGTCTTGGAGGTCCAACCGCTGGTGGGCACGATGCCTTCCTGTCCAAGCTCGACTCTTCGGGGAACCTCCTCTGGTTAACGCAGCTCGGCACAGCCGGTTCCGATGCCGCATCCGGAGTTGGGGTCGGCGTACCGGGCAAGGTTTTCATCGCCGGCTCTACCGGCCGTAACCTCGGCGCTCCAAATGCCGGCGGTACCGACGCGTTCCTGGTGAAGTACAGTGATGCTCCCGTCCCGGAACCGTCCGGCGCCGCGACTCTGATTGCCGCAGCTATTGTCGTCGTTGCACGGTCTTCTCGTCGCAACTTTCTCTCCACTCTTTCCCAGAATGAAGCAAGGACCGGTCGATGAATACTCGCCTACAGCGCGCAACACGCCATCGCTTCGAGTCTCTCGAATCGCGAGCCCTGCTGGCCGCCGACCCGGGATGGGCCTTGGCCTTCAGTGGTCCAGTCTTCGAGACGGAAACCGAAGTGCACATCGGTCCCGACGGTTTTCTGTACGCGGCCGGCGGCTTTTCAGGGACTGCCGACTTCGACCCTGGGCCGGGCGTCGTTCAGCTAACGGCGCAGACCGGCGCCAACGATATGTTCGTCGCCAAGTACACGCCGCAGGGGTCCCTGGTATGGGCTCAGCGATTCGGCGGCGACCAGAACGAGTACGCTGGAAAGTTCGCGTTCGACCCGTCGGGGGACCTGTTGCTAACGGGCCACTCGGCTTCGACCACTTTGCAGTTGGGCGCGACCACGCTCACACCCCTAGGCAGTTTCGACGCCTTTGTTACGAAAATCGACGACTCGACGGGCAACGTTGTTTGGGCGCATTGTGTGGGCGGAGCGGGGCAAGACACGGCGTACGACGTTGCGGTGAACAACGCGGGCGAGTCTTATGTTGTCGGCACGTTTCGCGGGACGGTCGACTTTGATCCCGGGGCGGGGGAGCTCTTGCTTTCCGCCAGCGGCGGGGCCAGCGACGCCAACGCCTTTGTGTGGAAGCTCGACGCGAGCGGAAACACGGTGTGGGCGCGGGCGTTTGGCGACCAGTTTTTGGACAACGGGCACCGGATCGCCCTCGACGGGGCCGGCGCCGTCTATGCCTCGGGCACGTTCCGCGGGGATCTGGATTTTGGGCAGGTCGGCGACCCACTCGTCATCACCTCGGCCAACAACGATTTCGCCGACGTATTCTTGGTGAAGCTGGATGAGGCGACCGGCGACGGCGTGTGGGCGCGGCAGGCGACGGGGCCGTCGCAGATTAGCCATTCACGGATTGCTGCCGACGGCGCCGGAGGTGTGTACCTGGCCGGCGTCTTCCAAGACACGGTTAATTTTGGCGCCGGAACACCGACGCTCGTCAGTGCGGGCGGCAGCGACGCGTTCGTCTCCCGCTGGGACGCTGACGGCAACCTGGGTTGGACCGGCGCCTTGGCTGGAGCTGGCGAGACGATCATCAAGGGGTTAGCGGCCGACGCGGCCGGTAACGCCCTTTTAACCCTGGGCTTCGACGGCACGGTGGATCTTGACCCGGGGGTGGGCACGTCGTTGCTCACGAGCTCCGGCGGGCTCGACGGCGCGGCATTGAAGTTGAACTCGGACGGCAGCCTAGCCTGGGCGCGGCAAATCAGCGGTCCGGGCGTCACGCTTGCCCAAGGGATTTTCGAGGACGCCGCCGGCAACGTGCACGTTGGCGGGTTCTTTCAAGGCAGCGTGACGCTGCCCACAGGGCACACGTGGACGGCCGCGGCCAATGGCGTGTTTCTGATGAAGCTCGCCTTCGGCGACCCGGCAACCAAGTTTTACGTGGTTGACGACGCTGCGGCCAATCAGACCTTCGAGTACGGCGCCGTCGGTGCGTCTAATGGCGCCTCGGGCCTGAATAGCGGCAACGCCGCTCCACGAGGTGCGGCCAGCACGGCCGCGGGCGACCGCGTGTGGGTGATCGACGCCAACCGCAAAGTGTTTGTCTACGACATCAACGGCAACCTGTTGGGGTCTTGGACGGCGGGCTCGATGGCATTGAACGCCACGCCAGAAGGAATCGCGACCAATGGAACCGATGTATGGATCGTCGATTCCAAGAGCGACAAGGTCTTTAAGTACACCGGGGCGGCTAGCCGCACCTCGGGCAGTCAGAACGCGTCAAGCAGCTTCAACTTGAACAGCGGCAACAGGGACGCGAAGGACATCGTGACTGATGGCGCTTCGCTGTGGGTGGTGAACGACTCGACCACCGATAAGGTGTTCAAGTACAGCGTCGCTGGCAGCCTGCAGGGAAGCTGGACGATCACCGGCGCTGGCTCACGGCCAACCGGCATCACGATTGATCCGACGAATGTGAGTGGTGTCTGGATCGTCGACAGCGGGACCGATCGGGTTTATGAGTTCACTGCTGCCGCCGGCAGAACGTCCGGCAGCCAAGCGGCCGCGGCCTCATTCGCGCTCGCAGCAGGCAACACGAATCCGCAAGGGATTGCCGACCCACCGCCAAGCGGAGCGACGCAGTCGCGGCTCGTTTCGTCGCCCGCCTTGCCTGTGACTCGGCCGGACGTGACTTCTCAAGTCGCAGTCAATGGTCTCGCATCAATTATGCGAGTAGCAGACAAGGCCCCGCTTGGTTCGAGCGCTAGCGTGCTAGCCCGCCAAAGGGTTTTCGAGTCTTTTGCGGCTCCCGTTGCCCACCCTCTTGCCTGGGAAGCGAATCGCTACCTGGCCAACGATGACGAGAGTGGCCTATCGCGACCCCGTACGTTTACTGAGGACGATGATCGGTACGCTCTGGACACCGCGCTAGAGACGGCGTTTACGAGCGGCTTGTTCCGCTCTTTCGCGGATGTTTGAACGCTACCGAGCGAGTTGGAGTTGAGTGTTCTATTCCCCGAGAACGACGGGACTTGACTGCCGCTTCGATGGGCCGGGGTGAGCGAGTGGTGGCGGCGAACGACTCGCGGAAAAGTGCCCGATGGTGGCGAACCGGGCGGTGGCCTCCCGGTAAAAACGGCGATGGTCCCGTGCAAGTGGTCATCGAGCCAAGTTCATAGGATTTGTTGGGAAGGTCCAAGCCCGCACGCTCAAGCGGGGCGAGGTTGTGTTGACGACACCCTGTCCGTTTACAGGATGATCAGGTCTGCGGAGCGATCAAGGCCCTTTCCGGCGAGCTAAGGCGTACCTACTTTGTCGCAGGACTGCATACCCGACAGATTATTGATCCACGGCCAGTCGTCACGCCCTTTCGCAAGATGGGAGACAGGCTGTCTGTTACCAGTGCGCGGCTAATTTAGGTGGGGTTCGCAATCAGCGCGAAGATCGATGCGATGGCGTAGGGCGGCGGAAGGTATTTCACCATTCCGGCCAATCTCTGCGTTAGCCCACGACTTTCGGACAGCGACGGGGTGGGACTCTACGCCGCTAGGACCGGGGCGTGTTCGGTTTCGAACTGATCGGGACTCTTGTAGCCCAACGACTGATGAAGCCGCTTGCGATTGTAGAACGACTCGATGTACTTGAACACGCTCAAGCGGGCCGCCTC
>JBGSJY010000494.1:0-3268 GCA_041741515.1 Pirellulales bacterium | reverse complement strand
CGCCCGCTGGCCCACCTCCGCTCCGGGGCCTGCTTCGGCTACGCCTCAGCAGGCCCCTCCGCTACGGAGGGCCAGCGGAGTACGATCCAACCAACCTGATTCTCTCATCGCGGCTGGTACATGAATCGGGGGAAGGCCAACTCAACGCGGCAGCGATTCCTGCCGATTCCAACCGATCCCAGAAACAGAGAAGCCCTACGATTCCAGGGCGGAACCGTAGGGCGGTGTCGGGCGTTGTCGGCTCCCGCCGGACTTTTAATCCGTGGGTCGTGGGTTCGAGTCCCGCCAGGTTCACTCTCTTTTTTCTCGATCGGCCGCTCAGGCCGACGGGGGCGCCAGCGCAGCAAAAAAGCCCGCCCTGCCCCAGATGGGCAGAGCGGGCGGGACGCTTCGCATGGGCCCGTTGGCCGCCCAACCTCGATCGCTGAGCTGCAACCGCTGAGCTGCAGCGCCTCGGCTACCGAATCAGGTAGCCGGTGGGTGCTCGCGTGGCGTCCGGGCTTTTCAGCGGCGACGGCCCAGGCCTGCGACGGCCGCGAGCGCAGCGAAGCAAGCGGCCAGGGAGGTCGGCTCGGGGACCGCGAGGACGATCTCGCCGGAAGCGACCGGCAGGGACGCCTTGTAGCCCGCCGCGCCATCGATCTCGCCGTCGGTGCCGGCGCCGGCCGAGCCGTCCACCGTCATGCCGTGCAGCACGATCTCGCGGAACTGCAGCGGCAGCAGGTCCTGGCCGTCGTAATCGGTCCCCGTGACGGGGCTGAAAAACTGACCCTCGTCGGCCAGGTTGTAGGTCGCGCTGAACACTAGGGTGCCGGTCGATGGAGCGACCGGGAAGACGGCGGTCCCGGCGTCGTTGTTGCTCGGCGGCGGGCTGGTGAGCGGCAGAAGCACATCCCCGTAGGCGGGGACGCCCTCGAGGACTTCGATGAAGCCGTCGCCGTCGGCGTCGTCGGCGATGGTGGGCGTCGTTGAATCGGAAGGATCGCCGCTGCCCATGTCGAAGAGGCCGTGGATGTGCTGGGCGTGGGTCTGGTTGGGCTCAAGCCCCTCGGCGGTGATGGTGACGGTGAGCATGTCGCCATCGAGCACCAGGGCCGCCAGGCCGCTGACGCCCGAGCCGTTGAGGGGCGTGAGCGTCGCCTCGTAAAGCATGACGGCTGGCGCGGACGCGGCGCCCAACGCTAGCGAGGCGGCCGCTATCACGGCGGAGCGGAAACATTTCATCACGGTGGCAATCCTTGAAGTGGAGGGGAGAGCGGAGGCGGCAACGGGGTGACCGCCAGAGCCCCCGCGAGAATGCAAATGGGAGACCGATGGGGCGGCGTACCTTCCTCAATCTTTTGAAACTGGCGATTCATCATGAGGGGTGACGTTATCGGGGAGCAGCGGCGCCAAAAAATCGCAATTGAGCAGAGCCAACAGGTGGTCGCTGAGACTTCGTTTGCTTGTTGAGCAGTCGTCACCCGCGCTGGTGTCACCCAGGGTGCGAGGGCGTTAACCGGCCGTTCTGCCGAAGCCTTCCGACCACTCGGGCGAGACGCTGGTGGGCCGCGCCAGGCGGCGCTAGTGTGATCCGCCACGCCGATAGCGGAGAGAGATGCTGGCACAGGGGGCCGAGACCGCTTACAACGCTCCTGCGGTTATCCCCCACCCGGAGCGTTTTCGATGCGGACTTTCTTGACGCTGCTCGTTCTTTTTGCGGCAACGACGGCCGCTTTGGCGCAGGACTGGCTGCAGTGGCGGGGGCCCAGCGGGGACAACCACGCCGCCGACGGCGCGACGGCGCCGACCGCGTGGTCGGAGGACGCGGGGCTCGCTTGGAAGACGCCCGTCCCCGGGCACGGGCACTCATCGCCGACGATCGTTGGTGACCGCATCTACTTGCTCACCGCCGACGCCGACGCCCAGACGCAGAGCCTGCTAATCTTCGACAAGACCAGCGGCGAGCTGGTCCGCGAGGTCCTCACCCACCGGGGCGGCCTCCCCGCGCAGATCCACCCGAACAACTCGCACGCCACCTCGACGGTCGCGTCCGACGGCGAGCGGGTGTTCGCGCTGTTCTGCAACGACGACGCCGCCATCGTGACGGCCTACGACCTGGGCGGCGAGAAGCTGTGGCAGGAGCGCGTCGGCGGCTTCGATCCGCGGCAGTTCCAGTTCGGCTTCGGAACGTCGCCACGGCTCGTCGATGGCGTGCTGGTGGTGGCTACGGAGTACGACGGGCCCGAGAGCGGTCTCTACGGCCACGATCCGAAGTCGGGCAAGCGTCTATGGAGCACGCCGCGCGTGAAGGAGCTCTCCTACTCGTCGCCGTCAATCGTGCCGGTAGACGGCAAGCATCAGCTTCTCATGAGCGGCAACTATCAGGTCGCTTCGTACGAGCCGGCGACCGGCAAGGTGCTGTGGTCGCTCGACGACACTTCCACCCGCGCCACGTGCGGCACGATGGTCTGGGACGAGAAGCTCGGTCTTGGTTTCGCCAGCGGCGGGTTCCCCGATTCGTTCACCCTTGCGGTGCGGCTCGGCGGTGACCACGACGTTGTGTGGCGGAACGGCGTGAAGAATTACGAACAGTCGCTGCTGGTGGTGGATGGCTATGTGTACGCGACCGCCGACCGTGGCATCGCCTATTGCTGGCGCGCGAGCGACGGCAAGGAGATGTGGCGCGAGCGGATCGGCGGCAAGTACAGCGCCTCGCCGCTGCTGGTGGCGAGGAAGATCTACGCCACCAACGAGCAGGGAACAACGACCGTTTTCGAGGCCAACCCCGAGCGCTATGTCGGCGTCGCGACGAACCAACTCGGCGACTCGGCTTTCGCAACGACGACGCCGTCCGGCGGCCGACTCTACCACCGCTACGCGAAGACCGAGGGCGGCAAGCGGCAGGAGTACTTGGTGGCGATCGGGGAGTGAGAGAGGGAGTGAAAGAACCGGACGCTAACGCGTGCCGGCTGATATTGCGGCCACGCCCTCATCAGCCGCGGGGCCTTAGCCCCCGGTTCAAGCTGCCAGAGTTGGCAAGCTAGGCAAAGCCTGCCGGTTTTGCCGAAGGTGGCGGTCGTTCTGGCCGATACCCTACAGGGAGCCGCCGAGGCGTTCGGTGGCGTCGTTTTTCCTGGTCTGGCGTTGACCATGCGGCGAAGCGGCCTCCTGACCGTTGCAGTGGCGGCTCTTCTGGCGAGCGGGTGCGCGGTCGCGCCTGGCGGCCGCGGCGAACCGTCGGTGACGCGGGACGTCGTCGAGTACCTGCACCGCGAATGGCCCCTAG
>JBGSJY010000493.1:0-2999 GCA_041741515.1 Pirellulales bacterium | reverse complement strand
GCCCGAGCCAGGCCCCGTCACGGACCCCGCCAAGCCGCCGGCGACGCTCGCGGCGCCGAAGTCGCCGCCGTTGACCGACAGCGCGCTACGGATCGTCACGTCGCCGCGTGACAAGAGCGACAGGCCACGGTCGCCGGTGATCGTCACCGCCACGCCGGGGCCGATGTTGATGTTGTCGAAGCTGAAGACGGCCAGCTCGGGCGCGCCGGAGAGCGGGTCGGCGGCGCCTTGCTGGTTATCAAGGGTCGCCGTGAAAGCGAGGATCCCGTTGACGCGGAGCTCGCCGGTCGCCGTGTTAATGGAGACGGCGTTGCCGATGCCGATGTCGAGGTCGCCATTGGAGGGGTAGGCGAGTGGGTTCAAGAGGGCGGCGCCGGCTTGCCCCGCGACGGGGAGCAACGCCGCCAAAACCAACAAGTTGCGGGTAAAGCGCCGAAAGGCTGGGTTCACGAGAACGACTCCGAGGGGATCGCAACGAGGGAAGGAAACGACACGATTAGCCAGGTGGCTGCTGGCAGGAAACACTATAGTTTGCGGCGAGCAAGGCGCCATATGGCCGCCCCTGCCCTCCTCCGACCGAAAGTATTCGCCATGCGAATGACCGCCCTGATCCCGATGCTCCCGGTGCGCAGCGTCGCCGCCAGCATCGCGTTCTATGAGAAGCTCGGCTTCGCCGTCGAAGGCCAGAACGCCGAGTGGGGCTGGGCGATGCTCGCTCAGGACGACTGCCGGCTGATGGTGGACCAGTCGATCAACGTTCATCCCGAGGCGCCGAGGATGTCGGTCGTCTACCTCTACCCCGACGACGTGGCCGCGTTCCATCAGCGGCTCAAGGAGAACGGCGTCACGGTCCCTGAGCTCGACGTCACGTTCTACTGCATGACCGAGTTTCGGATCGACGACCCGGACGGGAATCGGTTGTGGATTGGGGAGTTGAAATCCGAGTGAGCGTGATGCGCACGATGGACGGCGAGCCGGCGACGCAAGTCGTCGGAGGGCGGTAAGTAACCACTTCACTCGCACGACTTGCGTCGTGGGCTCGCCGCAACTCGTTGAATTACAACTCCCGTAGCGTTAGGACCAGAACGCATCGCCCTTGCGCTTGCTCACCGTCTTCACGCAGTGCTTGGCCATCTTGCGGACGAGATTCTCGGGGACAGGCTCGTCGTAGGGGATCTTCAGGTAGTTCTTCGTTGTCTGGTGCTTCTCTAGTTCCTCCGCGAACGCTTCGAGTGTCCCTTCGATCGGAGCGAAGACGCAGTGCGACTTGAACGCGGCGAAGGAGTAAACGAAGCGGGGCTCGATGAAGAACGGCGCGCCCCACTTGATCGCCTCCTCGGCGCGCGGCGCCTCGCTCTTGAGGATCGCGTAGAGCTGCCGCAGGTGCGGTTGACCCGCGGCGGGGGCGGCGTCGATGTACTCGGCGATCGTTGTGGGGCGGTTCTTCGGCATGAGTATTCGTAGGCCGTAACAAGCGCCAGCGCAGTTACGGCAGGCCGTCGTGAACGCGCAGCGTGCCGTAACTGCGCTGGCGCTTGTTACGGCCTACCTTTTTTACGAGGTGAGCATTGCGTCGATGACGCCGTCGGCGGTGTACTCGGTGGCAACGGCGGAGGCTTGGAAACCGGCCTCGTCCAGCGCGGCGGCGGTGAGGGGGCTGATCGCGGCGAAACGGGGCGCCGTGGGCGCCGCGCGGACCGCTTCTGCAAAGAGATTGGCCGCCGAGCGGGCGATCGCGGAGCTGGTGACGGTGATCCAGTCGACGCGGCCGAAGGTGATTTCTTCGATCACGGCCGGGTCCGCTGCGGCGATGTCACGGCTGAGGTAGGCGACAACCTGATCGACCTCGGCGCCGGCGTCGTCGAGCGTTTCGGCCAGTACTTCGCGGCCGCGGCTGGCGCGGATGAGGAGGACTTTCTTGTTCGCCGCTTCGCGGCTTAGCGCGGCGGCGAGGGATTCGGCGCGGTACTCTTCGGGGACGAGGTCGGCGCTAAGCCGCCAAGCGGCGAGGGTGTCGGCTGTGGCGGGGCCGATGGCGGCGATTTTTGCCTTGCCGAACGCCCGCGCGTCGCGACCCCGTTCTTGCATCCGCTGGAGCAGCGCCTCGACGCCGTTGCGGCTGCTGAAGACGACCCACGCGTACTCGCCGAGGCGATCGATCGCGGCGTCGAGTTCTGTCAGGTCGTCCGGCGGGGCGATCTCGATCACGGGGTGCTCGATCACCCGCGCGCCGAGGTCCGCGAGGCGCTCGGCCATCGCGCCGCCCTGCCCTGCCGGGCGGGTGACGAGTATCGTCTTGCCGAAGAGGGGGCGGCTGGTGAACCAGTTCGCGTCGTCTCGCGAGCCGGCCACATCGCCGATCACCACGACCAGCGGCGGACGCATCCGACCCGGCGCGAGGACCGTCGGCAGCTCGCCCAGCGTGGCGTGGACGGTCTGCTGATCGGGGAGCGAGCAGCGGCGGACGATCGTGACCGGCGTGTCGGGCGGTTTGCCGGCGTCGATAAGGCAGCGACTCCACTCGGGGGCGTTCGTCACGCCCATGTAGACGACGATCGTCCCGGGGAACGCCGCGAGGCGCGCGAAATCGGCGGTCCCCGACGGGTCCGTGTCACTGCGGTCGTGGCCGGTCACCAGCGCTACACAAGAGGCGTGGTCACGGTCAGTAATCGTGACGCCGGCGTAGGCGCCGGCGGCGACGGCGGTCGTCACGCCGGGGACGATCACGTACTCGATGCCGGCCGATTTGAGGGCGGCGATCTCTTCCGCCAACCGGCCGAAGACGCTCGGGTCGCCCCCCTTGAGCCGCACGACCGTCTTGCCGGCGCGGGCCTCGGCAATCAGGCGGGCGTTGATCTCGTCCTGCGTCCACAGTTTCCCGGCGCCGTGACGGCCGAGGCTGACCCGCTCGGCGTGGGGCGACACGTGACGCAGCAGGGCGTCGTTGGCCAGGTAATCGTAGAGGACGACGTCGGCCTCCCGCAGCCGGCGGGCGCCGG
>JBGSJY010000492.1:0-1827 GCA_041741515.1 Pirellulales bacterium | reverse complement strand
CGTCGCCGCGCCGGCGACCGTTGCCGCTGGCTGGGCGGCGGGCGCGTTGGATGCGGGCGAGGTGGGATACTGAGACCAGTTGGGCGAGCTCGGCGCCGGCTTTTCGATCGTCGGAACCGCCGAGGCGACGGCCTCGAACTTCGGCGCGACCCCCTCCAATGCGGGGGGTGTCTTCGTCGATTTGGCGGTGGTCGCGGCGACCGCCGTGGTCGCTACTCCCTTCGGAGCGAGCGTCTCGACGTGGGCCGTGGCGCCGCTAGAAGGCAGATCGGTATCCGCAGCAGCGAGGGCTTCGGCCTCAGCGCCGGGACCCTTCGACCACGGGTTCCAGGCCCAACGGGAGCCGCCTCCCGACTTGCAGCCGGTGCTGGCAGCGACGACGACGGCCAAGGCCACGGAGGCGAAACGGGCGATTTTGCTCATAGCTGGCGGTGGAAGGCGGCCAGGTGGGACGTAATAGCGGCGCCGCGGTGCGCGACTCTTCCTAATCGCTCGGCAATTCCGGGTGTAACGATTGAGCCAAACCCAGCGGCCGAGTCGAAAAAATCCGCACACGCTTGCGCGGCGGACCTTAGTGAGAGGCCGGTGAGGGGTCAACGGCGGATTGAGCGGGCAAGAAAATAGCCCCCGGTCCCAAAAAAATAGCCCCCGGTCAATGACAGGGGGCTAAATGCGTGTTGATAGTAGAAAGCGGGCCAGCGGACGTAAGCGGGACCGATCACGCTGGAGCGTCACCCCGTCCCCCGTCCCTCAGCGCCTCGCCCCTCGCCCCTTAGGGGCTCAGCCCTTCGCCGCCTTGTACAGTTCAGCGACCTTATCCCAATTCACCACATTCCAGAACGCGGTGATGTAGTCGGGGCGCTTGTTTTGGTACTTCAGGTAGTAGGCGTGCTCCCACACGTCCAGGCCGAGGATCGGCGTGCGGCCGTCCATGTAGGGGTTGTCCTGGTTCGGGGTGCTCTCGACCTGGAGCTTGCCGTCCTTGGTGACGCTCAGCCACGCCCAGCCGCTGCCGAAGCGGTTAGCGGCGGCGGCGTTGAAGTCTTCCTTGAACTTGTCGAATCCGCCCAGCTCGGCGTCGATCGCCGCGGCGAGATCGCCCGAAGGCTTGCCCCCCCCGTTCTTGCCACAGAGCGTGACCCAGAACAGCGAGTGGTTGGCGTGGCCGCCGCCGTTGTTGCGGACGGCGGTGCGGATGTTCTCGGGGACGGTGTTGATGTTGCGGCAAAGGTCCTCAATCGACTGCTCGGCGACGCCCGAACCTTCCAACGCCGCGTTGACCTTCGTCACGTACGCGGCGTGGTGCTTGTCGTGATGGATCTCCATCGTCTGCGCGTCGATGTGGGGCTCGAGCGCGTCGAAGGCGTACGGAAGGTCCGGGAGGGTGTAGGCCATAGTGGCGAGACTCCTTCGATCGGGATGGTTGCAGGTCGGTCGCTTAGAGCGAGCAACGACCAATTAGGGGCGAATTGAGGGGCCCCCTCAGAGCGTGGGGCCACGCCCCCTCGAAGCTAACGCAATCCCCGCGCCAGCAACAGCGTCCGCTAGGAGCATGCGACGGGGGCTTCGACTCCTTCCCATCACCACAGGAGCCGGCAGACGTCAGTCCGCGTAGCAGCAGTGGCCCCTGAAGTGGACCCCGTCTTCCGGACCACCCGAAGGGTGGTTTAGTAGTTAGCCGCCTTAGCGGCCCGCGAGCCCCCTCTCAGGGCTCGCGCGGACGCGGCCCCGCAGGGCCGCGTCGCCATCCATTCGATTCTCCTCACTTGTTTCGCCGACTTGTTGAATCTTCGCCCTCAGCCGGCCGCCGTCTTGAGCCCTTCGGCG
>JBGSJY010000491.1:0-7104 GCA_041741515.1 Pirellulales bacterium | reverse complement strand
CGGGCGAAGCCGAGCTGCGTCCCGTGGGCACGATCGCCAGCCTGCCCGGCGGCGTCGCCGAGACGGGGCCGCTGGGGCCGCTGGAGTTCTTCCGCACGATCTCCGGCAGCGAGATCCGGCTGTGGCGCAACCAAACAATCGCCGAAGCGAACGGCGGCAAGAGCACCGTCTTCTACCCGCAGGTAACGGATGGCTCGAAGGTGCTTCGGCCGGGCGAGCACCCCACCTTCGCCGGCATCCGCAGCGGCCGCTGGGTCGATAAGCTCGACTTCTTGTCGCTGATGCTCGCGCTGTTCGCGGGCACCGCGTCGCTGCCGCATATCCTGATCCGTTACTACACCGTGAAGGACGAGGCCGCCGCGCGCAAGAGCACGATCGTCGGCATCGCCTGCATCGGATTCTTCTACGTGCTGACGCTGTACCTGGGCCTTGGGGCGATGACCAGCGGCAGGCTCGACCCGGTCGATACCAACATGGCGGCGCCGCTCTTGGCGCGGAGCGTCAGCGAAACGCTGTTCGCCGTGATCTCGGCGATCGCCTTCACGACGGTGCTCGGCACGGTGAGCGGGTTGATCCTCGCCTCGGCCGGCGCGGTGACGCACGACCTGGTCGACAGTTTTCGTAGTGAGCCGCTCGACGACGCGACCAAGGTCCGCGTCGCCAAGTTCGCATCGGTCGCTGTGGGGCTGGTCGCGGTCGCGCTGGGGATCTTGTTCAAGGGGCTGAACGTCAGCTACCTGGTCGGCTGGGCGTTCAGCGTGGCGGCGTCGGCCAACCTACCGGCGCTGGTGATGCTGCTCTTCTGGCGACGGACCACCAAAGAGGGGATCATCGCCGCGGTCGCGGTCGGCATGGTCAGCTCGCTGGCGTGGATCCTGCTCTCGGCCGACACGTTCTCGAAAGTCTACGGCCTCTCCGCCGCCGACGCGCCGATGCCGTTCAGCCAGCCGGGGCTGGTGACGATCCCGCTAGGATTCGCCACGCTAGTCGTAGTGTCGCTGCTGACGCAGCGGCGTACGAGCGCCGCGTAGGATGGCGCCGCAGGCCCATCTTTAGCGGGTAGCCCCGGTTCTTGAACCGGGGTGGCGAAGCCACAAGAAGCCCCATTGGGCATTTCAAACCCTTCGACGCGTACGCTCTCCGCAGGGCTTCTTGTCGCCTGCGGCGACCCAGGTTCGAGAACCTGGGCTACCCGTTGTGTTAGGATGGAGGTCGCCATCGATCGAATCGCCGCTGCCCTTCGGTAACTCCTCTTCTGGAGCCCCTGTGATGCGTCTCCCTGCCAATCGGCGTCACTTGCTTTTCCCCGTCGCAGCGATGCTGGGTTTTTTGCTTCCCGCCGCCGCGTATGCCGATTGGTTCGGCACGGGGGACAACCGCTTCGAGATCCCTTTCGTGACGATCGGTTCGCCGGGGAACGCCGCCGACACGACCGGCGCGCCGAACCCCGTGGGGCGGGTCGATTACACCTACAGGATCGGCAAATACGAAGTCCCCGAAGAAGCGGTCCGCAAAGCGAACGCCGCTGCCAGCTTGGCGGGGAACCCGCTGAATATCACGCTCGACACCCGCGGCCCCCAAAAACCGGCCACCAGCCTGTCGTGGTTCGAGGCCGCGCGGTTCGTGAACTGGCTCAACGAAGACGTCGGCGCCAGCCCTGCCTACAACTTTGATGCGTTCGGCGAGTTCCAGCTTTGGGCGCCCAGCGACGCGGGCTACAACGCGGCTAACCCGTTCCGCAACTCGCTCGCGCGGTACGTGCTGCCGAGTGTGGATGAGTGGTATAAGGCGGCTTACTACGACCCCGTCGCCGAGGTGTGGTGGGATTACCCGACGGGGAGCAATGACCCGCCAATTCCTATCGCCAGTGGGAACGCGCCCGGGACGGCGGTTTGGGATCAGACGGGCGGGCCGGCGGACGTGCAGTTGGCAGGCGGGGCGAGTCCGTTTGGCACCGTTGGACAGGGGGGGAACGTGCTCGAATGGGAGGAAACCTCCACAGACCTCCTAAACAGCGACGCTAGCGAACCTAGAGGCGTACGAGGAGGCGACTCGAATCCATCGAGCACAACGCTGGACCTAGGATCAAATTTCCGAAATGCGGCATTCCCCACTATCGAGCCTCGAAACGTTGGAATCAGAATCGTACATGTGCCTGAACCAGTTACCGGATTGATTGCACTTACTACTATTCTATCTTGGGCGACGCCTCGACGTTGAACGTAGTTCATAGCGGGTAGCCCCGGTTCTTGAACCGGGGTGGCGAAGCCACAAGAAGCCGCGTTGGGCACTTCAAACCCTTCGACGCGTACGCCCTCAGCAGAGCTTCTTTTCGCCTGTGGCGACCCAGGTTCGAGTTCGTAGGATGGGCCGACGTTAGGAGGCCCATCGAATCGGCTCGCTTCCGTGAACGATGGGCCTTCGGCGCCATCCTACCCGTTGCGGGGCACGCTTACGAAACGCCCGCTTTGGCGTGGTGGCGGCGCTGGGCTGGGGGCGGGGGGTCGGCCGCTTCGGGGGGCGCGGGCTTGGCTTTCTCGTTGCGGGCCAGCAGCGCGAAGTAGCAGGGCACCACGACTGTCCGCACGAAGAAGGTGTCGAGCAGCACGCCCAGCGCCAGCGCAAAGCCCAGCTCGATCATGCCGCGCAGCGTGCCGGTGGCCATCGCGATGAAGGTGCCCGCCATGATGACGCCGCAACTGGTGATGATGCCGCCCGTCTGGACGATGGCCCGGCGCAGGCCCGCCTTGAGGCCGTGCGTGCGCTGCTCTTCGTAGACGCGGGTTACGAGGTAGATGTTGTAGTCCTGCCCGACCGCGATCAGGATCACGAACAAGAAGATCGGCACTTTCCAGTCGAGGCCGCGGAACGTGTCGCCATAGCACCACTCGAAGAACAGGCTCGTGGCGCCCAGCGTCACCCAATAGCTCACCAGCACCGAGACGATCAAGAACGCGCAGGTGACCGGACGGCGGAGGATGACCAGCAGCACCAGGTAAACCGCGGCGACCGTGAGCACCTGGATGCGGATGTTGTCGCTGTTGGTGATGAGCTCGAGGTCACGCATGCCGGGCGTGGTGCCGACCAGCTCGAAGGTGGCGCCGTACCACGGGTTGGGCGCGTCGTCGATGGTCTTTTGCTTGGCGAACTGGGCGAGCGCCTCCTGCATCGCCGGGATCTTGTCGCGCGCGACTTTGCTGAAGGGGTTGTCCGAAAGAATGATGGAGAGCTGCGTGACGCGGCCCTCGTTGGGCGCGGTGTGCGATACGAATGTGTCGGCCGTGATCGGGCTTCCCGCCGCAGCCAGGTCGCGGAACGCGGCCCCGCCGAGGAAGCTGCGGTTGCGTGGGTCGCCGCCGCTGGGCAGGTAAAGGCTCCGCACGTCCGCTACCTGCTCGAGGTCGTGGAGCATCGAGTGCGGCGGGGCGATCGCGAAGCGGCCGTCGTCCGACCGCAGGTCGAGCGGCTCGGCGCCCTCGCCCCGGCCCTGGTAGACCTCGTCGGACAACTTGGCGACGACCTTCATCGGGGCGATCGTCCCCTCGTCGTAGTACCGGCCGATGGCCTCGGCGCCGACAACCGAGGCGCGGTCGGGCGCCAGGTCGGCCATGAGGTCGTGCGTGACGCCGACATGGGAGCCGAAGTAAACCAGCGGCGCCGCCAACCAAACGGACAACATCAGAATGGTCGCGGGTCGACGCATGACCTGATCGGCGATCCAGCCCCAGAGCCAGGTCTCGGCCGGGTCGCCGCTGTCCGTCGTGTTGCGTTCCAGCAGCTTTTTGCCGTACGGCCAGAAGACCAGCGGCCCCAGCGCCCGCAGGAGGGCCGGCGCGAACGTGACGCTCGCGATCAGGGCGATAAACAGGCAAACGGCGACGATGGGTCCGCTGCTGACGAACTTGCCGTACTGGGCGAAGACCATCGTCGCCAGACCGAGGATAGTCGTCATGGCGCTGCCGAACAGCGCGTCCGAGACATTCGCCAACGCGCGCCCGGCCGCTTCGCTGCGGGGGACGCCGCCGGAGAGTTCTTCCTTGTAACGGGCGATCAGGAAGAGACAGAAGTCGGTGCCCGCGCCGAAGAGGATCACGATAACGAAGATCTTGGTCGTCGTGAAGATCTTGAACTCGGACCATTCGTAGGCGTCCGCGCCGAAGTTCTGGGCGAGCAGCGCGACGATGTCGGTGGCCACCGACAGCGACACGCCAATCGTCGCCAGTGGGATCAACACCAGCACGGGCGCCCGGTAGATGACGATCAGACACCCGAGCACCAAGAGGACCGTCGTCAACTCGGTGCTGGCGAGGCTCTCGGCGATCGAGGCCCGCATATCGCCGCCGATCATCGCCGAGCCGGTGAGATCGACCTCGAGCCCTTCGGGCCTGTCCGCTGCGTGCTGGGCGATGAGGTCTTGCATCTGCCGCAAGAGCTTGACGTTGCCGACGTCCATCAGGCCGCTGGTGAGGCGGGCGACCACCATCGACGCCTTGCCTTCTTTGGCGAGCAGCATGTCGCCGACGACTTGCGTGGTCTCGTCCCACACGTCGACCAGCGGGAGGTCGTCGTGGGCCTTGATCGCCTCGGCGAGCTTGAGGCCGAACCGCCGATCGTCGGCGGTCAGTTGCTCGCCGTCGCGCGAGAGGATGATGCTGACCTGGCTGTGGGCCTTCTCGTTGGGGAAGGACTCTTGCAGGAGCCGCTCGCCGCGGAGGCTCGGCACGCTCGGCGGTAAGTACTCGAGGTCGCCGTCCTTGGCGATGGAGTCCCAGCTCGGGGCGATCAGCTTCAGGCCGCCCGCCAGCACCAGCCAAGCGATCAGCAGCCACATCCAGTGGCGGTTGATCAGTGAGGCGATCCGCTCGGCAAACATGGCGACGCTGATAAGGCGGGAAAGCGGGGAGCGCTCGTGGGACGCGCGGCCCGGAGGAAGTCGCGTGACAAACTCACGAACCTATCGCTGACCCGCACGATTGCCAAGGTCGCCGCTATCGGCCACCCCCCCTCATAGCAGCGCGATTGAGACCCCGTGACCGCCAGAACGACTAGGGGGCCTGCGCTGACTGCGGCAGAGGGGCGGCGCGGATCCCCAGATGGCTCGCGGAAACCCGCTCGCCACCGGGCACACCGCCATGGATGGGACGATTCACCAGGCGATAGCCGCCCCCTGGTTTCTCGATGACCATCGTTGTCGTTCCCCCGCCATCGAGGTTGACCGCGTCGTCGGCGCCGAGGAGGCGGAGAATCTCGGCCAGCTCCGGGAGGCTGACCCCCTCGCTGTAACCGGGCTGGCGGCCATCCACCGCAACCAAAATGAGCGTGCGGCCGTCATCGTCGATCCCCAGCGCCGTGCGGGGGTGCAGGTCCTCGACGAAAGAGGCCTCCTCTTCGGTGGCGACGCCAACGGCGCCGCGCAACAGGTCGCCGTACCCACCGATCGCCGTGACGACCCCCGCCGTCTCGACGGGGGGATCCACGATGGCGGCCCGGCGATCGGAGCGGACTACCACGGCCGACCGCGGCTTGTCTTCGTCAATAAGCGACACGACCTGTCCGTCGGACACGACGAGCCCACGGATCTCTTGCTCGCCGCCGTCTTCCTTGTGCAGGGGCCAGAAGGCCGTGGCGTTGATCGCCGCTTGGCAACCGGTCTGCGTAAGGAAGGAGCTGGTCTTCACGCCATCGACCTCGAGAGGCCGGTCGCCGTTGCCCTTGTCGGTCAGCAGGGACAGCCCCTGGGCGTCGAGATCGACGCGCAGCGCATGAATGCGGAGGGGCCGCGGCCGTTGGAGTGTCACCGACGCGAGGCCGACGCCGATGAATTGGGGCTGCCAGACGACGTAGCGGGGCCACTGTGGCAATCGCACCTGGGCGTCGGCCGCGCCAATAGTCGACGCCACTATCAATGACAAAAAGACTGCAAGCCGCATTGCCGACCTCCGTAGTAACGCCGCTAACTTAGGAGTGCAGCCGCTTGCTCACAAACCGCCACGGCGTCGGCCAGCGCGGGCGCTTCGGCGATCAGGCGGACGATTGGCTCGGTGTTGCTGGCGCGGACGAGCAGCCACTTCCGCTGGGCCGGCCAGTCGAGCCGCAGGCCGTCCATCTTGTCGATCTCGGCGTCGGCGAAATGCTTCTCGATCCGGGCGAGCGTCGCCTGGAGCTCCGCCGGTTCGACGGTCGCCTTCGTCTTGTGGATCGCGTAGGCCGGCAACTCGTCGGCCAGTTCGGCGAGTGACAGGGCCCGCGACGCCATCGCGTCGAGGACCATCGCCATGCCGACGAAGCTGTCGCGCACCAGGACGACTTGCGGGTGGATCACCCCCCCTGCCCCTTCCCCCCCGAGCACCGCGCCCGACGCGAGCATCGCATCGACGACGTTCGCCTCGCCTACCGCCGAGCGGTGGAAGGGCACGCCGTGCTTCGCGGCGAGGTCCTGCGTGACCCGGCTCGACGAACAGTTCGACACGATCGGCCCCGGCGTCTGCCGCAGCAGGTGCTCGACGCACAGCGCGAGTGTCAGCTCTTCGCCGAGGTAGCGCCCGGCGACGTCGATGATTGCCAGCCGGTCGGCGTCGGGGTCCTGGCAAAAGACGGCGTCGTACTTGCCGGCGGCGCCCTGCTGCGCCACCGTGACGAGATTCGCCTCGGTCGGCTCGGGCGGATGGGCGAATCGCCCCGTCGGCTCGGCGCCAAGGACGGTCACTCCGCAGCCGAGCTTCTCAAGCAGCGGCCGCCCCAGAACGGCGCCCGAACCGTGGTTCGCGTCGAGCAGGACCTTGAATCGCTTTGCGCGGATCCGCTCGACATCGACGATCGCGAGCACCAGCCGGAGGTGTCCGCTCGTGGAGTCGGTAAGGGTTTCGCAGACGCCGATTTTGTCGTGGGTGGCCCAAGGGATCGGGCCGTCGAGATAGCGTCGCTTCACCTCCTCGCCCCGCGGCGCGGGGATGATCCGGCCGTCGCCGCCGAAGAGCTTGAGGCCGTTGTATTCGGCCGGGTTGTGGCTGGCGGAGATCTGCACGCCACCGACGCACGCCTCGCTGCGGACGAGCACCCCGGCGGTCGGCGTCGAAGCAACCCCGGCGTCGAGCGGCGTCCGCC
>JBGSJY010000490.1:0-4344 GCA_041741515.1 Pirellulales bacterium | reverse complement strand
GACAGCTCCCCATCGACGAGTTCCACAGCCGCAGGGCGTTGGCGCCGGTGGGGTCGACCTCGTTGAGGAACCCAGCGTACTGGGCGTTGGTCACCTCGGTCGTCGACATGTAGTACTCGTAGTCGACGGCGCCGTGACTGTCGACCGGGTCGGGCGCGTTGCCCGGGTTGCCGATCTTCACCCAGTTGAAGCCGGTCTGGGCGGCGGCGGCCGGGGTGAGGGTGACGACGAGCAGCAGGGTGCGGAGGGGGGTAGGCATGGGGAGGCGAGGGGAGAAGTGCGATTGGTGGTGAACAGGGGACGCCGCCAGAGAATCGCCGTCGCGGAGGGTAAGGTGACAGACTCCCGCCGGGTCTTGGCACGGCGGCGCGTGGCGGCCTGCCGGCGGACGCCGGGACACGGGGGCCCGCAACGCCGCTCGGACCCCCGGCGAGCGGGCAAGGTAGCCCGCCACCAACCGAAGCCGACAGGGAACTTACCGGACAGTAACGCGTTCTTCATCAACCGAAGCGGGGGGCCCGTTCACGTGGGCGGCGAGCCACTCATGCGGTCGCGAATCGATGCGGTGTCGGTGACGATCGTGTGGCGCCAGATGAGCCCCTCGCGAAACTCCAGCTCGTGCACCGCCATGGCCGAGAAGGTCATCCCCGTCGCGCGGACCGTCGCCGTCCCCACGCCCCGCGCCCAGACCAGGTCTCCCACGCCATCGATGCGGTAGTCGCCGGGCCCCAGTGGCTTGACGTCGAACACGGCGAACGACTCGGTGAAGTGCCGGCGGATCGGGTCGAGGCCGTGGAACTCGCCTCCTCCCGGAACTCCTTCGCCGCCGGGGATCACGATCACCCCCTCGGGGTGATACTGAGCCAGCAAGCCCTCGACATCTCGGCGGTTGTGGGCCTCCTGCCAGGCGTGGAACCGGCCGATGTGGCGTTCGACCCGTGAACTTGCGTCATCCGATTCGCGCCCGATCAGCACCCGGGTCGGGACGCCGAGCGCCGCAGCGATTTTGTCGAGCGTCCGGACATCGACCCGGTCCCCCTGCTCCGCGCGCCGGACCGTCTTGACGTCCACCACGGCGGCCGCCGCGAGGGCCTCCTGCGTGAGCCCTTGATCGGCCCTCAGCCGCAAGATCGCTTCACCATCGGCGGTTGCTCCTCGCATCGCTGCCTCTGATTGCTGAAGGGATGGACCGTCTTGCGCTCGGATTATGCCAAGCCGTTCGCGTCGTTCAAGCTTGAGGCGTCGAGCGCGCCCCCGCGCCGCATGCCGAGGAATAGGGGCTCGCCGCGCGGTCGCCGACTCGCCCGGTGCGCCCGCCGCTGGGCGGCCGCTCCCGTTTCAGGCCCCGTCTGGAGAAAGATCGCGGTTCGAACGCCCCGGGTGACACGCCGCGCGAAGAAAACCCATCAGCCCCGTCCTCAGAGAACGCTGCAAGGGTGCCCCACAATGGGATCACACTAGCGACCACCGCCCGAACAGGTGGCGGACGTCGCGGGACCATAGTTGCAGGGCCGGCTTCCGGTTTCCGAGACGAACCGGACACTTACCGGACAGTTTCTTAACGGCATCGACACGGGCGAGATCGCGAGTCGGCCTCTTATGGTGACACTCCGCATGGAAATCTGAATCGGCCGCGGAGACCTTGGCGCCGCGGACGGGCGTCATGGCGGTACTCGGGACGGTCTGCGTCGTCTATCAAGCTGAGTTCTCCGAATTGGCGTCGCCTGCGCCGCGCGGGTAAAATCCGCCGGCCGGAAAGCAGAAAAGTGTCACGCGGTTGGTCGGCGCCGCGATCTCTGAGGTACGCGCCCCTTTCGCTCCTGGAGGACGACGTGTTGACCCCTTCGGCGATCCGCTGGTTGCTGACCGTGGCGCGCAGGGCTACGGTCGCCGTTGCGGCCCTTGGCCTGCTACGAGCTGAAGAGACCCACGCCGCCCTCGTCGGCCGCTGGTCGTTCGACTCGAGCCTCGCCGACTCCAGCGGCAACGGGAACGACTTCCGCCTCCCCGCTCCGCCCGACAACGTCGGCACTTCGATTGTCCCGGGGCGCGTCGGCAACGCCCTCCGCTTTGACGGCGCTGCTCGGGTCTTCAACGACTCCCCCGGCCTGATGGGCGCGTACAGTTCGTTCACGCTCGGCGCTCACGTGTTCGTCGAGTCGATCCCGACCGGGGCCGGCGACGCGGCGGTCCTCACCGACGCCGGCCTGCAAGCCGGGGTCACCTACCACATGGACCAGCGCTTCTACGGCTACGCCGGCGGCCCGACCCGCAGCGTTGTCAGCCCGTCTCCGTTCGCCCCCGGCGCCTGGTGGCACGTCGCCCAGACCTACGACGGCGCCACGCGCACCACCAAGCTCTACGTCAATGGCGCCTTGGTCGATTCGACGGTGAGTCAGACGCCCCCCTCCTCGATTGACATCTCCTCGCTCGACATCGGCCGGGTGGGAAGTGGTTCATTCCTCCACGGGTCGGTCGACGAGGCCTTCCTCTTCGACGAGGTCCTCACCGATGCCCAGATCGTGGCGCTCGCGAATCCGGCAGCCTCACCGGCGCGCTTCTGGATTACTCCCAGCGGCGCCGGGCCGCTGGACGTGCCCGCGACAGGCTTGGAGGTCGATCTCACCACCGCCCAGGCGGGCCAGACGCTCACGTTCGACGTCTGGGGACGACCCGAGTCGTACGTCACTGGCTTCTTCGGCCGGCTCTCTGACGTGACGCTCAACGTGTTCTCCGCGGCGCCAGACAACGCCCCGCTGACGTCGCGCGTCGATTTCATCGACAGCACAGTCGTCCTGCACAACCCGGCGACCGACGCCGACGGGAATCCCGGCACTACCCCGGTGCGGCGATTCTCCAGCGTCTACGACGGCCAGCATCCGCCCGACCCCGACAACCCCGACCTCGACTTCCGGACCAAGACGGCCCAGGAGGTCTCCGAAGGGCAGGCCGACGCCATCCTCGGCCTCGCGGGGAGAAACATTTCCCCCGCCGGCGCTGGGGGGGCGGTCGGGTTCGGCGAGGGCTGCGCTCCGGGCGACGCGCACTGCGTGATGACCCCCGATGGGCCGGTCTGGCGGGTCGCCACGTTCGGCCTCCAAGCGTTGCCGAACGTCGGGACCGTCGATGTCCGCCTGCAGATCGGCACCGGAGGGATGCGTCACGCGGGAGGCCTCTCGGCCGAGACCGACGTCATCTTCGCCCCCCCCGGGGTGGCGGAACCGGTCTACAACGCGGGCCCCTCCGGAGACCGCGAGGCGCCACCAAAGCCGGGAGAAACGGCGGAGCTAAAGGTCACCGTCTCGGATTTGCTGGTAGGGGACTATAACGCCGACGGCAGGGCCGACGCGGCGGACTACACGGTGTGGCGCGACCGCTCCGGGACAACCCAGCCGCTGTCGAACCGCAGCCCGAACGTCACGGGAACGGTAGGAGCGGCTGACTACGAGGCGTGGAAGCGGAACTACGGCCGCGGTGTGACGGCCACTGTCTCGTTGGTGGGCGACTACAACGCCGACGGCCGCGTCGATACGGCCGACTACACGATTTGGCGTGACAGGTCTGGGACCACGCAGCCGCTGCCGAACCGCAGCCCGAACGTCACGGGACCGGTCGGAGCGGCTGACTACGAGGCGTGGATGCAGAACTACGGCCGAAGTGGGGCAGCGACTGTCTTGAGCGTGCCCGAGCCGGTGGGCCTGTCTCTTGCGGCGACGCTCCTCATGACCGTCAGCGGCGCCCGGCGCCTGGGTAGCCGCCGTCGTTACAGGCCTTGTTGGGCAGGGCCCGTGGCCTTAGGGGACCTTGGCGCCATTTCGGCGCTGACGAACCAGAGGATGGCCCCCGCGGGGTCAATCGGACTCCGGAGGCGCCTTCGGGCGGCATGAGATGAGGTGCATCACGCTGCTATTGTTCGTGCTCTCCGCGCCACACGCCGTGGCGGCGACCGTCTCGTCGCGGTGGGAGTCGGCGGCCGGTGGCGCCTGGACGTCCGCCGCGAACTGGGACCCGGACGGCGTCCCCAACAACAACGTGACCGATACCTACGAGGTGACGATCGACGCCACGGGCGCGCCGTACACCGTGACGCTCGGCTCGAGCGTGACGATCGACAGCCTGGTGCTCAACTCGGCCAACGCGACACTGAACCATACCGATGGAACGCTGTCCCTCCTTGGAATCGCGGAAATCCAAGCGGGCGAGTTCGTCATGCGTGGCGGCACGATCCAGGGCGGGACCGTCGAGCAGAACGAGGGCGCGCAGCTCTTTTTTGGCTCCGGCTCGCAGAACCAGCTGATCGGCGTGACGCTGGAGGGGGACGTCGTCATGAGTCAGCCGTCGGGG
>JBGSJY010000489.1:0-10907 GCA_041741515.1 Pirellulales bacterium | reverse complement strand
CGTCGCGCGCCGCGTCGGCCAGTTCTTTGCCCACGCCCCAGAGGGCGGCCTCCTGCTCTCCCAGCAGCGCCGTCATCGCCGCCGAGACGACGAAGTGCTTGATCAAGTCCTCGCGGCCCCGCGCTGCGGGTTTGCCGAGGACGTTGAGTCGCTGGCGGCGGTCGCGGTCCGATTCGACCCGGTTGGCGGCCGCTTGGGTGCGGGGGTTGAGCCGCAAACCGCCCATGTCGTCCAACGCGACGCCGATCCCGAGCAGGAAGCCCTTCGGATCCCCCGTCGCCATCGCGCCGACGCGGACGAGCGCGTCGGCAAGCGCGTCCCCCTTGAGCCGGTCGTCGATGTCTCGCTTCTGATTGTCGGACGCGGCGCGGGTGATTGCGGCGACGACGGCCCACGCTGAGGCCTCGCTGCGGTCGGTTTCGCTGACGACTACTTGCGGCTTTTCCTTAACCGCCTCCAAGCGCCTCAGCAGAGCGGCGCCGGCCGGCTCGCCGGGCGTTAGTGCCGAGAGTGTCGTATAGAGCCGCTGCAGGTGGTCGCGGCGGGCGACCGTGAGTTGCGACAAGTCCCGAATGCCGCGGCGGCGCACCTCTTCGCCTACCATCGCGATGGCGAGCGTGTTGATCGGATCGAAGCGGATCACCTCGCTGCGGAGCCGCACGGGGCGATCGCCCAGGATGGGGCGCATGACGCTCGTCGGCTCGGGGCTGTGGCCCGCGCCGAGAAAGTGGCCCAACTCGTGCACCAGCAGCTCGACACGCTCGGCCTCGTTAATGCGTGGGGACCACTCACGCAGCATAATGTGTTGCCGCAATGGGCCGCGCGTGCCGCCCATGTGCTGCCTGCCCAATTGGAGGCTGTACTGGCTCGTAAAGCCGATCGCGATGGAGCCGACGGGCGCCGTGACGGCGCGCTCGAACTCCGCGAAGCTCTGCTCAAAGTCGGTAATGGCGTTGTTCGACTGCCAAATCTGAAACCCAGCGGGCTCGAATCGCACGCCCGATTGCCTCTGGACAATCGCGGACGCCTCCTTGAGCCGCTGGACGAGTCGCGCTTGCCAGAGGTGGTCCCGCATCGGTTCGTCCTCGTCGACACAGAGGACAACCTTCACCGGGGCGTCACTCCGGCCGGCGCCGACCGCCCAAGCGGCCGCATTCGGAGGGCCCTCGGGACCGGCGGTGAGGCCGATGCGGCGTAACTGCAACCCGGTGTGACCGTCGATAGTGACCGAGACGAATCGGTAGACGGCGTCGGCCGCGAGCAGCTCCGACTGCCGATTGAGGCCGGGGCCATACGCCACCCTAAGCGGCGTGGCGGAGAAGAACGGGAGCGAGTCCCCGGGGGGGATCAGCTGTGACACCGCGGCGCCGTCGCCGCTCACCTCGACGGCGACCGGCGTCGCCGAGTGATTGGAGAGGACGACGGTGGCCGCTTCGACAGGCGACGGGCAGTTGGTCAGGCAGACCCCCAGACCCACGAGGCAGGCCGCGGACGCAAGTTGGCGGAGCGTGAACGGCTGACGGGGCATGAGCTGATTCTACGCTGGCCCGCAGCGCCCCGTCGCGAGAAAAGACCGCCCCATGGCGACGCCATCGCGAGCAGCCCCCTTTCGGCTTAAGCGCTTTGTAGCAGCGTCTGGTACCCCTCGGCGAAGCGCTCGGCGACCGCCGCCTCCGAAAAAACCTGGGAGAATCGCTCTCGCGCCGACCTGCCGTAGGCTTCGCGGCGGCCGGGAGCGAATTGCAGCGAGCGAATCGCCTCGGCCAGAGCGTCGGGGGAGCCTTTGGCGAAGACGACGCCATCGACGCCGTGTCGCACCGCCTCCTTCATGCCGCCCGCGTCGCTGACGATCGGACAAATCCCCAGCGACATCGCCTCGAGCAGGGCGACGCACAGCGCCTCGGCGCGGCTGGGCATGACGAACAGGTCGGCCGTCGCCGCGAGGTCCATCGCGTCGGTGCGAAACCCGGCGAGCGTCACGCGGGGGGCGATCGCGGGGTCGGCCGCAAGTCGCACAAGGCGCGGGTCCCGCACCTCACCGAGCAGCAGGAAGTGCGTGTTCGGCAAGTCGGCGCAACGACGGGCCGCTTCGAGCAACAGGTCTCCCCCCTTCACACGGCGGAAGTTGGCGACCATCGCGACGACGAACGCCTCGGGGGGAACGCCCAACGCGGCCAGTCCCTGGCGCGAGGTCGGCGGCTGGGGCGGACGGGTTAGGCAGTTGTAAGTGATGAAGCAGCGCTCGCGGGGCACGCCGGCTCGCAGCAGGCCCTCCATCGACGCCTGCGACTCGCAGGCATGGGCGTCGATGATCGGCGACAGGTAGGTCAGCCAGTCTTCGGCCCGCAAGCGGGACGGCGCGCTGGTGATGCCGCGGTAAGTCACTAGCAGGGGCCGACGCTTCATGCCCGCCATCGCCAGGACCGCGTGGGCAAGTCCCCGCGATCCGTAGGTCTGAACGACGTCGGGCGTTGTCTCGGCGATCGCTTGCCGAACGCCCCTCGCCGCCGTCAGCGAGAGCTTGCGGCGAAGTTCGTAGGGGAAAATCCGCAAGGCGCCCTGCTCGCCGCGGGCCGTCGCGCCTTGAGTCATGGCGACCACGCGAAGATCGTCGCGTCGCGCGAGCGCCTCGTTGACCGCCGGCTTCATGGCGACTGTCAGCACACGCAGTGGGCTAGGCATCAAGGGGCTCCTGGTCAGGCGGCCTGCCGAACGTCGTCCAGCCGCTGCGCGACCGCGCCCCAGACGCGCTCCACGGACAAGTCCTTCATGCAGCGGTGGTGCTTCAGCGGGCAGGATCGCTCCCAACAGAATTGGCACGCCAGCGCCAGCGACAGCGGCGTCTCGCCGGCGTAGTGCGTCCGCGTCACCGCAGGGTCCGTCGGGCCGAAAAGACTCACCACCGGCTTCCCGAACGCGATGCCGAAGAACCGGGGACCGCTGTCGGTCGTCACCAGCAGTCGCGACCGCCGGATCACCGCCTTGGAGAGCCCGATCGGTAATTGCTCGATCTCACCGAGGCTCCGCACCCGAGGCGAGCCGGCGAGCGCGGCGATCCGCCCCGCCGTCTCCCGTTCAGCGGGGCCACAATTGATTACGACCGAGGCGTCACTTGCCGCGGTGATCCGTATTGCGAGCTCAGCAAAGTGCTCGGCCGGCCAACCCTTGGCGTCGCCGTAGGCGCCGCCTGTGTTGAAGACGACGACGCGATCACCGCTCGGTAGGCCAAGCCGTTGCCATGCGGCATCGGCGGCGGCTTCGTCCTGAGCGGTCGTCGCCAGCTCTAGCGTTGGCGGCCGCCACTCGCCGCCCGTGGCGTAGGCAAGGTTGAGATACGAATCGATCGCGGGCAGCGGCGCCCGTTTGCCGTTCTTCACGGGCTCACGCAGCCGCGTCGTCAGCAGCCACGAGCGGTTATCGCGTTCGTAGCCTACCCGTTCCCTGGCGCCGCTCCGCCACGCCAGCCACGCCGTGCGTAGCGAGTTGGTAAGGAGCACCACCGCGTCGAGCCGCTCTTCGCGCAGCGTCGCGATGACCGCCCTGCCCTGCAGCTCGGGCTGCTTCGCCTGGGGCTTGTAGAAAATGTTACGGTCAAAGTAGCCGAGGCCCTCCACCACGTCCGCCACGTAGGGGCGCATGACGCCGACCATTCGGCCGCTCGGGCCGACCAACTCGCGCAACGAGTCGAGCGCGGGCGTCGCCATAACGGCGTCGCCGATCCAATTCGGAAGAAAAACACCGAGTCGCATCCGTGCGGCCCCGTCGAGGAGTCTGGCGGGTTGATGCCGCAACGTACTCGAAAACCGCCGGCGCCAGCAACGTTAGTCACGATAGATCGGGAGCCCTAAGCGCCAGCGCCGGGAGTGAATCCGGGCGCCCGCTATCAACGCCAATCGACAGAGAGCCGGAACGCGTCAGCGCCCGGAGTGGCGCCACAGCCGAGTCGCTTGGTCGTTCGACTCCGGGCGCTGACGCGTTCCGGCTCCGATTCTTTAGACAGTGGTGCGCGTGCCCCAGGGTCACTACCGGCGCTGGCGCTTAGGGCTCTCCATGGTCGTGCTAGCAGTCGATGCCCCGCGCCCGGAGGTCGTACTCCAGCCGCGCCGTGTCGCTGAAATGCACCGCGTCGATGCCGCAGGCGATGGCGCCGGCGACATTCTCGTGGCGGTCGTCGGTGAAGAAGATTTTGTCTGCCGGGACGCCGGCCTTCTCGATCGCCGCCTCATAAATCGCCGGCGATGGCTTCATTGCGCCGACCTGAAAACTCCCCAGCTGGACCTCGAACACCCTAGTCAACTCGGGGAACCGCCCGTCGAGGAACCACCGCCAGTGCATCTCGCACGTATTCGACAGCAGGCCCAGTCGGTAGCCCGCTTCGTGTAGCCGGTCGAGCAGTTCGAGCGACGATTCGATCGGGCCAAAGATGTCGTTCGACGCCTGCTCGAGTTGTGCTCGCTGTGGCCGGCAGCCGATCCGCTCGCAGACCAGCTCGTAGTAGTCGTCGTCAGAGACCTGCCCCGCCTCGAGCTGCCACTGGAGGTCCCCCTCGCAGGGCGTGCCGGAGGGCATGATCGCCTCGCGCATCACATGCGGCTCGACGCCCGCCGCCGCCGCCATCTGCCGCAGCATCTTTGCGTGGTCGAAGGTCAGCAGCACGCGGCCGAGGTCGAAATACAAGAATTCAGGCGTCGTCATGGCGGTAGTTGTACCTCAACCGTCGCCCCCGACGCGAGCCGGGGCGTCCTCGCCCCGGTGGTGAGCGGAGGAAGGGAGATGTGGGGATGATTGGGGATGGAGGGATCGCAAGCGGGTGATGAGCGGGGAGAAAGGGTGGCCGCCTTCGGATGCCGGGCGGTGCGTAAGGGCCGATGAGAGAGATTACAGGGCAGCCGCGGAGCGGCTGGCGGCTAGCAAAAAACTACCTTGGAGACCGCTGTCTCCGTCGTCCTACTCAACATCCCGTGGACCTTCACCCGTCCGCTTGCGATCCCCCTGTCTCCAATCATCCCCCCCATCCCCCTTCCTAACGTCCCCATCCCCTGCGGCGCGAACCCGGGGGCGGTAAACTGCGTCGCCTGTAGCACGGGCCGGGGCCGGGGACGGCCCGGCTCACGAGCCTTTTTTGCCGATCGCCGACAGCCGACAGCCGACAGCCCACTCGCTCCCATGCTCAACAAGTACTCCTCGCACATCACGCAGCCCAAGTCGCAAGGCGCCAGCCAGGCGATGCTCTATGCCACGGGCATGTCCGACGAGCAGATGGGCCAGCCCCAGGTGGGCATCGCCAGCGTCTGGTACGAGGGGAACCCCTGCAACATGCACCTGATGGACCTCGCCGCGAAGGTCAAGGAAGGCATGGCGCCCGCCGGGCTCGTTGGTCTGCGGTTCAACACCATCGGCGTCTCGGACGGCATTTCGATGGGCACCAGCGGCATGTCCTACTCGCTCCAGTCGCGCGACATCATCGCCGACTCGATCGAAACCGTTATGCAGGCCCAGTGGTACGACGGCCTCGTGGCTCTCCCCGGTTGCGACAAGAACATGCCCGGCTGCGTTATGGCGATGGGCCGCCTCAACCGCCCCGCGATCATGGTCTACGGCGGCACCATCAAGCCGGGCTTCACAAAAATCAAAGGCGAGCCGGGAGCGTCAGCGACCGGAGAGAAACGCGACATCGTCTCCGCCTTCCAGTGCTACGGCGAATTCCTCGCCGGTCGCATCACCGAAGAAGAGCGTAAGGACATTGTCCGCCACAGTTGTCCCGGCGCGGGCGCCTGCGGCGGCATGTACACCGCCAACACCATGGCCTCAGCCATCGAGGCGATGGGCATGTCGCTCCCCTACTCCAGCAGCATCCCCGCCGAAGACCCCGCCAAGTTCGAAGAGTGCCGTCAGGCCGGCAAGGCGATCCGCCTCCTCCTCGAAAAGGACATCAAGCCGCGCGACATCATGACGCGGCAGGCATTCGGGAACGCGATGGTCCTCATCATGGCCGAGGGGGGCTCGACCAACGCCGTCTTGCACCTGATCGCGATGGCCCGCGCCGTGGACGTGGACCTCACGATCGACGACTTCCAGAAGGTCAGCGACCGCGTCCCCTACCTCGCCGACCTCAAGCCCTCCGGCAAGTACGTCCAAGAAGATTTGCATAAGGTGGGCGGCACGCCGGCCGTGCTCAAGATGCTCCTTGCCGAAGGCCTCATCGACGGCAATTGCCTCACCGTCACCGGCAAGACGCTCGGCGAGAATCTCGAAGCGCTCCCCGGCCTCACCGAGGGCCAGAAGGTCGTGATGCCGATCGACAAGCCGCTCAAGCCGACCGGCCACATCCGCATCATGCGTGGCAATTTTTGCCCCGACGGCGCAGTGGCCAAGATCACCGGCAAGGAAGGCCTCGTCTTCAGGGGAGTGGCGAACTGCTTCGACAGCGAAGAGGACATGCTGCACGCCCTTGAAGATAAGAGGATCACCAAGGGAGATGTCGTCATCATCCGCTACGAAGGCCCGCAGGGCGGCCCCGGCATGCCCGAGATGCTCACGCCCACCAGCGCGATCATGGGCGCCGGCCTCGGCCAAGACGTGGCCCTGATCACCGACGGCCGCTTCAGCGGCGGCTCGCACGGCTTTATTGTTGGGCACGTCACCCCCGAAGCCCAAGTCGGCGGCCCGATCGCCCTGGTAAGGAACGGCGACAAGATCACCGTCGACGCCGAAGCCAACCTGATCACGATCGACATCACCGACGCCGAACTAGCCGCCCGCAAAAAAGCCTGGACCGCCCCCGCGTACAAAGCTGCGCGCGGCACGCTCTACAAGTACATCAAGAACGTGAAGAGCGCGTCGGAGGGGTGCGTGACGGATGAGTGATGGGGGCGGTACGCAGCAAGGGAGATGAGGAGATAATTAGGGATCAGGGGGATGGAGCTGCCGCCCTAGATTTAGGGCAGGCCTCGCCTGCCGATCGTACGGTTGACTTCGCTGCTGGCAGGCGGGCCCTGCCCTGCGAACTGCGGCGCCGCTCGCAGGCATAATCAACGCCAGCCAGTTTCGAATCCCTAGCAGCCCAGCGCTGCCACGCGATCTCTTCTACGCATTGTCCCAGCAAAGAGCGGAGCGGCGAGCGACAGCGCTGGCGGCTCAGGGATATTGAACTCGACGATCGCTGGCTGCAGATACGTCGCGCCGTCGTTCCATTCGCCGAGTTTCAGAATGGGGCCTTCCCGAACGATAAGTTCCGCCCAGTCTTCGTTGCCGTTGACGACGTTATTGGGTTCGCCGGCCGCCCAGTTGGTGTACGTGACCGGTTCGCCGGAGACCCATTCGAACACGCCTTCTTCGGCCGTATCATTGAGGCCGATCCAGTAGCCCCCTGGGTCATTTCCGGTGGTAAAGGGGTAGCCCCGCAGTCTCGCGTACATTGCGAACAGCCAGAGGTTCTCTTGGGCGTCGTTGATGGTGACCAGGTTGCCCCCGAGCGATAGCGCCTCGGCCTGAGCCTCCTCCCACGTCGCCCCTGTAAGCACCAGATACGTATGGCCGTTGGCAGGGTTGGAGCGGATCGAGTAGGGGACCACTTCCGCCTGGACGTCGCTCATCAACGAGCTTGTCATCAGCACGCAGAAGACGGCTAAATGGCGCATAGGCCGCGACCCATCGCCACACCGAGACATTGTCGTGGTCAGCATGCAGAACTCGCACCGTGGTGACGAGGAATTGGACAAGGTGGCGACGTCCATCCTGGCTACCCACAGCCGGTTAGGCAAGCTGAGCGTCAAATACCGTCAACGCGGGTGGCCTCGACGATCGTGAACGCTCCGGCCCGCCAGCCGTTGGATGCCTTTGAAAAATTTGTCGGGGTGCGAATCCAATAGGCCTTGAAGGGTAATTCTCCTCTAGCGGCGACGCCGGGCGCCACTGCTTGACGAGCCAGCCGTGGCACCCACTTGTTGATTGGATAGAACAGCGGCGGGTGGCTGGGGTTGCAGCGCAGCGAAGCCCCAGCGAATCACCAGCACGGCGTCCTGCCGCGCGGGCGCCCGGGGCTCCGGCTGTCGCCCGTTGCCCCGACTAATTTTGGGCGAATCGGCTTCTTGCGAAGCCGCTACGCCAATAGCTCCGCGGCGCAGGTGGGTCAGTTTGACGCAGTGAAGGCAGGGTCGTGATGAGCGATACTAAGCTAAGCAATCGCGAGAAGCGGATCGCGACAGCCAGAGGCGAGGAGGCGGAAACCCCGTCGGACTGAGGCGGTATTTCAACCACCCAAACCGGAGTGATCACGATGAGCCAACCCTCGGCATCTCCCTCCCTCGTCGCGCAGCAAGTTGAGCAGGAGCACGACGCGCTGCGTGACCTCCTCGCCGCGATCCTCAAGCAGTTCTCACAAGGCCCCGGCGCCGCGCGCATGGTCGCCGACGACCTGTCGGAACTCTGCGAGCTGCTGGACAGGCACTTCCATACCGAAGAGGACGCCGGCTTCTTTGCCGAGATTATCGACAAAGACGCGCGCTTCACGGCCGAGGCGAGCCGGCTCTGCGACGAGCACGCCACGATGCTCGGGGACGCCAAGTCGCTTGCCGACCGGTTATCAGTCGCGGACGACGCGGCCGCCAGTTGGGACGAACTGCGTCACGACTTCCACGAGCTGAGCAAGCACCTGATGCGGCACGAGGGCGACGAGAACCGTCTGCTCCAGCAGGCGTACGTCGAAGACATCGGCTCGAAGGACTGACAACGACAGCCTTTTGCCGCCAGGCGATCGCGGGGCGAAGCGCCCACCGGCCGATTCTTCTCGTCGGCCTACGCGGGTATGCTCAAGCGGGATGGACCCCCAACGCCCCCTCTTCGACGCCTCACCCGCGGCGCCCCCCCTAGCGGGGCGGACCGCCGCCGAGTTTTTCGCCGGGGTCGGGCTCGCGCGGATGGGGCTCGAGCGGGCCGGCTGGGAGATCGTCTTCGCCAATGACATCGAGCCGGCCAAGCGGCGGATGCACGACGGCCACTTCGGCCCCTCGCCCCACTACCACGTCGGCGACATCCACGACCTGGCCCGCGACCCGGCGAAGGTCCCCACTGCCCTCTTGGCCCACGCGTCATTCCCCTGCACCGACCTCTCGCTAGCCGGCGCCCGCAAAGGTCTCAACGCGGGGCAATCGTCCGCGTTCTGGGGCTGGATCGAACTCTTGCGGGCGATGGGGCCAGAGCAACGCCCCAAGCTGCTCCTCGTTGAAAACGTCACGGGCCTCCTCTCCTCGAACAACGGCGCCGACTTCCGCGCGCTAGTGGCCGCGATCAACGACCTCGGCTACGCCGCCGACGCGATGATGGTGGACGCCGCCCACTTCACCCCGCAAAGCCGTCCGCGGCTCTTTGTGATTGGGGTGGAGGCGTCGTTAGTGCGAGAGCCGATTGCGGTTGATGAGCTGGCGGAATCGACCGTCCGCCCCGCTAAACTCGTCGAAGCCATCCGCGCCAGCTCCGACCTCCGATGGGACCTCTGGGACCTTCCCGAGCCCCCCCCCTACGGCGTTGTCCAGCTGGAAGAAGTCCTCGACCGCTTGCCGGGCGACTCGCCACAGTGGTGGAGCACCGAACGCGCCGCCTACCTGCTCAACCAGATGAGCGACCGCCACCGCCAGAAGGCCGACGGGATGATCGCCGGCAAAAAGCTCTCGTACGGCGCCGTGTTTCGCCGCGTCCGGAACGGCCGCTCGATGGCCGAGCTCCGCACCGACGGCCTCGCCGGCTGCCTGCGGACGCCCAAGGGAGGTAGCGGCCGCCAGATCCTCTTTGAGGCCGGCCGCGGCGAGTACCGCGTCCGCCTGATGAACCCCGACGAGTGCGCCCGCCTGATGGGCGCCGAGGGCTACCGCATCACAACGCCGCTCAACCAAGCCCTCTTCGGCTTCGGCGACGCGGTGTGTGTGGACGCCGTCGCCTGGGTCGCCCAACACCGCCTCAACCCCGTAGCCGAAGCGATCCTCGGCGCTGCGGCTTGTCCTAAGAAGGATTGCACCACGACGGACACGAAGAACACGACGGCCTGATTGCCGGGGCGTCGTTCTTCCTAGAGGCCGCTCGTCGTGTCCTTAGTGCCCGTCGTGGTGAACACCCCTTCTTAGGACACGAGAGCGTGTCGCTCAACGTGTTCGCGATCGTTTAGCCGTTCGGTCGCTTCATCGCACTGCCCCTCGCCCGCGCACTTCGGATCGAAGTCGCGGATCACTTCGGCTAGTCGGACGAGGTCCTTCGTCGGCGCCCGGAAGTGGATCGGCAGATAGAGCGATTTTGCTCGGGTCGCCTTGGCGGTCGCCGCTTCAAAGTCCTGATAACCGGGCCGCGGATCAAGCACGACGAATGTCTGATGCCCGAGCGTCGAGTCGAAGCCCTGGCTGTGCAGGTGCTTCCGCAGGCCGACCGGGTTCTCCGTGCAGATCGGGAAGAGCCAGTAGCCGTGGTCGTCCGCGGCGCGGCCGGGGCGGTTGATATTGGGGATCGTCCTCAGCACCGCCTCAGCGGCGTTGATGCGTAGCTTCACTTTCTCCGGGTCGAACGTCTTCCAGCGGTGGAGCATCATCGACAACAGCGGGTAGCTCGGCTGCTTACGGAGCTTCCGCCCCTGATAGTCGCGCGGCCCGTTGAAATTCCGCACCGGCGTGTTGACGAATTCTTCGAGCCCCAGTCGCCGCGCCGTGTTGACGACGATCGTGTACGGCAAGTTCTGCGTGATGAAGAGCAGTTCTGAGAACAGCACCATCCGCACGTAGAACTCGCTCCGCCGCTGTACGGGTAACTTCGACTGAATCTCCCGCGCCTTCTTGTAGACCTCTTGGTCGCGGTAGCGAACGATGCCCCCCATCGTCGCCGAGCAGGTTTTGAGCGGCCCGAAGCTGAACATCGTCACGTCGCTA
>JBGSJY010000488.1:0-5610 GCA_041741515.1 Pirellulales bacterium | reverse complement strand
TCGGGGATGTCGCGCGGCGAGCGCGGGTCTTGCGGCTTGCGGGGGACCCAGACACGGCCTCCCTCGCCACGCGCCGACTCACTCATCAGCCGCAGCTTGTCGGCGCCGGGGATCGCAGTCGGGTGGACCTGGATGAACTCGGGGTTGGCGTAGCGGGCGCCGGCCTGGACGCAGCGGCTGGCGGCCGAGCCGTTGCAGGCCATCGACATGGTGCTGCGGCCGTAGATGAGCCCGCTGCCGCCCGAGGCGACGACAACGGCGTCGGCCTTGAAGGCGCGGATCTGCATCGTGACGAGGTTTTGGGCGACGGCGCCGCGGCAGCGGCCCTCGTCATCGACGATCGGGCCGAGGAAGTCCCAGCCCTCGTACTTGGCGACAAGGCCGGCGACGTGATGGCGGCGGACCTGCTCGTCGAGGGCGTAGAGGAGCTGCTGGCCGGTGGTGGCGCCGGCGAAACTGGTCCGCTTGAAGAGGGTGCCGCCAAAGCGTCGCTGGTCGCGGAAGCCCTCTTGCGTGCGGTTGAACGGCACGCCGAGGCGGTCCATCAGGTCGATGATCTTCGGCGCCCAGTAGGCCATCTCCTTGACGGGAGGCTGATGCTGCAAGAAGTCGCCGCCGTAGACGGTGTCGTCGAGGTGGAGCCACTCGCTGTCGCCCTGCTGGCGCGTCAGGTCGTTGACGCTGTTAATGCCGCCCTGCGCGCAGGCGCTGTGCGAGCGTTTGACCGGCACGAGGCTCATCAGGTCGACGCTGACGCCGAGCTCGGCGAGCTTCATCGTGCAAGCGAGACCGGCGAGACCGCCGCCGACAACCAGGACGCGTTGCTTAGCCATAACGGATTGAGCTGCTCTCGATCGGTGAAAACGGTCTTTCTAGGCGGCTGACCATGCGGACGCGCGTTACTCGGAATCGCCCTCGCCGGGGGCCTCATCGTGGGCCTTCTTGTGCGAGTCGGGAGCGACGAGGCCTTGCTGGACCTTGGACTCGAACATCTTGTCTTCGACCTGTCGGGCGTTCTCGAACCCCTCGCCCGAGCCGACGGCGATCATGCCGCCCAGGGCCGAGAGGCCGACCACGAGCAGCGCGACGCCGAAAACACCGCAGACGTAGAGGGCGTTTTTCTGCGCCTTGGGGCTCGTCCACGCGCCCCAAGTGATGCCCATCGACCAGATGCCGTTGGCGAGGTGAAACACGCAAGCGGCGATGCCGACGACGTAAAACGCGACGATCAGGGGGTTTTGCAGCGCCGCCCCGGCCGTGGAGGGCGCGTTGTAGGGGCGGAACTTGGCGCCGCCAAGCGGCTCGGCAGCGGCCAACCACCAGTCGAAGTGGAACCAGCCATGCATGTGAAAGACGTGGTAGAGAATGAACAGCAGGGCGACCATGCCGGTCGCCCGCTGCAGCGTGTAGCGGATGTTGGCGCCGTAGGCGTAGTGGGACGTGTTGGGGACGCCCGTGCGGATGATCCAAACACCCACCAGCGCGTGGAAGATCAGCGGCAGGAAGATGAACACCCACTCGACCAGGGGGAGGATCCTGCCGAGGGCGTGAATGCCGTAGACGTTTTCCTGGAACGTCTCGGGGCCGTTGAGCACGCTGGCGTTCACCGTCAGGTGGACGCACATGAAGGCGCCGACGGGGATCAGGCCCGACAGCGAGTGCAGGCGCCGGATCAGGAACTCGTGCCGTTCAAAGAACGACAGGCCGGCAGCTCCAGAAGCACCAGTAGACGAAGCGACAGACACCGACGACCCTCGGGTTCGACAGACACACGCGGGGGAAACCGCCCGCTAGCTCGTCAACCGAATCGCCGGGCCGGGGCTTAACGGCCCCGAGTATAGGGGTCCCCGGGGGAGCAAAGAAACGGGGGGCGTCGAAAGGACGCCCCCCGTGGTTAATTGAGGTTGCTTGCTGAGTGAGCCCCCGGTCAATAACCGGGGGCAAAATAGGTGGGTCAGAGGTCCAGCTCGGCCGCCCGTGCGCGGTACTGGTTCGCCAGGGCCGACTCGCCGCTGGCGTCGAGTTCCTTGGACAACGCCTGGTAGGCGGGGCGGAGATTCTCGTTGAACTCGATGGCGTTCATGTAGGACTGGATCGCCTTCTCGCGCTCGCCGACCGCCGCTTGGGCCTTGCCCCGACGGTAGTAGTGCAGGGCCTCGGTCGGTTGCAGGCGGATCGCCTCGTTGAGGTCGTCGATGGCTTTGCGGAACTCGCCCTGGGACATGTGCGCCAGGCCGCGGTTGACGAACGCCGGGACGTAGCGGTCGCTGACGGCGATCGACTCGCCGTAGGCGCGGATCGCTTCGTTCATGTCGCCGAGCTTGGCCCACGACATGCCCTTCCAGAGGTTGGAGCGCGGGCTGTCGAAGTTGATCGACGCGGCTTGCTCGAAGTCGCGGATCGCGAGGCGCTCTTCGCCCATGAAGTGATAGCAGATGCCCCGGCGGAAGTAGGCTTCGCCTTGGTTCGGGTCGAGCTGGAGCAAGCGGCTGAACGACTTGACCGCGTCGGCGAAGTCGCCGTGCAGCCGCTCGGCGACGCCCCGGCGGTACAGCGCCGCGACGCGGACGTTATCGACGCGCGGGTCCTTCTCGGGGAGCAGGCCCAGCAGTTTCTCGATGGTCGCGATGCTGAGGGCGTACTGCTCGGCCGCGCCGGCGGCGTCCCCCTCAAGTCCAAGGGCCTTGCCCTGCTCTTCGTAACCCGAGGCCAGCGTCAGGTAGCCCTGCACGAACGGCAGCTTATCGTCCTCGTCCTTAGGAACGTACTTCGCGATCGCCTCTTCGAGGTTGGCGGTCGCGGTGGCGTAGTCCTCGTCCGCCAGCGCGATTTGGGCGCGGGTGAAGAAGGGCTCGTAGCTGTCGGGATCGATCTCGAGCGATGCGGCGAGGTCGGCCTCGGCCTTATCGAACTTATTCATCGCCCCATACGCCTGGGCGCGGAGCCGCAGGGCCTCGGCCTTCTGCACGTCCTCCCCTTCGGGGATCTCTTCCATCCCGGCTAGCAGGTCGAGGTACTTCGTGAGCGCCTTCTCGCCGGCCTCGACGCCGCCGAGCTTCACCAGCGCTTTGCCGTAGTTGAACTGGTACTGCGGGTTCAGGCGGTTGGCCTGAACGGCGGCTTGCAAGTCGGGCAGCGCGGCGTCGTAGGCCTCGACCTTCATGTAAACCTCGCCCCGAGTGTTCTGGATCTCGGGGACGATTTGCGGCTGGGATTGCGAGTACTGCGACGCTTTTTTCAGGTCCTCGATCGCGGCCTGGTAGTCCTCGAGTTGGGCGTAGGCCTTGGCGCGGAGCAAGAGCGGCCCCGGGGCGAAGGCGCCGGCTCGTTCGTAGGCGTTGATGATCGTGGTGAAGGAGCCCACGGCCGCCTCGTAGTCGCCTTCTTTGAACTGGTCTTGGCCTTGCGTGATGAGGGCCTCGATTTGTTCCTGTGCCGTGGGCTCGCCCGTTGCCGAGACGTCAGCAGCGGCGGCGTCCTCCTGGGCAAGAGCGGGGGCGGCAAACAGGCCGCACGCCAGCAAAGCGGCGGTCGACCAGCGGGAGAAGGTGTTCATGTCGCGACGCCTTGACGGGAGATTCGCAGGACCTTGACGGGAGATTCGCAGGGGTCGGGGGCGCGGCCCCCACCATTGCAAGGGGCGCAGCACGAACCCGGACCCCCGAGTCTACAACCGTGGTACGAGCCCCGCGGGTGGCAGGTTCCACGCCCCCGCCGATTTCACATCGCGATGGCGCCGGATGCGCAGGCCAAGCCGGTCGCAAGGATTGCCGCCCGGCCAAGGGAAAGCGTCTGAGCCGGGGGCGCGAGCCCTCGGTGGAAAGTCGGGACCCGCTTCGCTCCGCGGGCTCGCGCCCACGGCTCAGACGTCGCGTACGGTCGGATGTTCGCTGAGAAAGCTAACTCACCCTCAGGCGATCTCTTTTGCGGGCTGGGTGTCCTTCTTGCCGGCAATGGCCTTGCGGCCATACCGCTTCGACGTCCGGCTGAACTCGGTCGCGAACGCCTCGGCGGCCTCGGCGGTGAAGTCGCGGACGATGGTCCGCTTGAAGCGGCCGAGCTCGTAGACGTGAACCACGTAGTTCGAGGGCGGCTCGGGGCGGCCGTACTCATCGACTTTCTCGTCGGCGCTCTTCTCGTCGCCGTTTCTCTCGTCGCCGTTTCTCTCGTCGGACCTCTTTGCCTCGACGACCCCCTCAGGGGCCTGGGTCCGCGAGGGGGCCGCGGCGGCTTCGTCTTCGACCGTCGGGCGGCTCTGCGGCGCGTCGTCGTTGTCGTTGTCGTCGTCGGAGTCATCAAAGAGTCCAGCGCCAAACCCCGCCGGCTTTCCCGATTTGGAGGGAGCGGGCTTCGCGGCAGCCTTCTTCTTGCGGCTGGGCTTGACGGTGAAGTCCTTGTCCGCAGCCGGCAGGGCCTTCTTCTTCTTTGCGCGACGGGGGGGCGAGGGCGCGTCTTCTTCGCCTTGTTCGTCGTCAGCCTCCGGGGCGGAGTCCTTGGCGGACGCCCGTTTGACCTTCTTCTTGGTTCCCTTCTTTGCGGCCTTCTTGGGCGCAGCGGATTTTTTCTTGGCGACCTTTTTCTTGGCCGTCTTCTTTTTGGACTTTTCTGTCTCCGAATCGTCGTCGAAATCGACATCGGCTTCGCTGTGGAACAGGTCGTCGTCGTCTTCGCGCGGCATCGGCATGGCTGGAGAGCCCGTAAGTAAGACTGCTGAAAGCGGCGAGGCGCGGGAAATCCAGCGGACTCCCCCGCGATTCGCCGCTCGTAACCGGGCGGTCGCCCCCCTTGAAGGGACGCACGCCTCGTGAGGTATCGGGAGACAACGGCCGGCGGGAGACACTCGCCAGCGCCGAGCGGGCCCGGCTGCCTCCCCTCGCGGGTGGCGGGCCAGGGCCATGCGGACGATGCCGCATTTGCGCGATCAAGTATCCCGGCCGCCCACCGACCCTGTCAATCGGGGCGCAACGCTTCGTCCACGGCTCCGTCGCCCTTCTGGGGGGTCAAACCGCGTCACCCCAGCTCAACGCATGGCGACCTGCTGGCGGGCGACCTCGACTGCACGGGCCAGAGCCGCGTCCGCTGAGGCGGAATCCGACGGAGTCCCGCGATAGGCCGCGATCCGGCTCACCGCCCCTACGCCGCCGCTGAGGGCCTGGACCGGCACGTCTGGGCTGACGCCGACGTCGCTGATCGCCTTGCCAAGCGGCGAGTAGAACTTGGCGGTCGTCAGTCGCAGGCCGGCGTTGGTTTGGCCGAGCGAGAAGATGCTCTGCACCGACCCCTTGCCGTAGCTGTTCTGTCCGACGATCGTGCCGCGATGATGATCGCGGATGGCGCCGGCGAAGATCTCGCTGGCACTTGCGCTGTCGCGGTCGATGAGCACGACCAGCGGCATCCGCCAAGTGCCGGCCTGATGAGCCGAGTAGGTCCAGTTCTGATCCGGGCTGCGACCGCGGGTCGAGACGATGCGGCCGGAACTCAGGAAGCGATCGGCCACTTCGACCGACGTGGTCAACAAACCGCCGGGATTGCCGCGGAGGTCCATGACCAGGCTCCGCATGCCGTCGCGGTGCAGTTTCCACAAGGCGTCGTCCAGTTCGCGGGTGGTGG
>JBGSJY010000487.1:0-1943 GCA_041741515.1 Pirellulales bacterium | reverse complement strand
AACTCATCGCCCCGGGCGGCGGCGGCGCCGAGGTACGCCAAGACCGCCAGCGCAAGCAGGGCCGTGCGGCGGGCAGCGCGGGGGCGGGGCGGCATCCGTGTCTCGGTGAAGGGTCGCTGTGGCGCTCGTAGCGCTGGTTCTAGTCTACCGCCCCGCGCCGCGGGGGGAAACGACGTGGCCCGTCTTCAATGCCCCATTCAAGACGCGATCGGCGGGAACCAGATATAGAGCATCAGGTAAACCAGCACGCCCGTCACCGACACGTAAAGCCAGATCGGGTACGCCCAGCGGACGACCCGCTTGTGCCGCTTGCGGAACTCAAGCGAGGCGGTTTCGCCCGCCGACATCGCCTTCGTTCCCAGCCACGCCGACCAGAACGCCAAGAACGGCACGGTCATCGCCAGCAGCACGTGACTGAGCAGGATCGCGTAGTAGACGTACCGCACCACGCCGGGATGGGTGAAGGGCACGGTCAGGCGAATCACGAGGTGGTAGTACAGATAACAGGCCAAGAAGGCCCCCGAAACGGCAAGCGCCGCCCACATGGTGTTACGATGCAGTTTTTCCTTGCGCTGCTTGATGAACACGAACGCCAAAACCAGCAGCAGCGTGGCCAGCGTGTTCAGCGCGGCGTTGACGTGGACCAGCGGGTGGGGCATGGGAAGTGGGAAGGCGGAGGTGGGAAGGCGGAATCCTGGAACGCTGAATGATCAACGCTGAACGCTAAATGCCGAAAGCGCGCCCCGGCGACTCTACTTTTTGCGCGTCACCACCCACCAACTTGTCGCCAGCATCGCGGCTGCGAACCCGATGGTCACTGCCCAGCACAGTCCTTCGGGGGGCAGGCCGCTGGTGTCGCCGGCTTCGAGTCGGTAGCGCAGCGCTGCGACACCATAGGTGAGCGGATTCGCCGCGACCACGCCGCCGAGCCAACCCTCCGCCCCGCGGCGGAAGAACGCGCCGGAGAGGAGCCACATCGGCAGCAAGAACACGCTCATGATGGCGTGAAATCCCTGCGTGCTGTCCATCCGCCAAGCGATCGTGAAGCCCAGGCCCGTCAGCGCAATGGCGATCAGCGTCAAAGCGACCATGACGAGCACCGCGTCGAGTGGCCCCGAGATCATCGCCGCGCCGGTCGACAGACCGAGCCCGAGGAAGAGCACGCCCTGGGCCAGCGCGATCGACGCCCCGCCGAGCACCTTGCCCAGCGCGATGGCCAGCCGCTGCGTCGGCGCAACGAGGACCCCTTGTAAGAAGCCGGCGTTGCGGTCCTCAATAACGGAAATCGTCGCGAAGATCGCCGTGAACAGGAGGATCATCACCAGCGTGCCGGGGAAGAAGTGGGCGTACCCCAGCTCGTTACTCTTGAGCCCCTCGCTGAACAACAGCCAGAACAGCACCGGCTGCACGAGCCCGCCGATGACCCGGTTCCGCTGACGAAAGAACCGCACCAGCTCACGCCAGGCAAGCGCGCCGACGACGCCGGTGGGTGATGAGTAGGTCGAGCCGGTCATGCTTTTCCTGGTACTTAGGGAAACCACGGAGGCACGGAGGACACGGAGCGACGCACTGAGAAAAACTAGACAGGATTTACAGGATCGATTGGATGAAGAAAGAAATGACTGCTCTACCTATCCTGTCGATCCTGTAAATCCTGTCTAAAAAACTCGGCGCCGGACTCCGTGTTCTCCGTGCCTCCGTGGTTAGTTCATTTCTTCAAAGCGCGAGCCGGTCCGCGCGATGAAGACGTCCTCGAGGGTTGGCTTGCCGATCGAGAGCTCGTCGATCTGGTCGCGGAAGCGGCTGTAGAGCTGGGCCGCCAGATCGGGGCCAGTGACGCTGCCGGGGCCAGTGCCGCTGCCGGGGCCGGCGCCGCCGGTGGCTTCGACGCGTACCGCGCCGTCCAGCGCGGTGGTCTTTACGTGCAAGGCGGCCTCGATCGC
>JBGSJY010000486.1:0-2646 GCA_041741515.1 Pirellulales bacterium | reverse complement strand
CAGGCGCTGTCGCTGCAGCAATCGCCGGCTTCGCAGCACGAGCCGTTCTCGCAGCAGCAGTCATCGCCGCCGGGGCAGGCCTCGCCGCACGTGCAGTCTTCGCACGCACACGACGCCCCACAGCAGCAAGCAGCCGTCGATGCGGCAACATCATCGTTGGCGGGCGCCAGCCGGCCGGCAAAGGCGACCGCGGTGGCGACACCCAACAGGGCAATTACGCGTATCATCATCTATCTCCGTGTCAGAATAGAAAGTTACAGGGATAAGCCGCGCCGTAACGGCGCAACCATGATTCGAATCGCAACATTGGCCCAGCACGTCAAGCCGAGGACATCAGCTCAATGGCATGAGCCCAACGGCGTAGCGCTAGCGGGCGATTCAAATGACCCAGACACAGAGGAGGGCCTGCCAATCGGGCGGCGGCCGGTCGAGCGAGAGCGACCCCAGCAATGTCCGCCGCGACTCGCCAAGCGAGACAACAAGCAGCGGGTCCATTGGGCCGGCACTGAGGGCGGGCGGGAGGTCGTCGACAGAGGACGCCCGCGGAACGGCCGCCGGCTCGTTGAGCGGGTTCTTCGGCCGGTTTGTCAGACAGCCGTCACACTTGCACGGACCCGATTCGATGTCGCTCGTTCGGGCATTGGCGGCCTTTTGGCAGCAAGGCGGCAGTTTTTGGGCGATTTGGTCTTCAGCGGCGTTCTGAGCGACGTGGCAACAGCTCGGCTGGCTCGCCAGAGACGACTCGGTCTGCGCTTCGAGGCGGCAGGCCCCCGTGGGCGACTTGCAACAACACGGCGGCTGCGCAATCGTCCCGGCGACGAGCGTCAGCGACATCGTTAGTGCAATCAGCCGGTCAAACACGACAACGTGCCTCCGCGGAAACATCAGTCTCGCACCTAAGTGTATCGCATTACGCACGGCGGTGCGCCCCGGTTTCGACGAATCGGTGAACTGCCTCACCCCATCAACACGGCGTCAGCGGGCGCCGACGGTGATCGCCAGCTGGTCGTGGCCGATTTTCTGGCCGAGGCGGTCGGTCACCGACAATTCGAGGCGGTAATCGCCCGGCGCGGCGGTCGCCGGCAGCGTCACCGCGTACTGAATATGGAAGTCGCGACGGAGGGTCAGGCACAGGTCATCCACCACGGGGAAGTCGCCGGTCGCGACCTCTTCGCCGGCCTGGTTTACGAGGCGGTACGAGCTGTCGAAGGTCGTCCGGTACCCCTCGGAGGTGGCGTCGCTGCGGTAGTTGTCGAGCTCGGCGTAGAGGATGACCTGATCGCCAGGGGCGTAGCGCGAATCGGGCGTCGGCTCGTACGCGCCGTAGCCGTACACCTCGCGGCACGCGACGAAGTTGCGGACTTGGAGGTTGCCCATCGATCGCAGCTTGGCGGAGGCCTCGGTCTGATGGCGCACGGCGGCATCGACGCGGGTCCGTAGGTCGGCGGGGCCTTTCTCGTCGAGCAGCGTCGACATCGCGTACAGCTGATTGGACCAGTAACCCTGCTCGGCGGAAGAGAGTCCCGCGGCCGGGGCGACCGCGCGCTTGGTGTCGCCGGCCACCAGTTGCAGCAGTTGCAGCCGCATCCGCTCGCGGGCCTCGCCGACCGACGTCGGCGGCGTGCTGGCGTGAGCGCCGAGCTCACCGATCGCCGCATCGACGTGCCCACGCCAGTCTTTGGGCTTTGGGGGATCGGGCGGGAACAGGGGGTTGGCCTGCGGCGCGCTGGAGGTTGTCTCTGGCTTCGAGGCCATCGCCAGTCGCGTCGTCTCCTCGTTCAGCAGGTGGTTCTCGATCACTTGGGGCTGTTGCGAGGCGTTGTCGCCAACGACCATCGGCATCGGCGCTGATGACAGAGGATTGGACGGTGTCGCCTCGGCGGTCGCACTCGCCTGCACGACTTGGCTCGTACTGGGCGGCGACTGCGGCGTCGGGAGTTTGGCGATCGAGGCCGCCGGCTTCACTTCGGCGGGACTCGTCACGACTGGGTTCGTCTGGGGTGAGGCCGACTTGCCGGCGAGTTGCTGCCTGTAGGCGAGGCGGTGCTGGGCGCTCTGCACGGCCAGGGTCCACAGGGACGGCTTCGTGCCAGAAAGCTGCTGCAGGACCTCGGCATGGAGCTCGGGGTCAGCGACGGCAATCTCGGCGAGCATCGGCGCGACAAGGGTCGAGGCCTCTTGCTCGGTCATCTCGGGGTAGGGGCCCGGCGCCGGTCGCGCCGCGACGGGGATTGCAGCAACTGGGACGGCGTGATCCACGTGCGCGTCGGCCGCGGACGACATCTCCTTCAGCGCTGTGGTGGGCGTGCGGAACGTCGTGCAGCCGACGAGGGCGGCGAGCGTGACGGTGGCGATCGGCGTCAATCGCAGCGACATGGCCAATCCTTGGCGTGACAATTCCCGGGACGTCTGCCACGCCGCTGCTAGCAACGGCGGCCCGACGAGCGGCGGATCGTAGGAAGTTTGGGCGAATTCAGGCAACGCCAGTCGCTTGAGCCATTCGCTTAAGCCGGTCGCTAGCGAACCGCCGCCTCGCGTGACAGCCGCAAGAGCAGCCGCTCGAGCTCCATCCGCGCCCGCGCCGGCGCGCTGTTGTGGCCCTTCATGGCGAGGTCGGCTTCGAGCACCCAGTCGGCCAGCTGCGAC
>JBGSJY010000485.1:0-8659 GCA_041741515.1 Pirellulales bacterium | reverse complement strand
TTCTTGGAAGACCTCACGACTGAAGGGAGGAACCATGCTCGCCAATCAAGGTGCGCCGCGCGACCAAGCCGACGCGGGGATCGCAAGAACGCCGCCTTCAGGCGAAGCGGACCCAGGCGACGAAGAAGGCGTCACGCCAGTCCCCGCCGGCGGAAGACTGAGCCGCCGGCGCTAGCCGGGGGTGGCGCTGCGAACGATTCCCCACCGCTTACGTCGATGGCGATCTGAAACCTAGCGTCACCCGCGGCTAGCGCCGACGGCTCATGTCGGGACGCACAGCCGCTAATGCCCTTCTTTACAAAGTGTCCGGCGGCGACCCCCCCAGATTGCGTGTCTTCTCTTGTTCAGAATGTTTTTGATTTAGCGATGGCGCCGGCTACACTGCAGGCGCTCGACTGCTAGACGGCGTGACGCAACCGGTTAGGTCATCGGCTTGCATCCTCTCTTCATACGCTGGGGCGTCACGCGGGCGTCGGGCATCCCGGGTGCGGCGGCGCGCTATGTCGTGTTACGAGTAGCGTCGGTTTGGGCCTGGGAAGGTTCCAGCATTTGAGTTTCAGCACGGATCAGCGGCAGGCGGCCGTCCGGTTGTTGAAAGAAGCTATCTTTGTTCTTGGAAGACCTCACGACTGAAGGGAGGAACCATGCTCGCCAATCAAGGTGCGCCGCAGGTGCTGTCGACCGAACAGCAGATCTTCTCGCACATCAAACAGGCGCTCCGGGTGATGGTCGAGTGGCGCGCGCCCACCGTCAGCCAAGGGCGCAAACGCTCGAGCGTCCGCTTTGCTCTGCGTTCGTTCTGCCGACACCTCGAACGCCTGATGACCTTCGAGGAGGAAGGGGGCTACCTGCCGACCGTTACCACGGCCCGACCGAACTGGGACCACCGCGTCGACCTGCTCCGAGCCGAGCACCAGCGCCTCCGCCACCACATCAGCCAGCTCTCCCCGCAGATCGACGACGAAGGCGTCTGGCAGAGTGAGCGGTTCGAGTCGGCGTGTCGGGCGATCCGCGAGCTCCTGGACGAGGTCGATCGGCACGACCGGGACGAGATCACCCTGCTCCAAGAGTCGCATACCCTGGACGAAGGCGGCGAGGGCTGAAGCGTCCCTGCCGCCCTTGGCGGCAATTCTCCACGTTTTGCGCAACCAGCAACCCGGACGACGCGTCTCCGACGCGTCGTCCGGACTTTTCGTGGAGAGACCGAACGGCACGAAATCGGCGCCAGAGACGCCCCCTCCCGCAACGAGCGGGGCGGCAATTCCGAAACGTCCGATAGCGTCAAGCCGCCGGACATCCGCGATTTATTGCGCCTGGCGCAACGATGCCTCGCCTTCGCGGGGACTTGCGTAGTAGAATGCCCAGTAGAGTGCCTGAAAGAGCATTCGCGGCATCTCGTCGTCGGTCGCCCCATGAATTCGCCTACACCGGATTTTGATTCCCTGCTCAGCGGCTGGAACTACGTGCCGGGCGAGGTTTCGGCACGCCGGGCCAGTGGCGCCGATGGCCGGCCGGTCCTGCAGCTGAGGATCGACTTGGGCGTTTTGCAAATGGAGGTCGAGGGCCGCCCTGATGGCGCCCGGCCCGGGGGCCATGACTCCTATCTCGACGCTCTCCGTGCCGAGGAGGCCGAAACGGGCGACGGCTTCGAGCTCGACGACGACGCTTGCGCCGAGATCGACCGCGAGTTTGTCCAGTTCTACCACCGCCGGGTCGCCTGGCTGGCGCTGCGTGAGTTCGACCGCGTGGTGGTGGACGCCGATCACACGCTGGCGCTGATGGACTTCAGCTCGGCCCACGCCCCCAACGACGATTGGGTCGAGGAGCACGAGCAGTACCGACCCTTCGTGCTGTTCCACCGCACGCAGGCCGCGGCGCTAGCAGAGCTGCAGCGGACGGACCCCGAGGCGGCGATCCTGCTGATCGACGAGGGCCGTAAGTCGCTCCACGAGGCCTTGGCGGACCTCGCGGTGATGGTGGGCGACGACCTCGAAGACGAGGAAGCCTACGACTTCACCACGAAGCTCGAAGAGCTGCGACATTCGATCCTGATGGAATACAGCCTGGAGGCGCCGCTCGACGAGCAACTCGCCAACGCCATCGCCCACGAGAAGTACGAGCTCGCCGCCGAGATCCGCGACCGCATCGCCCGTCGCACCCGCCACGACAGCAGCCGGCGCAACTGACCGATCAAAGCAGTTGAGCGATCGGCGTTCGCTAGCGTTTGCGACCGCAGCTAGTTGTCGCTGCGGCGTCCTCCGCCGTCGCTCGACTTTGTAACTTTCGGCGCCCGGCTGCTAGCGTTGAATTCTTGAGCCGTTCTTGCAAGTGGCGAGCGGCAGAGCACTTAGCGCCCTCGTCGATCGGCCTGCGCGAACTCTGGCACGGCCCGTGCGTAATGGTCCTGGCGAGGTGAGCGGATGACCCGCAGGCCTCCCACCGCGGCGGCGGCTGACCGGTTGTCAGTGGCCCTGCTGCGGGGGCGAGGGGACTCTCGCCCGGCTTTTCAACCATCAACTAAGGGAGTGACAGATGTTGGTTCTCACTCGGAAGCCCCAAGAGAAGATCCGGATCGGCGACGGAATCACCATCACCGTGATCAAGACCAAGGGGTCGGGCGTCCGCCTCGGCATCGAAGCCCCGGCCGATGTCCCGGTGCTGCGAGGCGAGCTCCTCGCCGCCCGCGATAGCTTCTCGACAGGACAGCCCGCGAAAGAGCAGCAAGCGACAGGTCAGCCCGCCGCGGGGCAGCAGCAGTCGGCCAGCGACGCCGAGCCCGTTGCCAAGCCGGCCGATAGCGAGGTGCAGTTCACCCGCGTCAAGCGGTCGCGGGTGCCATCGGTGCTGCCGAACTTGCTCGGCGAGCCCGGCCCGCTGCGGGCGATGATGGCCGGCCGAGTGACCACGGGGGCCTGAAGTGGGTCCTGCGATTGGCCCTGTTTTATGTTTCCCGAAGGCTAGGCAGCCACGCCAAAGAGGCGGCCTATCAACGCCGTAAGGGCCATCGCGATGGTTCCCCAAAAGCAGACCCTTAGCGCGCCGCGGAGTTTGGGGGCGCCGCCCGTCGCTGCGGCGGCGGCGCCCAGAAAGCCCAGCAGGGCGATGGCTAGCAGCGGCACGAGCCACAGCAACCAGCCGATTGGCGCCGCAACTACGGCAAGCACCGGCACGATAGCGCCGGCCGAAAAGGCCGCCGCGGACCAGAAAGCCGCTTGCAGGGGCTGGGCGCTTAGCTCGTCGGTGATGCCGATCTCGTCGCGGGCGTGGGTCCCGAGCGCGTCATGTTCCATCAGCTGTCGGGCGACTTCGCGGGCCAGCTTGGGGTCGAGACCGCGCTCTTCGTAGATCACCGCGAGTTCTTCGAGTTCCTCGTCGTGATTATTATCAAGCGCGATCGCTTCCATGCGGAGGTCAGCGAGTTCCGTGTCGTGTTGCGACTTGACCGAGACATACTCACCGGCCGCCATCGACATGGCGCCGGCGACCAGCCCGGCGACACCGGCCACCAGCACGCCAGCGCGGTCGGTGTTCGCTGCGGCGACGCCGACGATCAAACTAGCCGTAGAGACGATGCCGTCATTAGCGCCGAGCACCGCTGCGCGGAGCCAGCCAGAGCGATGAAGCCGGTGATGTTCGGGGTGGGTCACATCTCTTAAGGTAGCACGCCGCCTCCTTCGAGAGAGGGGAGGGCATTTTGCCGCAGAGCGACCGAGCCGTCGAAGTTCCGTCAGTTTTCGCCTCTCACCAGCACGACCGCATCCCGCGGCGGGATGGTGCAGCCGAGTTCGCCGCCGCTGAGCGCGTGCTCGACGTGCGATTCCAACGGCCAGACCTGCTTGAAAGCGGCGTCGATATCTCGCCGCAATTCGAGCGTCACCGGGGCGCTCTGGTGCGACGTATTGAAGGCCACGACCGCCTGGGCGCCGCCCAGGTCGCGGCTGAAAGCGTACACCGGCCCTTGGGCGTGCAGCGTGGTCAGCTTGCCGACGCGCAGGCACGCGTGCGTCCGCCGCAGGGCGACCGCCCGTCGATAGAACTTCAGCATGTCGTAATCCCACAGCGACTCGTCATGCCAGGGGAACGCCCGGCGGCAATCGGGGTCGGGGCCGCCGGTCATGCCGACCTCGTCGCCGTAGTAGATGCATGGCGCGCCGGGCATCGTCATCTGGAACAACACGCACAGCCGCAGGGCCGAGTCCTCTTGCGTGATCCACTTCGCCCGCGCCATGTCGTGGCTGTCGAGCATGTTCATTTGCGCGAAGTTGATCTCCCAATCGTAGTAGCCGTACATGCGATCGATCAGCGTCGCGAACTTCTCGGCCTCGATCGGCTCGAAGGGGAGGTGCGGATGCACATAGTCGTTGCGGTAGGTCTCCGCGGCGAAGAAGCTGATGGCCGGGCCGGTGAAGAGGTAGTTCATTACCGCGTCGAACTGGTCCCCCTGCAGCCAGCGGCGGGCCTCGCTCCAGATCTCGCCGCAGATATAGGCCTCGGGGTTCTCTGCCTTCACCACCTGGCGAAACGTGCGCCAGAAATCGTCGTCGTCGATCTCGTGCGGCACGTCCAAACGCCAGCCGTCGATGCCGAACTTGATCCAGTGCCGCGCTACCTCGTAAAGGTACTCGCGAACGGCTGGATTGTCGGTGTTCAGCTTGGGCAGCGCCGGCAGCCCCCACCAGCACGAGTAGTTGGAAGGTTCCTTCTTGGTGGGGTAAGGCTGAAGCGGCCAGTCGTGGACCGTGAACCAGTCGATGTACGGCGAGTTGCCGCCGTTCTCGAGGATATGGTGGAACGGCCAGAAGCCGCGGCCCGTGTGGTTGAACACCCCGTCCAGTACGACGCGGATGTCGCGCTCGTGGGACTTGTCGATCAGCTCGCGGAGCGCGTCATCGCCGCCTAGCAGCGGATCGACCTTGAGGTAGTCGTAGGTGTGGTAGCGGTGCGTCGAGGCCGACGTGAAGATCGGCGTCAGGTACAAGGCGTTGACGCCAAGCTCTTCCAGATAATCCAGCTTGTCGACGACGCCCCGCAGGTCGCCCCCCTGGAAGCCGTCGTGCACCGGCTCGCTCCCCCAGGTCTGGAACTTCAGCCCCGGCAAGTGCTTCATCCGCGAACTGCGGGCAAAGCGGTCCGGGAAGATCTGATAGAAGACCGCGTGCTTGACCCAGTCGGGCGTGTGGATCGGCTGGCCGCCTGGCGGCGACGCTAAAGGCGCGAGGTGGTCGGTCACGGCGTTCGGCTGAGTCGGGAGGCGGAAAGTGGAAAGTGGAATGGGCTGGCGGGTTCGTTTCTTAAGTTGCCGCGCGAGGGGCTGCACGCCGTTTCACTGTTTATCCTTGCAGGAGCGACTGCCCGCCGTCGATCCAGATCGGCGTTCCGGTGATGTGGGCCGCAGCGTCGCACGCCAAGAATGTCGCGAGGTTGGCGATCTGGCCGGGGTCCCCCATGTCGCCGTGCGTCAGCGGGATGCTCCCCTCGGGATACTCCACGGAGGCTTCGACCGTGTCGAGGTGGCGCCTGACGGTTTTCTCATGGATCCCCGTGTCGAACGCCCCCGGACAGAGGATGTTCACACGCACGTTCCACGGAGCGAGCTCCAGCGCGAGCATCTGGCCCATCGCCAGCTGAGCCGCCTTGGTGGCCGCATACGCCGTCGCGCCGGTGTTGCTAAACACGCGGGTGCCGTTAATCGAGGAGACCAGCAGGATGCTCCCGCCGCCCCCCGACTTCAGGTGTGGGACCGCATGATGGATCGTGGAGTACGCCCCGTTGAGGTTTACAGCGACGGCCTGCGACCATTCCTCGGGGCTCAGCTCGTCGATCGGCGCCCACGTCCCGTTGACGCCCGCATTGACCACCACGAGGTCGAGCCCTCCCCACCGGTCGATGATTGTCTCGACCGCTGATCCGACTTCGTCGTGATCGGTCACGTCAGCGGCCACTGTGATCGCGTCGCCGCCACCCTGCCGGATCTCGCTCGCCACGGAGTCGAGCTCCTCCTGGTCACGCGCCGTCAACGCGACACGAGCGCCGCACTCGGCGAACCGCAGCGCAATCGAGCGCCCGATGCCCTCGCCGCCCCCCGTAATCCAGGCCGTTCGGCCAGCCAGCGATACGTCCATCGATTCGCTCGTGCACGAGTGGGGTAGCGGCCCGGTCGCCCGTCGGGCTCGGCTGCGGGGGCGTCGTCCTGCACGTTGTATGCCCAAGCCGCGCCCCGAGCGCGAAGGCGACGCTTGCGAGCCGATGCGCCTTGTCGCCATCATAGGGCCTCCGCGTCGCTATCGCTCGGGTCCCGAGTCGGCGCCGAGTTAACCACGACGGGCACGAAGGACACGACGAGCGGCTGGCCGAGGCATTTTGCCGTCAAGAAGCACTCCGTCGTGTCCTTCGTGCCCGTCTTGGTTCTCACCTACATGACTTAACCCTCCCGGTCGGACGCTTCGACAGCAGCGGACTTCTCCTTGAGGGCCCGAGCGGCCCACGACTTTTCAATGCCATTCCGATCGACCGCAATGACAAAACCCCTGCCGCCCATTTCGGCGTTCTTCCTGGCGATCTCGCTGGCCTTCGCGCCGTCGCTCGTTCGGGCCGAGGCCGACCCGATCGCCCCAGGGTCGTGGACCCTCGCGGTGCTCCCCGACACGCAGATCTACGCCGAAGCCTACCCGCAGTACTACGACGCCCAGACCCGCTGGCTCGTCGAGCACGCCGACTCGCACAACATCCGCTTCGTGCTCCACGAGGGGGACGTCACCAACCAGAACACGCCCGAGCAGTGGGACAACGCGCGGCAGTCGATGGCCCTGCTCGACGGCAAGCTCCCCTACGCGATCGCCCCCGGCAACCACGACTACGGCCCCGGCGGCAACGCGGCCGACCGCGAGAGCCATTTTAATGAGTCGAAGTACTTCGGCCCCGGCTCGCCCTATTCAGCCCAGCCGACCCTCGGGGGCCGCTTCGAAGAGGCCAAGACCGACAACACCTCGCACACGTTCGACGCCGGCGGCCAGCGCTGGCTGGTGATCGCGCTGGAGTTCGCGCCGCGCGACGAGGCGGTCGCCTGGGCCGACAAAATCGTCGCCGAGCACGCCGACCTACCGGCGATCCTCGTCACGCACGCCTACATGTACTCCGACGACACGATCTACGACTGGGCCGCCAAGGGCGCGGGGCAGTCGTGGAACCCCCACGCCTACGGCGTCGCTAAGCAGCCCGGCGAGACCGTCAACGACGGCCAAGAGCTGTGGGACAAGCTCGTCTCGAAGCACAAGAACTTCCGCCTGGTGTTCAACGGCCACGTCCTCAACGACGGCACAGGCTACCGCAGCACCGCGGGCGCCGCGGGCAACCCCGTCCACCAGATGCTCGCCAACTACCAGTTCAAAGCCGAAGGGGGCCAAGGCGACCTCCGACTGCTGGAATTCAAGAAGGACGGCGACATCGTCGTTCGCACCTATTCCCCCGTCCTCGACCGCCACGACCGCGCGCCCGACCAAGAGTTCAAGATCCGCCTCAACAAGCTCGGCCGCGAATAGCGTGTCGTAGGATGGCGCCGCAGGCCCATCACGTGCGGCGGTGACCCGTCCTGATGGGCCTCCTAGCGCCGGCCCCTCCTACAAACGACAAACTCCGCGATCTTTCATCGCGTTCCCAGCTCAGTGGACGTAGGATGCAACTAGTGTCGCGGCGATCGCCGCAGCGCGGTCTCATCTATCCGTAAGCAAGGTGTGCGATGAAAAGGCCTTTCTCGCTTGGGCGGCTCTCCGCAGTCGTGGCTGTGCTGCTCCTCGCAGCCGGCGCCTACGCGTACTGGGCGAGGCTCGTGGCGACGCCCGTCCGTCCGCCGCAGAACGCGATCCTGGTCATCGCCCCGTACCGCTACAACGGAACCTGGGTGTTCGACGATACGCGCTTCGGTTTACAGCGCGAGCCGTTCGTCGCCGGCGTGCCGGAGATGATCGATGTGCTGGTGGCCGACATCCCCGACGCCGACCAGGGCTTTCGACTCACGTTCTCGGCCAACCCGTTCCCGGGTTACGACAAGAAACTAACCCGCACGCGCAGCGACGGCGTCGGCAACTTCTACCGGATCGACGACCCACCGATGGAAGGTTGGATCTGCCCCGCCATGTTCAAGTACTACGCCGAAGCGCCGCCCGAACTGTACGTGAAGGCGGATCCCGTACGCTGAGGGCTCCAACTCAGTAGTAGGCCGTAACCAGCGCAGCGCAGTCACGGCAAGCATCCCGAACAACCCACGCCTGCCGCAACTGCGCTGCGCTGGTTGCGGCCTACTTCTTGCGTCGCGCCCGTCGTGTCCGTCGTGGTAAATCCCCCCGCGCTACGCAGGATGTCCCCGCAGAAACGCCTCGATCTCCTCCCGTCGTGGCGCCGACGGCTGCGCCCCGAGTCGCGTCACCGAGATCGCCCCCGCCGCGCTGGCGAAGCGGATCGCGTCGCGGAGCGGCCGTCCCTCCGCGATTGCGACGGCTAGCGCGCCGTTGAACACGTCGCCGGCGGCTGTGGTGTCGATCGCCTCAACATCGAAAGCGGGAAAGTGCTCGTCGATCTCGTCACCTAAAGCATAGACGCCCCGGCGGCCCAGCGTGACGAGCACCGTCGCCACGCCGCGCTCACGCAGCGCGACGGCCGCCTG
>JBGSJY010000484.1:0-1744 GCA_041741515.1 Pirellulales bacterium | reverse complement strand
GCGCTGTGCAGATCAGCCCGCCAGCGGGCTCGCCACCGATCGACCTCGCCGCCATGCGAGCGAAGCTGGCGCCGCTGGGAACCGTGACGGGCAACGCCTACCTGCTGCGGCTCGACTACGACGGCCAGGAGGTGACGCTCTTCGCCGACGGCCGGGCGATTATCGGGGGCATCGAGGATGAAGCGCAGGCGCGGAGCGTTTGGAACCGTTGCTTAGGGGGCTAAGGAGCGAAGGCGATCTTGCTAGCATCCATCCTCAATCCGCATTCCCCAATCCGCAATCAATTTCTTCCCTACGCCCTGCCGACTTTAGCACTACGGTCTGCTTCCCGGGGGGGACTCGGCCGCTCTTCTTAGCGAGTCGTGTGGGACGATATGACGACGGCAGACCAGGCCGCAGTGGCGCCGCCACGGTTGGGGCTCAAGCAACAGCCGCCGCGGAAGGTGTTGGGGCGTCTCGGGCCGTGGCAACTGCTGCGGGCACTGGGCGAGGGGTCAATGACCCGCGTTTATTTGGCCCGTCCCGCAGGGACCGAAAACTCTCCGGCCGCCTATGCCATCAAGTCGCTCAAGCGCGAGTGGTGGAGCGAACCGACCGCCATCGAGATGCAACGCCGCGAGGCGTGGGTCGGCCAGCGCGTGCATAGCCCGCACGTCGTCTCGGTGCTGTCGGCGGGGCTGACGGCGCCCCCTTACTACACGGTGATGCCGCGGCTGGAAGGGATGTCTGCGGCCGAGCTGCTCGCATCTGGAGCGAAGCCGCCGCTACCGGTCGCGTTGTGGATCGCGCGGCAGGCGGCGCAGGGGCTCGACGCGATCTGGCGCACGGTCGGCATGATCCACGGCGACGTGAAGCCCGCCAACCTGATGGTCGGCCCCGACGGCCACACGACGTTGATCGACTTGGGATTTTGCCAAGGCGGCTTCAGCCAGTCGCCGGGCGATACGAAGAGCTGGGCCGAGCGCCCGGTGGTCGGGACGCTGCGCTACCTCGCGCCAGAGCGCGTCACCTCGACGATGACGGTCGATATTCGCAGCGACCTCTACAGCCTAGGGGCGACGCTCTACGAGCTGATCGCCGGCCGTCCGCCGCACGACGGTGACACGCCCGCCGCATTGATCCATCAGCACCGGAGCCAGCGCCCCGAGTGCCTCCGCAGCGTCGCGCCCGGAACGCCCAAGCCCGTGGCGTCGCTCGTCCACCGATTGATGTCCAAGGACCCGCTACGCCGCCCGGCGACGCCCGAAGAGGTGGTGAACGAGCTGGCGCCGCTGGAGATCGAGTGCTTCGGGCTGCGATGAAGCGGGGGAATGACTAAGGACCAAGCCGAAATGACCAATGTGGGAGAGGGGCTAGGGGTTGAGGGTTAAGGGGTTAATGAAGCTTCCCGTGCGGCAGCACGCCATTGGTCATTGTGGCTTGGACATTGGGGCTTTCCACTCGCCCTTGTGTTAACCTACGGCGGTGTCCAACGCCCTCCTCCGCCGTGCCGATCAGGCTGTCATCGCATCGCTGACGGCGGTTGCGATCGCCGGCGCGGTCGTCTGGTGGGTCCGCGCTGGGGGGCTGCGGGGCGAGCTGGTCGATATCGACGTCGCGGCGCCGCTCGAGTACCGGTTCCTCGTCAATGTGAACGAAGCGGAGTGGCCCGAGCTGGCCCAGCTGCCGGACATCGGGCCGACGCTCGCCAAGCGGATCGTCGAGGCCCGAACGACCGGCGGCGAGTTCCGCAACGCCGACGACC
>JBGSJY010000483.1:0-6983 GCA_041741515.1 Pirellulales bacterium | reverse complement strand
GCGCCGATCGCCGCTGCCAGCCGTGAACGGGCGTCCTCAATCGCCTCGGCGACGGCGCGGCCGGCCGTGTGCACCCCCAGGGGGTCGGCGAATCGGTCCGCCAAATACGGCAGCATCGCCTCTTGCGCCACGGGCGCGAGGGGCGTGGTCGCGTTGTAGTCGAGGTAAATCGAGCGCACGGCAGAGCTTGGGGGGCCAACCAACGAAAAAGCGGCCCGGGAACCGTTGTTCCCGGGCCGCTGTAAACGTAGGTCACGCTCCGGCGCGCTGGCCGCTCGCCAACCGGCAGAATCGGATTAATCAGTAGTCAGGGGCGGTAGCCCGTAGCCAGAAGTGGGGGGGCCGCCTTGTACGGTAGCACCTACTGACTGCTGATTCCTGAAACCTGACTCCTGCCCTATCAGTTCTGCTGCTTGACGACGCGCTTCTGCACGTCCGTCTCGAGCACGCCGAAGGCCTGTTCGTGCCGCTGCACCGAGAGGTGCAGCGCCTGCAGCATCCGCTTCGCCGTGAAGTAGTTGGTGACGATCCGCTGCTTGACCTGCACGGGCTCGGTCGGCACGCCGTACGGCTGCGAGTTGAGACCGAAATCCAGGATCAGCTCCTCGGGCGTGCCGGTCACGCGGCAGAAATTGGCGTACAGGCAAACCGCGTCCTTGTCCTCGACCTCGACGCGCTGACGCGTGGCGGCTTCGGGTTGGGCGGGTTTGGTTTCGGGGCTCTCAGGCTTGTCGGCCATGGGTTCTCCTTCGTGATGAGACGGAGTCGTAGGGGTCGGCCGACACCGGCCGCGACAACATCGACACCGCCAATCTACCGGTGTTGGCGCTCATTGGCCAGCAAACCAAATCTCAGGGTGCGCCGTTGGATTCGCATCTACTACATCCCGCAAGACTAGCGCCGCTTACCTGCCTTGCCAGAAGTCGGCTTCTCCGCTCGGGTGACGGAAAGAACGGTTGTGATGGCCCCGTTATGCGGGTTCTCGTACTCAGCGATCCGCCGCAGGTCGAATCCCTTCATCAGCCCGCGGTGCCGCGCCTCACCGCGTTCGTCGGCCCAGCTCGGTCCCTTCAGCAGCAGGAGCCGCCCCCACTGGCTGTGGTGCGGACGGAGCCAGAACATGAACTTCCAGAGGGGCCCCACGCCCCGCGCAATCAGCGTGTCGAACTTCGGCGCCTGCGAGTTCCGCTCGACGACCGCCTCGACCCGCGCGGCGTAGACCGTAACGTCGAGCCCGAGCTTCTCGACGATATCGAACAGCACGTTCGCTTTCTTATTGACCGACTCGCAGAGCTGGACCTTGAGGTCGGGCCGCAGGATCGCCAGCGGGATGCCCGGCACGCCGCCGCCCGAGCCGACGTCGAGCACCTTTTCCCCGTTGGGGATCAGCAGCGAGAGCTGGGCCGTGTCGAACAGATCGCGCGTGACAAACTTCTCGATCGTCGTGTGGCGCGTGAGATTGAGCTTCTCGTTCCAGTCCCACAGCAGCCGGCGGTAGGCGTCGAGCCGTGAAAGCGACTGCTGCTTGAAGTCCAGCCCACAACGGGCGGCGACGTCGGCCAGGGTTTCATCGGCCGGTGTCTCATCAGAACGGTCGGTTGGTTCGGCTTCGGCCAAGTCAGCGTCTCGCGGGTATCGTGGGGGTCTTGCGGGACGCTGCCGTCCCTTGCGTCCCTCCGTTATCCTTCATGGGACGCCGTACGTACACGGACCCCCTCGCTCCCTAGGCCCATGTCCCAAGAAACCTGGAACGACGTCGACGCCTACGTGGCGCCCCAGCTGGCCCGGCACGACGGCGCCCTCAGCGGGGCCCTCGCGGCGAGCACCGCGGCGGGGCTGCCGGAGATCGCCGTCTCGCCGCTCCAGGGGCAGATGCTGCACGTCCTGGCGAAGTCGGTGGGCGCCATTACAGTGCTCGAGATCGGCACGCTCGGCGGCTATAGCACGATTTGGCTCGCCCGAGCGTTCCCTAATGTGGGGCCTAACGGGGGACCCGACGGCGGCAAGGTAGTGACACTCGAGCTTGAGCCGCACCACGCCGAGGTCGCCCGCACCAACCTGCAAAAGGCGGGCGTCGCCGACCTTGTCGATATCCGTGTCGGCAGAGCGATCGAAACGTTGCCGCAGTTGGTGCAGGAGGGCGCCGGACCTTTCGATTTCGTCTTCATCGATGCCGACAAACCGTCGGGACCCGACTACTTCCAATGGGCCCTGCGGCTCACCCGCCCGGGGAGCCTGATCGTGGTGGACAACGTCGTGCGGCAAGGCGAACTCGCCAACGCCGCCAGCGAAGACGAAAACGTGCTCGGCTGCCGCCGGCTGGTGGAGATGCTCCAGCAAGAGCCTCGCGTCACAGCAACCGTCGTACAAACGGTCGGAACGAAGGGATACGACGGCTTCGCGCTGGCGGTCGTGCTTTGATTTCGGAATGACCAATGACCAAGCCCCAATGACCAGTTAGAACTTCCTTTCCCTCAGCATTGGTCCTTGAGACTTGGTTATTGGTCATTCAGCACTTGTAGCTCTGTGGTAAGTCCTTTCGGTCTCCTCAACATCAACAAGCCCGCCGGCGTCACCTCGCGTGACGTGGTCAATCGCGTGCAGTGGCTCTTGAAGCAGCACGCCAAAGCAAGCGGCGAGAAGCCCGCCAAAGTGGGCCACGCCGGGACGCTCGATCCGATCGCCACCGGGGTGCTGGTGCTTTGCGTCGGCCCGGCGACGCGGCTCATCGAACAGGTACAGCGGCGGCCCAAGCGTTACTGCGGCACGTTCCTTCTCGGCCGCCACAGCCCCAGCGACGACATCGAATTGCCGTTTGAAGAGCTGCCCGACGCGCCAATCCCGACGCTCGAAGAGATCGGAGCCGCGTTGCCGTCGTTTGTCGGTGAGATCCAGCAGATCCCGCCCGCGTACTCGGCGATCAAGATCGGCGGTGAGAAGGCGTACGACCTGGCCCGCGCCGGCGCGGCGCCCGACATGCAGCCGCGGCAGATCACCGTCCACGCGTTGTCGGTCGTCCGCTACGAGTACCCCGAGCTGGTGCTCGACATCCATTGCGGCAGCGGGACGTATGTGCGGGCGATTGGCCGCGACCTCGCCAACACGCTCGGCACCGCCGCGGTGATGTCGGCGCTGCAGCGCACCGAAATCGGCGCCTTCCGCGTCGAGGATGCGCTCAACATGGACGCCCTCGACGAGGCGACGGTCACCGCGCTGCTGCTCCCCGCGGCCCTGGCGGTAACCGATCTGCCGTCGATCGAAGTGAGCTATACCGAAGTCCAAGAACTCCACAACGGCCGCTTTCTGGACCGCCCAAAGGCGCCCCGCGGCGGAGAGATCGCGGCGCTGGATACGACCGGGCGGCTGATCGCGCTGCTGAAGCCGCGCGCCAACGGGCGATTCCAGCCGACGCACGTGTTCAAGTAGACATCGGTGGCAACAAGCTCGCGCGGGCACGGCTTAGTTCTTTCAAGGTCGGCTTGCGCCGGTTGTGACGCCGGGACGGTTTTCGCCGTTGCTAGCGGCGCCGGCGGATTGGCTCGCGGGCGTGAGCTATCGGGACCGATCGTCAAGCGATGCGGGTGGTGTGCGCGCCGTGGTCGGGGACGACACGGCTCACGCGCTGCCCCAAGAAGGTCTCGCCTCTCGCCTCTAGCCTCTCGCCTCCCCCCCGTTGTTCGAAGACCGTAGCCCTAAGTTCGACGTGGTCGCCCTCACGCTCGCCGCCATGGCAATGCTCGTGGCGATCGCGCTGGTGACTTACAGCCCGGCCGACCCGCCGGGGGGGCGCGTCTGGCCCCCCACCGAACAGGTCCATAACGCCTGCGGGGCGGCGGGCGCGTGGGCCGCCCACTCGCTGATCGAGATGCTCGGGCTGGGCGCCTACTACGCGGTCGCCACGCTGGGCATTGTCGCGGGGCTGTTGGTCGGTAAGCGACAGATCGACCAGCCCGTCGTCCGGACGCTCGGCTGGACGCTGTCGCTGGTCGGAGTTTCGACGGCGTCGGCGCTGGTTCTGCCGGGGTGGTCGCCGGGGCCGTTGGTGGGCGCCGGCGGCTATGTCGGGGCCATGTCGCAGGCGTGGCTGAGCGCGAACTTCGCCACCGCCGGCTCATTGCTGATCGCGGGGGTGATGCTCGTCACCGGCTTGATCCTGGCGTCCGACTACTTCGTCTTCCGCGCCGCGGCCCACACGGCGAGCGCCTCGGGTAGCGCGCTGGTTGCCGCTGGAAGACTGACGCAAGCCGCGACAGAACGGTTGGGCGTTAAGCGCCTCGTCGGCCGTCGCACCGACCTCGATGCCATCGCCGCCGCAGCGGATGACGAAGAGGGCGATGAAGTTGGGGACGAGGAAGCCGAAGCAGACGAAGAGGAAGGCGAAGAGGAGTGGGAGTACGAGGAGGAAAGTGAAGACGAAGATGACGAGACCGTCGAGGACGAAGGGCCAGCGGTGTCAACGCCCGCGACGAAGCTTGCCGGCGCGGCGGCGGCGGTGGGGGGACTGATCTCCGGGGCGTTGCGGGGGAAGGCGGGGGCGGATCAGGAAAATGCCTCAGGGGAGGCCGCCGCGGTCGGGGACAACGCGGCTCACGCCGACGCGCCAAAGGAAAAGGTGGCCGTTCGGAAGCCCAAGGCGAAGAGCGAGCGGGAGGAAATCATCGAGTCGCTCGACAAGGCCGACTTGCGCACGGAGTTCGCTAGCGACTACGAGTTGCCGCCGATCGATATGCTCTTGCCGGCGGAAGAGATCTCCTACGACCAGCACGAGAAGGAAGTCCGCCGTAAGGCGAAGATCCTCGAGAAGACGTTCCAGAGCTTCAACCTCAACGTCAAAGTCGTGGAGGTCGAGACCGGCCCCGTCATCTCGCAGTACGAGGTCGAGCTCGAGCCCGGCCTGCGGCTATCGAAAATCACGGGCCTGTCGGACGACCTGGCGATTGCGCTGCGGGCCCCGAGCGTGCGGATCGTCGCGCCGATTCCCGGCAAGAACACCGTCGGCATCGAGGCGCCCAACGACACCCGCCAGATCGTTCGCCTGCGCGAGGTGATCGAAGAGACCGACGGCCAGGCCCGGCGGATGAAGATCCCGATCTTCCTGGGTAAGGACGTCGCCGGCAACCCGATGGTCGTCGACCTCGCGGCGCTGCCTCACTTGCTCATCGCGGGTCGGACGGGCACCGGTAAGTCGGTCTGTTTGAACTCGATCATCACGTCGATCCTCATGACGCGCGGGCCCGACGAGGTCCGCATGCTGATGATCGACCCGAAGATGGTCGAGCTCTCCGGCTACCGCAAGTTGCCGCACCTGATGCACCCGGTCGTCACCGACATGAAGAAGGCCGAGGCGATCCTCAGCTGGGCGGTGGACAAGATGGAGGAGCGTTACTCGCTGCTCGCCCGCGCCGGCGTGCGTCACATCTCGACGTACAACCAGCTCACCGAAGACGAGCTACGCGAGCGGATCGCGATGGCCGACGGCGCCCCAATGGACGACGCCGAGTGGTCGCTCGTGCCGAAGCAGTTGCCGTTCATCGTCATCGTCGCCGACGAGATCGCGGACCTGATGATGACCGTCGGCAAGGACGTCGAGACGCACATCATCCGCCTGGCGCAGAAGAGCCGGGCGGTCGGCATCCACCTGATTCTCGCCACGCAGAAGCCGACGGTCGACGTCATCACCGGACTGATCAAGTCGAACCTGCCGGCGCGAATCGCCTTCCAGGTCGCGAGCCGCACCGACAGCCGTGTGGTGCTCGACGAGATGGGCGCCGACAAGCTCTTAGGCAACGGCGACATGCTGTTCCTTTCGCCCGGCACGAGCATGCTGCTGCGCGGGCAGGGGACGTATGTCTCGGACGACGAGATCACGGCGGTCGTCGACTTCGTCGGCGTCGGCGCCGACGATCAGCGGTTCGCCAGCGAGCTGATGCAACTCAAGACCAAGGAAGAGCAAGAGGCGATCGAGGCAGGCACGCCGCCGGCGCTGAAGAACCGCGATGATCTTTACGAAGCCGCGGTCGATGTGGTCGTCCGCGAGGGCCGCGGCAGCGTGTCGCTCCTGCAGCGTTGCCTCGGCATCGGCTACGGACGCGCGGCGCGGCTCATCGACTTCATGGCCGAGGACGGCATCGTTGGCGAGTACAACGGCTCGCAGGCGCGCGAGGTGGTGATCTCGATGGAGGAGTGGGAGGCAATGACCGCAGGCGGCCCGAGCGACGCGCCCGCCGCCCCCGTCATCAAAGCGACGCCCAGCGCCGCCGCTCCCGCCGACGAAGCGCCGTGGGACGAAGACGAAGCGGAGGAAGAGGCCGAAGCGGAGGAAGAAGAAGCGGACGAGGGTGAGGACGAGGAGTGGGAGTACGAAGAGGTCGATGAGGAGGAGCCGGAGGACGATGCCGAGGGCGAAGAGGAAGAGTCCGACGAAGAAGAAGGCGAGTGGGAGTACGAGTACGAAGAGGAAGAAGCCGAAGAGGACGAGGAAGCCGCTGTGAAGGAAGACGGCGAAGAAGACGACTCCGACGAGGACGAGTGGGAATACGAAGAAGAAGACGAGGCCGATAAGCCCCAGAGCGATCGGCTCGCCGACTCGGCGTAGGGCCCATCCCAGCGTTGGACCATGTCGGGCGTCTGCGGCGTTTTGTAGCGGTCGAGAGACGCAGAATCGGCTGATTCTCCCGCTTGGACTGCCTTTAGCGCCCCAGCGCCCCGGGCCCGCCCATCCGCTATACTCGTAGGGAACACCTCACCCGTGTGACCCTTCGAGGAGCACTCCGATGACCCTTCCACTCTCTCGTTTCGCCCTGGCCCTGGCCCTCGCCGCGACCGCTACTTTCGGCGTCGTCGCTCAAACTCCCGACGCCCAGCAGGCTGCTGAGGCCGCTGTCGAGACGGCGTCGGACGCAGCCGTCCCAGCGACGCCGGAACCCCCCGCTGCCGTCACCCCACCCGCCGAAACGGTCTCCGAGCCGGTCGCCGACCCCGCC
>JBGSJY010000482.1:0-5566 GCA_041741515.1 Pirellulales bacterium | reverse complement strand
TCGGTGTGGGGAAGGGCGGGACGCTGGGCGCGGCGTCATCCAGCGCTGGCGTCGGCGCTAGCGCTAGGGGCCGTGCTGGCGGTTGTCGGCCCTACCGTGGCGGTGGTGATCGCGCGCCAAGCGGCAAAGCTTGAGTCGCAGCTCGACGAGCGTGACGACTTGATCGCGCAGCAAGAGCAGCGCGTCGACGAGTTGGAAGCGGCCAAGGATGCCGAAGGATCGCGCCTTCACGCGCAGGACATCGACCCGATCCGACTCACGGCGATCGAGCAGCTCTTGGCGAAGGAGGACGAACGTCTGCTGGCTGCGACGCGACAATCGCCCGCCAGCGCTCCGGAGGGTGTCGCCGCCCGCATCGCGATGGCCCGGTTGCTGTTGGCGGTTGGGCGCGACGCCGACGCCGCTGCGCTCTTGACCGAAATCACCCCGCCATCAGCCGCCCCGTTGTCGAAAGAGCTGGAGCAACTGCGCGACGCGTTGGCCCAAGCCCAAATGCTTCGCACGACGCTGCGCGAGAACCGCCTCGGCCCCGACAGTGTGAAGGCAGCAGGTCGATTGAAGGAGGCGACAACGCCGCAACTCCCCGCAGGCGACCTCACGCCGAGCGACATCGCCACCCTCGCCGAGGTATTGCTGGAGCGAAAGCCAATCCCCCTCCCTTCCAGGGAGGGGCTAGGGGAGGGTCTCGACTCTCCGTGACGACGTCGCCCCACGCTTCCACGAACGAAGAAAAAAGAGCCCGCGAATAACGCGAATAAACGCGAATGACAAAGAGTCGATTCGCGCCTATTCGCGTCATTCGCGGGAAAAAAATCTCAGTAAGTCTCGTCGCGCACCTCGCCGCCGTTTCGACTGCCCAGCGCGCGGTAGAGGTTGATGTCGACGTCGTCCCGAAAGAACTGCACGCTGGCGTCGGTCATCGCGAAGTGCGCGCCGCCCGGGTGGTGGCTGCCGAAGTAGAAGTCGTTGATCTTCAGTGAGCGGTTGGCGCCCGGCGGCGCTGCCGTGTCGGCGCCGTAGTAGCCAAACTGCCCCGGGTCGCCGTTGATCGGGTAGCGGACGTTCTTGGTGGCGATCGACTTGACCTCTTCGATCCGCCGCGTCGGCCCGGGCGGGCCGTCCCAGATCGCGCCGTCGATGAGCGGGTCCCAACGCGTGACGCCGTAAGCGCGTTCGCCGAGGGCGAGCGTCTGCGACGTCCCGTCGGTGACTTGTGACATGCGGACCTCGCTGCCGGGATAGAAGACACCGTCGATGTAGAGGTCGCCGTTGAAAGTGTTGGTGAGGTCCCACACGCCCTTAGGCGTCGCGCCGGAGCCGTTGACGCCGGCGTAGCTTGACCAGCCGCGGTCGAGCTGGAGCGTCGCGGGCGTCGAGGGGTCGTAGGCGCCGTTGTCCGTCGGCCGTTCGGGCGAGCTAGGGCAGACGAACACGTCGGGCACATGGGTCGGGTAGAGGTTGGTGTAGCCGCCATTGTCCGCGAGGCCGATGAACTCCTGCAACGAAGTCTCTTCGACGCCGTCGAGCACGATCGCCCGCCACGAGACTCCCGCTCGCTGCCGCAGGTCGTGCAGGCGTGATCCCGGCGGCAGCACCCCACGGCGTGACTCGTAAAGGTGCGTGGCCAGCACGAGTTGCCGCAGGTGGTTCGAGCAAGTCATCCGCCGCGCCGCTTCGCGCGCCGCTTGGACCGCCGGGAGCAGCAGCCCCACCAGCACCGCAATGATTGCGATCACCACCAGCAGCTCGACGAGCGTAAACGCACGACGGCGATCGATGGCGCCGGCGATCATCCTTGACGGCGTTGGACCGCGTAGAAGAGCATCGCAACGAACGAAAACGCGGCGCCGGTCGGTTCGGGAATGGCGAAGAAGGCCTGTGCGTACGCCGACGCCGGCGCGCCGACCTCCTTCATAACCTCCAAGAACCAGGGGATGTCGTCGAAGTCGAAGACGCTGTCGAGGCTGCCGTTCTCAACCGGGTAGGCGCCCCAGAAGTCGATGCGGTAAGCCTGCGTGTCGAGCATCCCGAGGGCGAAGGCGTCGTAGTCGCCTTGGTCGAGGTCGCCGCTAAAGTTCATGTCGCCCAGCAGCGTGGCGTACGACGCCACCTCGACGTTGTCGATCGCCCACCAGCCGTCGTCGCCGGCGTTCTCGACGCCGAACTCGATCTGGATGTCGCCCGGTCCCTGCGTTCCCCCCATCGGAAGCGTCCCAATCATGGCGGGCCCGAGTAGGGCGAGATCAACAAACACCCGCTCATCCAGCGCGAACCGCCGGTAGAAGGGGTTGGGCGCGTTGGGCGCCCCGGTGACCGACATCGGCAGCATCGTGGGGAAGCCGTTGGCGTCGCGGAACGGCGCCGACTCCCAGCGCAGCAGCTCGACCGGCGCCCCGCCGTCGATACGGGCGCGGACAACCGCCGTCTGGTTGTTGCGGTGGTAGAGGGGCGGCTGGAGATAATCGCCGTCGTCGCAGCAGCTGAGGCTGAGCCAGCTGCTGTCGAACGCCAGGGTCAACCGGTCCTCGTTGGGCCGCCGTGAGTGGAGGTCGATCGTTGGCGTGTGGAGGAAGCTGTTGAAGAAACCTTGGCGGTTGGCGGGGTCGCCGGTCTGGCCGATCTGCGGCGAGTTCCAGAGGTCAGGATCGGCGACGGCAATCGTCCCGCTGCCCCGGGTGAACTGCCCGCGCCCGGGGGCGTCGCCCGACGCGGCGCCGACGCTCTGCCAGAAAGTTTTGCGGGCCATCGCCCAACCCCGCCATTCGGGGACCCCGCCCGGCGGAACGACGCTCGAGATATCCCACCCGGGGGGTGGGACCGGTGAATAGACGCCGGGGACGCCGTAGGTCGGCGCGGCGGTCAGCGGGACGCTGTTGAAGTCTTCGGCGAATAGCACCGTCGCTGCAAGGCACCGCCCCGCCCCGGCGACGGCGAGCGCCGCGAGGCAAAATAGGGCGAATCGGCGTGACGTGCGGCGTTGCATAGCGTTTCTAGGGAGCGGGCCACCCGATCAGAATAACGTCTTCCGCCGGGCGATCGGCGCCCGGTTTGGAGAAACTTTTCCCCCGTAGTTTGGCCGGCTCGGCGGGGCCGGGTAAGGTGAGTGCGCCCGCGTCCCGGTTGTGCCGGTCCCTTTTTCTGCTCGGAGCCGCTTCGTGCGAACGCCGGTAGCTTTCCTCGCCGCTGTGTCGATCTCGGCGCTGGTCTCGACGGCGTCGGGCACGCCATCGGCCCATTTTTGGCTATCGACGAGCGCCGTCGGCACGCCCGGCCCCAGCAACGCGGCCGCTGCCCCCGTGGTGGGGGCGACAACGCGCCTCTACGTCTGGGGCCGGCCGACAATGGGACGGCAGTTCGAGGCGATCTCGCTGAACGTCATTGCGACCGGCGCGGAGATCGACTTCGTCGATGGCTCGTACCTCTTCTACAACCAGAGCGACGGTTCGACGGACCGCTTCGAGTACGTCGTCGACTCGACGACGACGCCCACGCTCGGCTCGCTGTACAACGCGTTTGAGCTGGGGCTGGGAGGCGTGACCGACGGGGTCTATGGGTTTAACGGCTTCGACCTGACCGCTAGCACGCCCCGCGGCCCCGGACCCGTCTGTGCGGCGGGCGAAACAGGCTGCGTGCTGGCCGGCGACGGTCAGCCGGCGTGGTTGATGGCTTCGTTTGAGGTCACAGCGATTGCCGCAGGTTCGGTGGACCTCCATCTGCAGATCGGCGACCGGGGCGTGATCGAACGGACCCTGGCCACGGGCGATTACGACCTGAAGGGTGATGTCGACGACCCCGACCACGTTGTCTGGGCCACCGGATACGGCGCAACGGGACTGCACGCCGCCGACGGCAACCTCGACGGCGTGGTGGACGCAGCGGACTACACGGTTTGGCGTGACCACGTTGGCGGACTTTCCCAGCTCCTCAGCGTTGCGCAGACCTCGGTCCGCTTCGGCAGCGACTCGATGGGCCTCGAAGAACCCGCCCATAGCGCCCTCACGGATCGGGACATCAACCTGGCGGGGGACGACGCCGACGCCACGTTCACCATCGCGGCGCCGGCGCTGTCGGTCCCCGAACCCGCGACGGCCCTAATGGCGGCCGCCGCCCTCATCCTGGTAATCCGCATGCGGGCCCCGCGCCCGACAGAGATTTTTGCGGGGCGCTGATAATTCACCACGACGGGCACGAAGGACACGACGGCCTTTCTGGAGGAGCCAAGTTAGTCCCAATGACAGGCCGTCGTGCTCGTCGTGTCCGTCGTGGTTAATCCCTCTAAACCTCGGCAGCCGGCGCCCACGTCGCGCGGATCAGCGCGAGCTTTCGCTCCACCGTCCGTTCGACGACGCCTAGCTCCGTGGCTATCTCGGCGCTTGAATAACCCTCCAGCTTGCGGCCCGCGATGCGGCGGAGGGTTTCGTCGGGGAGGATCGCCATCAGACGGCGCATCTCTTCTTCCATCGTGACGATGAAGTCGGGGCCCAGATCATCGTCGGAGGGGTCGCAACGCGGCATCGAGTCGTCGCCGCCGGTTGGGCCGACGCTCAGCCGCGGGACGCCGCCGCCGCGTTTCTTGGCGGTCTGCTTTTGGCGCTCGTTGATCGCCTTGCGGGCCGTGATCTTTGCCAACAGCGACCACAGGTTGTGGCGGTCGCACAGGTCGGGAAAGCGGTCGCGCTCGAAGCCGTAGAATAGGCTCTGCATCGCGCTGATAGCGACGTCCTCTTCATCGGCGGGCCCGGGGGGCAAACCGCCGAGCTTCGTCCGCGCGAGGGCGACGATCCGCCGGAAGTAACGATCCCACAACTCCCGCTGCGCCGCCGACGCCTCACCGTCACGTAGTTCAGCGATCCAGTACGTGACGGAGCCGTGAGAGGGGTCGTCCATCATTGCAACCGCAGGAGGGCGCCTACCAGAACACGGAACGATTCACCGCGGAGTGCGCGGAGGTCGCGGAGACAGTTAAGACGATTATAAGTAGATCGTCACAGCAATCGCTTCGAAGAAGCCTCCAAAAAACTTCTTCTCTTTGTCTCCGCGCACTCCGCGGTAAAAATTCTTCGGTTAAACCCCCAGCTTTGAGTAGTCCTCCACCGACGCCCCGCCGAGGCAGGCGTCGATGATCTCGCGGCCGAGGGGTTGGAGGTCGGGGACCGTGAACTCGTGCAGTTGCTCGTTGAAGAAGTCGGTGAGGATCTTGGCGCCGGCGTCGTAGGCCTCTTCGCCCACCTCGGGCTGCTGCGACACGTCCATGAACCACTTGCCGATGGTCTGGCCTTCGACTTGCAGCGTTTCCTTATGGTAGCCCAACAGGGGGCAACGCGACGGCTTGAGGTCGCCGTTCTTGAACTTAGCCGCACCGCGGCGGGCTAAGTACTCGCGCGCCACCCATTGCGGCGCGAAGCCGACCTTCCAGGCGCCGAGGTTTTGGTTGGGGATCAGCACGAACTGCGTGTGGTCCGTCTGCATGATCTGGTCGAGCAGGATGTTCGCCTGGTCCACCTTGCGGCCCGTCGCGAACGGCCAGAACGAGCCCACGCCCTCGGACTGCATCCCCTCTTGTTCG
>JBGSJY010000481.1:0-2898 GCA_041741515.1 Pirellulales bacterium | reverse complement strand
ACGCCGCGAGGGCGATCTCCTCCTCGGTCGGCTGGTCCGCGGCCTCGCCGTCGGGGCGGTTGCAGATGATCGCCCGGAAGCCGAGACGCGCCAGTTCTGCGGCGTCGGCGGCGACGATCTGCGGCGCGACGGACAGACGATCGTCGATCCTGTTGACCTGCACGGCGTTCGCTCCCTTCGTCGTCACAGCCCGTTCACCGGGACCTTGAGGAACCGCTTCCCGCTCTCGTCTGGCGGCGGCAGTTCGCCCGCGCGCATGTTGACCTGCAGCGAGGGGATGATGAGCTTGGGCATGTCGAGCGTGGCGTCGCGCTCGGTGCGGAACTTGACGAACTCCGCCTTTGTCCTGCCGCCGCCGACATGGATGTTGTGGGCCTTCTCCTCGCCCACTGTGGTCTCCCACCGGATCTCGCGGCCGTTCGGCCCGTAGTCGTGGCACATGAAGAGCCGCATGGCGTCGGGGAGCGCGAGCACCTTCTGGATCGAATCGTAGAGCACGCCCGCGTCGCCGCCGGGGAAGTCGGCCCGCGCCGAGCCGCCGTCGGGCATGAAGAGCGTGTCGCCGACGAAGGCCGCGTCGCCGATCACATGGGTCATGCAGGCGGGCGTGTGGCCCGGCGTGTGCATGGCGAAGGCGTTCATCGTCCCGATCGTGTAGGTGTCGCCGTCCTCGAACAGCCGGTCGAACTGGCTGCCGTTGCGCTGGAACTCGGTGCCCTCGTTGAAGATCTTGCCGAAGGTCTCCTGGACGACGGTGATCTTCGCGCCGATGCCGAGCTTCCCGCCGAGGCGGCTCTGGATGTAGGGCGCGGCCGAAAGGTGATCGGCGTGGACATGGGTCTCGATCAGCCATTCGAGGCGCAGGCCGCGCCGCTCGATGGAGGCGATGATCGCGTCGGCGTGGACGTAGGAGATCCGGCCGGCGGCGTAGTCGATGTCCATGACCGAGTCGATCACCGCGCAGGCGTCGCTCGCGGGGTCCTTCACCACGTAGCTGATCGTGTTGGTGGCCGGGTCGAAGAACGCCTCGACCTCGGGGCGGACCGACATGTCGACGGGATAGCGCATGGGTTTCTCCATCACTTGGCAGGGGACGCGGCCGCGCCGCGGGGGCGGGCGAGGAAACCACCGTCGTCGGCGCGGTCAGAGGGGTCGGCGCCAGCGCCGGGAATCCAAAGGGGTCGGCCTTCAGCCGGCTGTAGATCGAGACCGCAAACGGGTTGGTCAACCGGCCGAAGCCCGTCGATCGGGCAGTGCGTTCGGCCGCCAACGCGTCGCCCGACAAGGCGACGATTACCGTCAGCAGCGCCGTGCACCGGGTAAGGGATCTAAGCATAGGTGGGGGCTCTTCTCGCTGGCGAGGGGAGGGCTCGCTGGGCAATGCGGGGGGAAGTTCGAACGCCGCCCGACGTGTGTACCGATTCTAGACACCCGGCGGCCGCGGCACAAACGCCACGGCCGCCGGTTTTCGAGAAAAATCAGATCCGGCGGCGGACCGCGAGCATCGCCACCGCCATCAGACCGGCCGCCAGCGACGTCGGCTCGGGGACCAAGCACGGCGTGTCCGACTCGGTCACGAAGTAATTGTCGAAGTAGGCGGTTCCTGTCAGGCCCTGCGAAACAACGTCGTTGTTAGCGGCAATGGCCGTGATGTCGGCGTCGGTGAACTGAGCGGCGCCGGGGAACTCGAAGGTGGTGTCCACGACAATCGCGCCGTTGAGGTACCCCTTGTAGGTCTGCGTCAGGAAATCCAGCTCGACCTGGTAGCTGTTCCACTGCCCGAAAGCGACCGTTTCGCCGCCGGGGGTTGGGTTGAGGCCGACGGCCGTGTCGCCGTAGAGGAGCTGACCTGTCGAGGCGTCAACGCCGAGCATGCCCATGCGGATCAGCGTGGTCGCATCGTCGTCGTAGGCCTCGATGCCGAAGAACGGGCCAAAGGCGTTCGAGACCGTCTGCTCGACAAGCATGTCCCAGCTGATGCAGACATAGCGCTGGGCGGGGTAGCCCGTCACGGGGACGGCCCAACGGTCATCCGAACCCGCCGCGCGATCGACGCGCACGGCCTGTGAACCGGAAGCCACTACCGAGGACTGGACCACGGCCGTGCTCGTTCCACCAGCGGGGCTCTGCTTCCACTGGGTCGAGCCGAAACCGCCATCGGTCGAGGCGAACTGGCCTTCGAGCTGGCCGGTGCCGACAAACGTCGTCGAGTAGTCCGGGGACTCAAACCCCTCGCCATCGATTATCGTGAACATCGCCGCGGGAGCGGCGCTAGCCATCGACAAGAGGCCAGCGAGGGCCAACGCGCCGAGGCCCGCCGAAAGGCGGTGTGAGGTCAGTTTGGTAGTGGCGATCACTAGCTTGCTCCTACGATACGAAAGGTGTATTTCGCCTGGTGATGATTCCGCTTCTCTCTCCCCCTCGCCGGCGTAGGACGCGGGGCCACTCTACTTGGTTAGCAAATGGATTGGTCAGCAACTGTACTCAACAGGCGGGGCGCGCTCGCTGGACGGAGCGCAGCACCCTAGCCGAGGCTATTCGGGGGTTCCTGGGTGGTCAACCATAAACGGCGGAAAACCCGGTCATTCGGCCTAATTGCCCGCTTCGACGCATCGAAAACGGCCGTCCCCCCCCCACCAGCGCTGCCGGTGAGCGGCTCAAAGCTCGACGGCGGCGAGGTGGGCTCAGCGCTCGATGGCGGCGAGGTCCTCGTCTCGTAGGGACTTCAGGCGGCGGCGTTCTTCGCGCGACTCCGTGCCGTCCTCGTGGCCGTAGGCGACTTGGCCGTAGCTGCCGTACCCGTAGCCGGTGTAGCCGCCGTAACCCGAACGATGAAGCGGCGCCGCGTTCACCACCACGCCCAGCCGCGGGGTCCGCACCCGCAGCAGCTCGTCCCGC
>JBGSJY010000480.1:0-5544 GCA_041741515.1 Pirellulales bacterium | reverse complement strand
CCCGGTCCCAAGGCGGCGCACCCGGGCGGCGGCGCCCAGGCGGCTGCCGAAGCGAACAAGGCGGCGGGCGGCAAGTCGGCGGACGAGTCGCACGCCGAGCTGTTCGCCAAATCGAACTACCCGTCGGCCCTGCAATGCGCGGAGTGCCACCAGCGGATCTACGACGAGTGGAGCGTCTCGAGCCATGCCTACGCGTATGTCTCGCCCATGTTCCACAAGTTCGAGCAGACGATTATCAACCTCAGCAACGGCACCGTCGGCCACTTCTGCACGCGTTGCCATTCGCCCGTGGCGACGGCCATGTACGAGCCGCGGAGCGTGCCGCTGGGCGAGATCGCGATGTCCGCGCGGGAGGGCGTGACGTGCATCGCTTGCCACCGCGTCAACCAGCGCTGGGGGCGGAGCAACGGCGAGCGCCGCATCGAGCCGGGCGACATTTACGCGCCGGTGTACGGCGGGATCGGCGGCGAGGGCGTCGCCGAGGCGGCGGCGAAGGCGAAGGAGTACAAGGTCAAGACTGCACCATCAGACAAAGGCCCCGGCGTCGATATGCACGCCGAGGGGCGGTTCTTCGATCAGCTCACGGTCGCCGAGGCCTGCACGAGCTGCCACCAGGTGGCGGTCCACCCGGGCGTGAAGCTCGAGGTGGTGTGGGAGCAGTACCGCGCGTCGCCCGCGTGCAAGAAGGGCGTCACGTGCCAAGAGTGCCACATGGGGCGCGTCCCGGGGCTGCCGGGGGGCTACAACACGGGCTCGGTCGCCGAGATTAACGGCAAGACCGTCAGCAACAACCGCCGCCAGAGCAGTCACATCTTCTACGGGCCGGGCTATTCGATCGCGCACCCCGGCGTCTTCCCGCAGCACAAGAAAGCGCAGAGGTGGAAGGTCGAGGAGTGGATGCTCTTCGACTGGCGCGCGGGCTGGGGGACGGACGAGTTCGAAGAGCAGATCGAAGCGCAAGAAGACAACGGCGTCGACACGGCGACGTGGTTCCCGAGCGTGTGGGCCGACGCCGACGATCGCTGCGACGCGCGGGAGATCATCGAAGACAACCTTGAGCGGCTGGCGACGAAGCGGCGTTACCGCGAGCTGGTGATGGAGAACGGCTCGAAGGTCGATGGGCCTTTCTTCCGCCACCAGCCGGCGGCGGGGCACGACCTGGAGTTCGATTACGTCGTCACGAACAGGAACGAGGGGCACAACCTGCCGACCGCGTCGCTCGGCGCGCAGCCGCAGTTGTGGGCGAACGTCGTGCTCGTCGGCCCCGACGGGCGGCGGCTATGGGAGTCGGGCTACACCGACTCGAACGGCGACCTGTGCGACATCCACTCGGTCGACGTCCGCCACGGCAGCGCGCCGTTCGACAAGCAGTTGTTCAACCTGCAGACGATGTTCTTGATCACCGGCGCCACGGGGACCGACCGTGAGTTCTACCTGCCGGTGAACCTCGACTTCGACCAGGTGGCGTTGCTCCGCCCCGGCGCGCAGCCGATCACCGTGCTCAATCACCCGCCGTTTATCCGCATGGAGAGCCGTTCGCTCGCGCCGCTGGGGCGCAAGCAGGTGAAGTACACCGTGCCGGCCGAGCTGCTGCGCCAGCCGGGGCGCTATCGTCTCAGCTTCCGCCTGCGTAGCCGGACCGAGCCGATGTACTTCATGCGGCTGTGCGAGTCGACGCCCGAGATGCTACGGGCGATGACCGAGGGGACGCTCGACATCCACCCGCAGAGCGTGGAGTTCGAGGTGTATTGAGCCGCTGATGAAACGATCGCTGCTGACAGGAGCTTTTGTGGGAGGCGTCTCCGACGCCGATGACGCGCACCATGACGTCATCGGCCAAGAGCCCGTAATCGGCGTCGGAGACGCCGCCCACAGGAAGAAGAAAGAAGCGAACCACGGATCACACTGATAACACGGATGAAGCGCGCGCTGCGAACCGCTGTGATGACGCTGGCCCTGTTCGGGCTAGGCGGCGGCGCGCGCGGTGGCGAGTTGTTTTCTCCGCCGACTGGCGTCGACGGCTCGCGATCTTTTGAGCACGTTGAGCCCGTGCGGGTCGCTTGGTCGTGTGGCGTTGGTTCGCCGGGGCAGCCGGTGGTGGGGCGCTTCGGGCTGTTCCCGCCGCCCCCGGCGATGGGGTCGGCGCCGTCGATGTACGGGTACGAGTGCATCGAGCCTGCCGACGACAAGGCAAAGGACAACAAGAAGAAGGCGGCGGAGCTCCCGCCCGTCGAGGTCCCGCCGCACTGCGTCGACCCGCGCGCCTGCGAGACGGCGGTCGATACGGGCGACTTTAGCGCCGACGCCTGCTTCGCGCCGTACGACGCGTGCGGCGAGATCGGCGTCTACAACGGCAAGCAAGAGGTTCCCACGCAGCGGCCGCTGGTCGAGTGGGGGATGCCGTTCTACGGGCCCGGGCCGTGGGCGATCGGCAGCGAGGTGCTCGGCCCCACGAACTTGGTGGTCCCCAAGTTCTACGTCTACGGCGACTACCGCGCGGCCCTGGCACAGAACGACCTGGTGAACGAAGAGCAGACGGTTCTCGCCCATCGGCTCAACCTCGAGCTCGACTACTGGATCACCTCGACCGAACGCATCCACGGCTTCCTCGGACCCTTCCAGCGGAACGCCCAGTTCATGCGGGTGGTGGACGGCGAGTTCATCAACGAGCTCGACTTCTTCCAGGCCGAGACCGACACGCTGTTCTTCGAGGGGGACCTCGGCCAGATCCTCGGCGGCATCAACGGCCACTACGCGACGTTCGACTTGCCGGTGACGTTCGGGCTGGTGCCACTGGTGTTCCAGAACGGCATCTGGGCGCAGGACGCTATCGTCGGCGGCGCGTTCACGCTGCCGGCCCAGAACTCGCCGCTGCTCGACTGGTCGAACTTCGACGTCACCTTCTTCGGCGGTTTCGACCGGATCTCGACGGGGGCCGTCAATTTCGACGAAGACGCCGCCGCGCTCGTCGGCGTGACGACCTTCATCGAGGCCCGGGGCGGGTACTTCGAGGTCGGTTACGGCTTCGTCGACGACCAGGACGGCGGCGGCCGCAGCTACCACAACCTCGGCCTCAGCTATACGCGGCGTTACGCCAACCTGGTGTCGAACTCGGTGCGGGCGATCATCAACGCGGGGCAAGACCCCAACAACGGCCAGCGGACCGCGGACGGCGTGCTGCTGCTGGTCGAGAACACGTTCCTGACGGAGAACCCGTACAACGTGCTCCCCTACTTCAACGTCTTCGCCGGCTTCGACTCGCCGCAACCGCTCGCCCGGGCCGGCGTGTTTGGCGGGGTGCTGTTCAACACGGGCATCCTCTTCCAGAACGACCAGCTCACCAGTTACCCGACGCTCGACGCCACCGGCAACAACACCTACGGGTGCGCGCTGGGCGTCGACCTCTTGTCGCCGGCGTTCGACCAGCAGTTCATCATCGAGGCCGCGGCCGTCAAGACGATGGGCGCCGCGAGCAGCCGCGCCGCGGCGGGCGACCAAGTCGGCGTCGGCGCCCGTTGGCAGAAGAAGCTCTCGACGGCCACGCTGATCCGCGCCGACGCGATGGTTGGCCTCTTGGACAACTCCGATAACGTCAGCGGCGCGCGGGTCGAGTACCGGTGGAAGTTCTAGCGGCCTGATGGCCGAGGGATCAGGAATCAGCGACGTAGGATGGCGCCGAAGGCCCATCAGCGGTTGATTCAACCTCGAGGTCGATGGGCCTTCGGCGCCATCCTACGAGGGTCTACTGCCCACCGACTCCCTGCACATGATAACTATGGCACTGCGTACACGAGTCGCCCGCCGCGTGGGGCTTGTGGCACTGGACGCAGGACGCCTTGGCGATGGCGGCGAACTCGCTGGCCGGGCGTGAGGGGTCGAAGCTCGCGTAGGCGCTGCGGGGGTCGGCAGATGCGTCGATGCGGTGGCAGTGGGTGCAGTCGGCGAGCTCGGGCTGCACTAGGTGGGGCCGGTGCGAGAAGCGGGTGAACCCCCGCGGCTCGGTGAGGCGCTCGCGGCCGCGCCAGTTGATCGTCAGGCCGCTGGGCGTCTGGTCGATGCTGTGGCATTCGAAACAACCGCCCGGCGCGCCGGGACGGCGGAACTCGGCCAGGCACGCTTCACGAAGTGAGGCGTGCTCGGCGGGGAGCGCGACGATCGCGTCGAGCCAAGCGCGCACCAGCGGGTCGTCGTGCCCTGTAGGACGATAGAGAAGCGCGAGTCGCTGGTCGTCTACCGACCAGCCGCCGCCGGTGCGACGGTCCTCGACCGCATCGAACGCTTCGGGCGGCGCCGTGTCTCCCAGCCACGTCGCTTGGATACGGTCGATCAACTCGATCGGGAGATGACCGACGTAGTCGGCCTCGGGCTTGGCGGCGGCGCCAACGAGTGACCGCAGGCGGTGGGCGATCGCGCGGTGCCCCTCTTCTTGCGTCTCGACGAGCAGCCGCTTCAGAGCGTTGACAAGCTTCGCCGCGGCGGCGACTTTTTCGTCATCTTCGGGGTCGATATCGAAGAAGGAGAAGTCGGCGCCCAGAAACTCCATCGCTTCGCTCGCAGCCGGGTCGGCCGCGAGCAGCAGCTTGGTGAACGCGGGCAGGTCGCCGTCGAAGTCGCCCGTGGCGCGCTCGGGCCAGTTGCCCGCGTCGAACGCGGATGCATCGATCGTCGGCAGCGAGAGCACGGCGATGCCTTCACCAAAGCTCTTGGCGATGTCGGCGTCGTGGCAATCGGCGCAGCCGGCGTGGTAATCGACCCGGAGCGTCAGGTCTCCCGCGGCGTCCTCAAGGTGGCATGAGCGGCAATCGAAGGCTCGATTGGCGGTCGCGTAGTGCTTGCCGCCGTGCGAGGCGTGATCGAAGGCGATGCGGGTGCGTCGCATCACGGGCCAGGCGCCGAAGTCGGGGTGGTCGTTGGTAAAGCTGCGGAACTGCTCCGCGTGGCAGGCCTGGCAGCGGGCGTCGGTGATCGCCCGGAGGTCGTGATTCGCGCCGTGGTGCTCTTGATGGCACGCCGCGCAAGCGAGCGGATCGCCGGCCGACATGCCGTGAGCCGGCGACATTGTGGATAACCCCGGAAGAATCGCCGCGGTAGCGAATGCTGCTCGCGGCTGAGTGGCGCCACGCAACGACCCAGCGGGAAGCCCATGCGCAAGCAGCGGAGCGAGCCCCTGGGTAGTCATCTCCCGGTGGCACTGGAGGCACAACGCCGACTGCGTCAAACCGTGCGCCTCGCCGCTGCCACGCCACGCCATCGATAGCCAAGCGGCGGGCCCGTCACCCGCGCCGGGGTGGCACGTCGCGCAGCGGTTGGACCAATCGGCCCGGGCGATGACCTGTGCATGCGGTGAGGAGAGCGGGCCGGGCGCCAGGAGATCGTTCCTCGCGCCGGCGCCCAAGAGCATCAGTACGGCGCCGACCGTAAAGACCGCGGCGCCGCGTAGCCAACGGCCACGGATCGCGCGGAGCGAGCGCTGCGGCTTGCAGCGCTTGACTTGGCAGCAGGCGCCGTCAGGCGTCGGGCCACCTTCACCTGAGTCCTTATCGC
>JBGSJY010000479.1:0-5063 GCA_041741515.1 Pirellulales bacterium | reverse complement strand
CAGTACGCGGCCATCGAGGCGTTCTCGACCGACATGACCCCGCAGGTCGGCGCCTACCGCGAGCGCCGCGACCACATCGTCGCCGGTCTGCGCGACGCCGGCTACGAGGTCGCCCCCACCGGCGGCGCCTTTTATGTTTTCACGAAGGTCCCCGCAGGCCTCGGCACGGCCAGCGAATTCGTGGCCCGGGCGATTGAGAACGAACTGCTCGTGATCCCCGGCGGCATCTTCAGCCGCCGCGACACGCACTTCCGCATCAGCTACGCCGCGTCGATGGCGACCATCGATCGCGGGCTGGAGGTGCTGCGGCAGTTGGCGGAGGGCTGACGGCGTATGGGAGTAAACCTTTACACAAGTAGGCGATTGCAGTTCTGGTAGTCGTCATGGCTTCTGCAGCGGCGGGTGAATACAATGGCGTCAGCGGTGGCTCCGCTTCGCGGTTTTCATCGCCCCTTCGGCGACGCCTTTCGGCGCGAGCCCGTCGGGGGGCTCTTCGTGTCGCGCCGGCGGAAATCTCGCCGTGATCGATTCTACGCACCATGATCCCGCCATTCTGAGCGGCATCGCATCGTCTCCCGCCCAGCAGATGGCGAAGCTCCTAAGCTTTGTCTCTCGCGCCAAGGCTTCGGATCTGCATCTCAAGACTGGTTACCCTCCCTACGTTCGGATCGGCGGCATCCTCCGCAAGGTTCAGCTCCCGGTCATCCCCGACTCGGCCCACATCAACAAGATGATCTTGCCCCTTGTCCCCGAGGGGCGGCTCACCGAATTCGACCAGACCGGTTCGCTCGACTTCTCGACGCAGATCGAATCGGGCGATCGCTTCCGCATCAATCTCTTCAAGGCCGGCGGCGACACGCACGTCGCAATGCGCCGTGTCCAGGCGGACATCGCCGACTTCGACGCCCTCAACCTTCCCGATGTGTATCGCCAAGTCATTAGCGACGTCGGTGACGGCCTCATCCTCGTCTGCGGCGTCACCGGCTCGGGCAAAAGCTCGACGTTAGCGGCGATGCTCGATTACATCATCCACACCCGCAGTCTGCACATCATCACGATCGAGGACCCGGTCGAGTTCCACTTCGTCGGCTCACGATCGATCGTATCGCAGCGAGAGATCGGCGTCGACGCGCGCAACTTCGCCGAAGCCTTGCGTGTGGTCGTCCGCCAGGATCCGGACGTGATCTTGATCGGCGAGATGCGCGACCGCGAGACGGTGCTCGCCGCGATCCAAGCCGCAGAGACGGGGCACCTTGTGCTCGGGTCGCTGCACTGCGCCGATGTTCCGCTGTCATTCTCCCGAATCCTGGAGTTCTTCGATCGGTCGGAGCATACCTTCATCCGCTCGTCGCTTTCAAACAGTCTGAGAGCGATCATGGTCCAACGGCTCATCCCCGGGATCAGAGAGAACTCACGCTACCCGGCCACCGAGGTACTGTTGGGCAATTCGGTCGTGCGACGCATGATCCTCGAAGGCCATGACGAGAACCTCCACGGCGTGCTACACTCCCACCGAGCGGATGGCATGCGCGACTTTACCCACTCGCTATGCGAACTCGTCGAGGACCAAAAGGTGCTGCGCGACGTGGCGTTGGAATACGCGCCCAACCGCGAAGCGTTGCGGTCGATGCTCAAGGGAATCGACGCGGCCTCGTCGGGGACCGTTACCCACTAGTGGGGATTTGGCAGGCCGTTAAATAAACTAACGACCTGGTGGGGTAGGATGCTCCGCGGTACTTCGCCACGCCCCCCTTGCCAAGCGAACACGATGCCTTCCCTCACGCCATTCCACGTCGCTGTTCCGGTCCATAACATCGACGCCGCCCGCGAATTTTACGGCGGAGTGCTCGGCTGCCCCGAGGGGCGCAGCGCGCCTCAATGGATCGACTTTGATCTGTTCGGCCATCAGTTCGTGGTGCACCTCGATGCGTCGCGCGACCCGGCCGATGCCGACGCCACCACCAACGCTGTCGATGGCCACGGCGTGCCGGTGCCGCATTACGGCGTGGTGCTAGAGATGGCCGACTGGGAAGCGCTCCGCGACCGGCTGCAGTCGCACGGAGTGGCGTGGGTGATCGAGCCGTACACCCGCTTCAAGGGCGAGCCCGGCGAGCAGGCGACCATGTTTCTCCGCGACCCCAGCGGCAACGCGCTGGAGTTCAAGGCGTTCCGCGACATCGCGGGGCAGTTGTTCGCGAAGTAGGCCGCCAACAAAAAAACGCCTCGGGCCCGGCGGAGACTTGCTCTACCGGGCCCGCGGGCGCTAAAAGAAGGCGACTGGACCCCCAGCGGCGGCAGCGTCTTGCGCCCCCGCCCCGAGATTGAACGTCACCTTGTGAAAGGGGTGAGACTTGAGGTGACTGGCTTGAGGGTTGGTGTTCAGAGCCGATTGGCTCACGAGCGCAACCCTCACCCCTCAGGTCTCAAGCCTCATCGGCCATTAAGCCGACTTCTTCTCCGGCGTGTCGGTGAACAGCTTCTCGCGGCCTTCGACGACGGCGTCGGTGACGGTGTAACGCTGGCCGCGGGGCTGGTCAGGCAGCTCGAACATGATGTCGAGCATCACGTTCTCGATGATCGATCGCAGGCCACGGGCGCCGGTCTCACGCTCGTGAGCCCGGCGGGCAATCGCCTCGAGGGCGCCCGGCGTGAACTGCAGGTCGGCCTCTTCCATGCTGAACAGCCGCTGGTACTGACGCGTCAGGGCGTTGTTCGGCTCGGTGAGCACGCGGACCAGCGCCGACTCGTCGAGCGGACGCAGGCTGCTGACGACCGGAAGACGGCCGACCAGCTCGGGAATCATGCCGAACTCCACCAAGTCGTCCGAGTTGACCTGCGCGATCGCTTCGGAGAACGAGATATCCTCGTTCTGCTCGACGTCCTGGCTGAAACCGATCGAACGCTTGCCCAGCCGCTTGCGGACGATGTCCTCGACGCCCGAGAAGGTGCCGCCGCAGATGAAGAGGATGTTCGTGGTGTCGATCTGGATGTACTGCTGCTCGGGGTGCTTGCGTCCGCCTTGCGGGGGGACGTTCGCCATGGTGCCCTCGAGCATCTTCAGCAGGGCCTGCTGAACGCCCTCGCCCGACACGTCGCGGGTGATCGAGACGTTTTGGCTGGTCTTGCCGATCTTGTCGATCTCGTCGATGTAAAGGATGCCCCGTTGGGCGGCCTCGACGTCGAAGTCGGCGGCGTGCAGCAGCTTCAGCAGCAGGTTCTCGACGTCTTCGCCGACGTAGCCCGCCTCGGTCAGCGTCGTCGCGTCGCCGATGGCGAACGGCACGTTGAGGGTGCGGGCGAGGGTCTTGGCGAGCAGCGTCTTGCCGCAGCCCGTGGGGCCGACCAGCAGGATGTTCGACTTGTCGATCTCGACGTCGGACTCGTCCTCGGCCGCCACCAGCCGCTTGTAGTGGCTGTGCACGGCGACGGCGAGCACGCGCTTGGCCGCCTCTTGGCCGATGACGTAGTTGTCGAGCTCGGCGACAATCTCTCGCGGCGAGGGGATCTTGGTGAACAGCTGCTGGCTGTTGCCGCGCCGCTTGCGCTCTTGGTCGAGGATGCTCTGGCAGAGCTCGATACACTCGCCGCAGATGTAGACGTCGCCCGGTCCCTCGACGAGGGGGCCGACGTCACGGTAGCTCTTGCGGCAGAAGGAACAGAACGCGTTCTTCTTCGTGGCGCCGGTGCGCCGCGTGCCGGTGATCTCTTTACCCGAAGGCATGGACAAATCTCCTTATCCCGTCATGCGTGACAACGATAGGCGGACGGCTCGCTAGCCGACCGGACTTTTCGTCGCTACTCGTGTGGTGCCGCTCGATGCTCGCTCCCCGCTCCGGAAGGTCCGCGGTCGCTCCCGGGTGGCGGCGGCGTTCTTCCCGACGCCCAGCCCCGATCGCGTTTTTCCGCTGCGGCCTCTCCGAAAACGGTTTACTCACCTCACGCCAGGCGGGGCTTCCTTGTCCACGCTCAATAGTTCGAGCAGTGTAAGCGTCCGTAGGTACGTTACGCCGACAGGAATCGTTCATCGGCGTTCTTCCGTGCTATCGCCACCACTGGGGGGCGCCGCGTCACAACCCTCCCCGGCGGAACCGCCCGCCGCTCCGTTCGTCTCTCGCTCACCGGCCCGCGCGTTACTCTTTCGCTCGGGATTACCGCCCGTTGGCTCCGAGTTGCGCCCGGCGAGTAAACTGCGGGCCGTCGCTTTGAGCGCCCGGGTCGGGTCCTTTCCGCGGGGAGCGGCCGCCTCGTCGATCAGCTCGCGCTGCACCTCCGAGTTCAGCCGCTCCTTGATCCGCTGATACTCCTGCTCGCTTAAATCGCCGCGGGAACGCAGTTCGAGGAACTCCGCTAGCAAGTCGCTCGCTGTCGTCTCGTCTTCGCGCGCCCGCCGCAGGCGCCACTGGTGCGCGAAGACGAAAAACGCGGCCGTCATCCCCAGGATCACCGCGATCCAGAACGTGGCAATCGCCAGGGGAGGGAACGACACGCGCTTGACGCCTTACTGAAGTCGGTAACGGTGCGGCCCGACGCCCCGACAGCGCTAGCATAACCGGCCGAAAGCCGAATCGCCCACGCCAGACCGGATTATTATTCGTGGGGGGCCACGTCATCCCGGGAAACGCCCGGGGCGTCGCCACTCCCCAGTTTACCCAATCCTCGTATGGGCCGCACCCGATCAAGCGGGCTCGCCGGGCCTGTCGATACGGACCGAGACGGGAGCGGTCCGTTCTTATTCGGGGCGGGGCCGCCCCGGCGCACAGATTTTTCCCTTCCACGGCCACGAACGTCCGACGATCGCGGATGAAAGGCTGCCGGCGACCGCCGACCGTAACCCACGCCGCGCGACGCTCCCTCGCAGGGGGAGCGATCGTCCCGGTGATGCTCGCGCTGGGGTTGCTCGGCGCGCCGGCCGGCGCCCAGACGATCCCCGTCAATCCGTCGCCCTCCGTCAGTCCAACGACGACCGCATCGGACCCTGTCTACTGGTCTCGGCAAGAGCTGATGATCCCCTACCGTTGGGGCGGCGGCGCGGCCGGCGCGGCCGAGGTGATCCTCTACTACTC
>JBGSJY010000478.1:0-2538 GCA_041741515.1 Pirellulales bacterium | reverse complement strand
CTTCCACGAATGCCGAGCGGATCCTTGGGCCGACGGCAGTAACGATCGCTCTTCCGCGCTCGGCGGGCCCGTCGCAGGTCGTCTGGGGCTGCGAAGCGCGGGCGTCGTCAGCACCGCAGCCACCAGTGTCGCGAGGAGGGTCGCCGGCTCGGGGACTCGTCTGGCGCCGAAGACGATCGTCGCCCGGCCGCTGCGGCCCGTCTCGAAGTCGCGGAAATCCGGGGCGCCTATGATGAAATCATCGGTCCCGTCGGCGTTCACGTCGCCGACTCCACTCACGAAGCTCCCGCCGCCAAAGGAGTCCTCAAACGCAAACCCGTTCTGTCCGTCGAGCAGTCCGGGTGATCCGTCCGTCGAGCCCACGTCGAAATGCGCCGGGAAGCCGGCTGTCGATCCGTAGATGACGTAGGCCTCGGCGGAGTACTGGTAGCCCGGTGCCCCGATGAGAATGTCGTCCACTCCGTCGCCGTTCACGTCGCCCGCCGCGCTGACCGAGTCGCCGGCGGAGTCCTCGGAAACGCAGCTTCCGTCAAACGGAAAGAAGATGCCGCAGTCGCCGTGGACGACGAACCCGTTGGTTCCGTCGAGCGCACCCAAGTCGATGCTCCCGGGCCCGTCATCGGCCGAGCCGAACACGACAAACGTCCGCCCGACGAACCCCTGCGTCGCGTTCGAGTCGAAGCCCGGCGCCCCCACGAGCAGGTCGTCCAGCCCGTCGCCGTTGACGTCGCCGGCGCCGCTGACCGACCAGCCGGCCCGGTCGAAGTAGCGGCTCGCGTCTCCGCGCAGCACCAATCCGTTCGTCCCGTCGAGCGTCCCCAGGTCGAACGTCGCCGAGCCACTCTCGGCCGAGCCGTAGACGACGAACGCCCGTCCCTCGCCCACGTCGCCCGCAAACCGCTGCCCGATGAGCAAGTCGGCGAGTCCGTCGCCGTTGACGTCGCCGGCGCCGCTGATCGACTGTTCCGGGAAGGACCCCGTCGGTCCGCCGACGATCGTCATGCCGTTGGACCCGTCGAGCGTCGCCACGTCGAGGACGCCGGGGAGCTGCGTCGCGGAACCGAACACCACGTAGCTTCGCGTCTCTTGGTCTCCGACCGCGCCATCGCCGGCGCCGCCGATCGCCAGGTCGTCGACGCCGTCGCCGTTGAAGTCCCCCGCGCCGCTGATCGAAAACCTCGTGCCCAGACCGGGAGTAGGAACCGTCATTCCGCGGGCCGCATCGAGCTGGGCGACCGACAGCGTCGGCGCGAACGGCGCCGCTGACCCGAAGAGGACGTAGACCGACCCGTTGAGGCTGGCGACCGCGAGGTCGTCGACTCCGTCGGCGTTGAGGTCGCCCGCTTCGGAGACGCCCCAGCCGAGGCCCTCTCCCGTCAGCGAGAACCCGTTCGTCCCGTCGAGGCTCCCCAGGTCGAACGACGGAGCGTGCCCCGCGGCGGCGCCGAAGACGACGTACACGGCGCCCGCGGCCCCGATCAGCAGGTCGTCGATCCCGTCGGCGTTGACGTCTCCCGCCCCGCTGGCCGTGATCCCCAGGCTCCCGATCGACGGGACCCCCTCGTCGACCCCCTCGACGACAAACCCGTTGGCGCCGTCGAGGGTCGAGACGAACTCGCCCAGCGCTTCGTCGTAGCGCGAGGCCTCGAAGTAGCCGTCGTGGAAGTCCTCTTGGGCGCTGGCGCTTGTTGGGAAGCCCCCCCACAAGCCGCACGCCAACGCGGCCACCACGATCGGAACACGGCTCGCGGGAGGAACCATCGGACTCGTCCTCGGGAGTGAAGGAAGAACCAACGCGACCCGCGGGAGGGCGCCCCCGGGAGGGCGAGGCTCCCGCCGAGCCAAACCCTGGTACCCGCTACAGGCTCAGCAGGAGCCTCGCCCTCCCGGGGAATGCGCGACGCGGTCAAGACGGCCTCACCGGGTCGAGGGTGACGCAGGTTGTGATTGTCTCCGGCATCCCCGCCAGGCCGGCGGGGCCGATCAGCGTCGTGCAGGCGTTGACGCGGGAACCGACGGCGATCTCCTCCGTCGTCACGTCGACGTCGATCACGGCCAGGCCGTCCGGGCCGCCGCTCGCCGAGACGAGCGTCGCGCTCAAGAGCGGGATCACGAGCGTAAGGAGGTGGACGACGGAGTTGTCCGACTGTCCTTCCGTCAGCGTTAGCTCCAGCCGGACTGCGCTACGCGTCGCGGCGTTCAGCCACAACTCGGGCGGGATCGCGATCCGGGCGAAGTCGATGCTCGAATCGTTAAGCACAAAGACCAGCCCCAGCGCTTCGCTCGCCAGCAAACTCGCCGGGATCGGCGGGTGGGTGACTTCGACATGCTCGGGGGGGGAGACAAGGTCGGCCAGCACGTCGTTGTTGCTGGGGGCGCCGACCGTGGCGTAGTAGAGGTCGTCCCCCCCCTCGCCGAAGGCGGTGTCGACCGCCTCGTCGTCGACGACGTTGACGTTGCGCACGAGGGTTTGCTTTACCGCCGCGACGCGGGTGGCGTAGGCGCCGGGGCCGGCCCAGGTGGCGAGCACGGCCTCGA
>JBGSJY010000477.1:0-19529 GCA_041741515.1 Pirellulales bacterium | reverse complement strand
CCCGACGCTCCGCCGGCTCCAGCGCCGCGGCCTTCTGCGGGCCGACGCGGCGGAAGACCCCGCCGCGGGGGTCCGCTACTCGACCACCGATCGATTTCTCGAAATTCTCGGTCTTACCAGCCCTAGCCAGCTTCCCCGGGTCGAGGAATTGGATGGATAGGGTCCCCCGACTACGACCCCCCGATCGGCGATAAGGTGCGGCTTGCCGCACCGTGGGGGTTGCTTCCTTGCGGTCCGCATGACACAACGGGAGGCCGCCGTCAGCGCTCCGCCTCGTTTGGCGTCGCGCCTTCGCCTTGGTGGTTCGGTCCGCGTGCGAGCGTCGAGTCGCAGTCGTCGAGTTTTCAGTCGTCGAGGTTTCGCCGCGATGCCCGGGCCGAAAAACGCCGCGGAACTGCGCCAGCTTACGCTGCGTAAGGGGGTGGCGGTGGCGCCGTCGGTGCTGGCCTGCGACTTTGGCTACTTGGCCGACGAAATCGCACAAGTCGAGGCCGCCGGCGCAACGGTGCTGCACCTCGACATCATGGATGGGCACTTCGTCCCGAACCTGTCGATCGGTGTCCCCATCGTCGAAGCGATCCGCCGTCTCACCGACCTGCCGCTCGACGTGCACCTGATGCTCGACAATCCGGCCGAGTACGTCGAACCGTTCCGCAACGCGGGCGCCGACAACCTGACGGTCCACGCCGAGGTGCTTCCCGATCCGCGGCCGCTGCTGGACCGGATTCGCTCGCTTGGCGCGACGGCGGGGCTGTCGATCAACCCGCCGACGCCGGTCGAAGTGCTGGAGCCCGTCATCGACGCGGCCGATCTGGTGCTGATCATGAGTGTCATGCCCGGTTTTGGTGGGCAGGAGTTCGACCCCGTGGCGCTCGACAAGCTGCGGTGGCTCCGCGACCATCCGCGTTGCGAGGCCGTCCGGGAAGTGGACGGCGGCGTCAACCACGAGACGATCGCGGCCTGCACCGCCGCAGGCGCCGAGCTGTTGGTGGCGGGAACGGCGGTGTTCGGCGCCGAGGATTATGCCGAACGGATGGCCGAGCTCGCGCGTCTGGCAATAGCCGGCGCCGACGGGGCGTGATTTTCGTCCTTTTGCAAAGCGTTGTATGCTCACGTTGCTACTAGTACGCCCGGGCGCGACCGAATTCGACCAGCAGGGTCGGATCCAGGGGACGCTCGACCTGCCGCTCTGCGAGAACGGCCGACGCCAGACCGAAGAAGCGCTCCCCGGCATCGCCGCCCACAAGCCGACGGTCGTCTACACCGCGCCGTGCCAGGCCGCGCGGGAAGCGGGCCAGATGATCGCCGAGGCGACCGGCGCCAAGCAAAAGGCCGTGGAAAAGCTGTGCAACCTCAACCACGGCCTCTGGCAGGGGATGCTGGTCGAAGAGGTCCGCACCAAGCAACCGAAGGTCTACCGCCAATGGCAAGACCAGCCCCACACGGTCTGCCCCCCCGGCGGCGAGACGCTGCTGCAGGTGAAGGCGCGGGTCGCCGACTCGCTGCGGAAGGTGCTCAAGAAGCACAAAGAAGGGACCATCGCCCTGGTGGCGCCCGAACCCCTAGCGAGCGTCATCCGCCACGTGCTGCACCACGACGAAGTGACCGGCCTCTGGAAAGGCTCCGAACGCTGCGGCGTTTGGGAGACGATCGAGGTGCCGGACGAAGTCGGCGCGGGCGTTGCGTGAGGTGAGGGGGCGGTCAGCTTTCAGCGATCAGCTCAAAGCAATTCGGCTTTTTAGCCGCGCCTCTCGGCAGGCGCAACGGCATGCGATCGACAAAGCCGCGGCAGGGGCGGCAGCGCGTAGCCAGGGGCGCGAGCCCCTGGAACCGATCGCATCACGTACAGAAGCCCCGGAGGGGCGACAGCAACTCACCACATTGAGCTGCTGTCGCCCCTCCGGGGCTTTGCTATTTTGCCCACGCCTTTCCGGGGCTCGCGCCCCTGGCTACGCGCTGCTGCCCCTACAGAGGCTGTCCCCCCTTACTGTCGTAGGATGGCGCCGAAGGCCCATCACTTGCGCATGCCGGGTGTTGCGACTGGACCCGCAACGTCTGCCCATCGAACGAAGTGTGGCAACAGCACGAGTAGGCTATCGCTCGATTCTCTTCAGCTCCTTAGTCCTCGTGTTGAAGTAGGCGTTGCCGACGTGGCGACGGTCTTCGTAGAAGATCAGTTCAGCCCACTCTTCGCCTTGCACTTCTGCCGGATATTTCGCCGCGTCTTTCCAACGTAGCGATTCTCTCGCGACACGAAGCACCACTTTTCCGCCCTGTTCTTCAATCGGTCCGACAACGTTGGCTTCCTCGAGTGCGTCGATTGCCTCAACCAGCCTTGTATCAGTGCGTTGCTAAACTCGAATTTTGCGTTGCCGGAGGCATAGTCGCTGATGGGCACGAGCGCGTTGATGCTGATAGGACCTTTGCCAGCAGCAGCGTCGTCATGTTTGGGGTAGAAATCGAGATCGAGGTAGGGTCCGTCGAACTCAGCATCAACACCAGAAATACTGTCGGTTGGGACTCGGGCGGTATTGACCGCAAAGTGTCGCTTGAACTCTTCGTAGAGAGGCCAGGACTGGAGCACTTCTAGCCCCCGCTGCTCCCAGCGTCGTTCTTGCTCTTCGCATAATTGCGCCTCGCCGGCAGCGTCGTAGTCTCTTGACTTATCGATGATCTCTCCTGTCCTTGCGTTGAATTCGATGGCGGCGCCGTCAATAAGCGTCAAATAGAACGTGTCGCCATCGAAGCCGTTCGGGGTGGTAGCGCGTGCAGCGAGCCATTCGTAGTGAGACGCCGAGAACTCCAAAGAACTCTTTCTCTCAATGAGGTCGCAGACGCGGTATTCCCGCAGCAAGCGACCCCGCGAGTAGAAGGCAACGGCGAGGTCTGTCTGGTGCTCTAAGTCGCTAGCCCAGGGGCCTAGTCGGACTAGTAAGTCTCCGTCCGTTGAGAGATACCCTCGGCTCATGCACCAGCCTCTTGTAGTCCACCGAGCGTGCAGACCGTCAGGTGCCAGGTCGTAGCAGACGCCGTGCCCCTCCCGGTTCTCCTCGCTCGGATACCTCGGGTCTGGGGGGTACATCGCAAAGAAAACGTGCCCGCTTGGCGCCGCGAACAAGCTCGACTTTGGCAACTCCGGATTGTCTGGATACGCTCGAGGGATAGGGAAAAGCACAACCACGAGAATCGCGATCGCCTGTCTTCGACTCATTTGCTTGCTCACGGAAGCGAGGTATGGCGGCGGGCCCCAGTCCGTAGGGCAGGCCTCGCCTGCCGCAGTACGGTTGACTTTTCAACAGGCAGGTGAAGCCAGCCCGATACACTAACTTTACCGATCAAGTCGAGCGACAGGCCGTTGCCCCGGTCCGTGAAGCCGAAGCACCACAACGCGCCGAACGTCCCGTCTCCCTTTTGGAAGAAAACCCAGAAAATCGCGGCTCGCAGCGCGTTGTAGGAGGCTCGCCCTGGCTAAGATCACGGGAACCTCGGCCGGTAGCGGTCCAGGGTCTACCCGCTTGTGAAAGCTCGTGTGCGTCCCCACCGAGCCCGGCGCCCGCCAATCCTTAACGTACCCGCTACGGAGGAGTTCACTCCTTATGTTTTCGCCTCGCCGTCTTTTGGTGCTGCTGGGTATCGTCGCGATTTTCATTGGCCAAAGTCCCGTCCACGCCGCCTCGATCTTTACCGAGAACTGGGCCGCCCCCGGCAATTCACAGGGTTGGTTTATCGGCGCCCTCGGCGGCGCAGGCGAGCCCACCTTCACCGGGGATGGGGTCTCGTGGGTCGCCAACTCCAGTTCTAGCTTTGGCTGGCTCACCGGCTTCCAGGCGTAGGGCCAACCTATCGCCTCTGGGGGCCGGTTTGCGGGCGACTACACGGCCGCGGGCGTCACCGGCTTCGCGTTTGACTTCGCGCTGGATTCCGATTCGCTCAATAACGCGGGTCCGCCGATTCTCCGGATCCTCTTCACCTCGGTCGTTAACGGCGGCTTCAATAGCTATTGGCGCCACGACTTCACGGTCACCCCAGCCATCGGCGGCGGGCTGCAACGCTACTTCGTGCCGATGGAGGCGAGCAGCTGGACCCAGTATCTCGGCTCGGCCGAATTCACCGACGCCATCAAGAATGTCCAGACCGTTGAGGTCGATTACTTCCGGCTGGGGAGCTATTCGAGCTACGTTCAAACGGGCCGATTCAAAAACTTCTCCACCGTCGGCATCCCCGAACCAACGACCTTGGCGCTCGCTGCAGGCTGCGCCTTAGCGCTGCTGAAGACGCGACGCAAGTTGTCGGAGGGCGTGACTTGATCGGCTTGTAGGCGGGTGGCAGGGGCTTCCGCGAATGCGAGGTGCGCTCCCGCCACCCCTTTAGCTGAAAGCTGACCGCTCCACCTCACGCCCCCGCGTACGCCTCCGCGTAATCCAGCACCCAGCGATCGATCAGCGCCTTGAAGTCGTCTTCGTCGAAGTCGGCGATCGGCTTATGGTGAGTGCGGCTGAAGCTCTCTTTGTTGCGGATCGCGCCCTTGGCGGTGGCGTCGATGACGTGGAACTCGTTGAACGCGCCGACAAGGATCTGCAGCCGGCTGTAGAAGTTCTGCCGCTTACCGCGGACCATGATCAGATCATCGCGGGTGATGCCGCCGCCCCAGCCGCGTTCCTCGACGAGGTTTTGGAACTTGAAGCCCGGCAGGTTGTCGGCGAGTTCCTTCAACCGCATCTCAATATGGTCCGTGAGCGCGAGGCGGTGCTGCGAGTGGAGCCGGCGCTGCTCCTCTTCGCTGAGTGCGTCGGCGGCCGCCTCGAGCTCTTTCTCGGCCCGGGCGCTGTGGCCCCGCTGGGTGGCGCGTTTGAGTCGTTCGCTGAAGTCCATGCGGCAGCCAAGGGTTTATCGAGAAAGGGTAGCTCTAGTTTACGTTGGAGCGTGACGCCGGCCCAGACGTGGGATCGGACGCGGCGGTAAACTGCTCGAATGAGCCCCGGCGCCACTTTCGACGTTCTCATCCTCGGGCAGGGCCTCGCCGGCTCGACGATGGCGTGGCGACTAGCGGAGCGGGGCGTCTCCGTCGGGGTCATCGATCGTGGCGGCGTGGACGAGGTCGGCAACCCCAGCGCGTCGCGTGTCGCCGCCGGCTTGATCACGCCGGTGACCGGGAAACGGATGACGGTCGCGAATGACTTTGATTCGGACTGGGCCTCGGCGCAGGACTTTTATCGCCGGGTCGAGGACCGCTGTAGCGGATCGCTGCTAGAGGTCGCGCCCGCGGTGCGAGTCTTTGCCGACGCCCAAGAGCGAGGCGCCTTTCTCGATCGGCTCGTGCGGGGGCGGCTTGGCGCCCACGCCCGCCTTGCCGAAGAGAGCGAGGCGCCCATGGGCGCCTCAGCCCCGCACGGCGCGTTCCTGATGCCGCAAGCAGCGCGGCTGCGCGTAACGACGTATCTCGAGGCGACGCGACGTTGGCTTGACAGCGAGGGTCGTTTTGCGTCCGCCTCGGTGGATCCCGGGAACGACATCGAACGAACCCCGAAGGGCGTGAGCCTCCCCGCGCTGGGAGTGACGGCCCGACGGTTTGTGCTCTGCCAGGGGTTTACTCGGGAACCGCCTGACTGGATGAGCGGCATTCGCTTTCGCCCCGCGAAAGGCGAGGTGCTCACGATCGAGTCGCCAAGCTACAGCGAGCAACGCGTCGTGCATCACGGCGTTTGGTTGGCGCCGGAGGCGGAAACGCGGCGCTACCGGATCGGCTCGACGACGGAATGGAATCGACTCGATTCGACGCCCACCGATGCGGCCCGTTCGGAGCTGCTGCGCCGCTTGGCAAAGGCGGGGCTCGACAAAGTCGCCGTCGTCAATCACGCCGCCGCCGTGCGGCCGGCGACCTACGACCGGCAGCCGACTTATGGCTTCGGTTCCGACTCACCGTTCGTCGGCTGGTTCAATGGCCTCGGCGCGAAGGGCTCGCTGTGGGCGCCGATTTATGCGCAGCGAATGGCCGAGCTGGTCGTCGCGTCGCTTCGTTGAGCACCCACGAAAGACGTCCTGCGAGCCCCGCGACGTCAGTCCGGGGAGTGCAGCGGGTACCGGCGTTCCTCCCCGGACTGACGTCGCGGGGCTCGCAGAAAACGTGCTCGGAAGCGGCTGGTTTGTCCGCGTTTCAGGGCCCCTTGGGTCGCTGTGATTCCGGCCCCAAAAAGGGTAGATTACGGGGCTCACCGAGACCCCTCGGCGGGATGCTTTCTAGCATCGATTCGAGGGGCTCGAAAAAGCAGCTAGCGACACGATCAAGGAATCCGCCGCGTGGCCGACGACGACCTGCCCAACGACGATTTGCCCAACGAAGGGCAAGGCGACGATTTCACCCCGCCGTCCGACGGCCCCGGAAACGAAGGCCTGCCCAGCGAGGGCCTGCCCAGCGACGGCGTGCCCGCGGGCATCCCCATGGCCGATCGCCAGCCGGGCTTCGACCCCGTGACCGACGCGATTGCCTTGCGGCTGGTCGATCTGCCGATCGAGGACGAGCTCAAGCAGTCGTACCTGACGTACGCGATGAGCGTGATTGTCAGCCGCGCGCTGCCCGACGTGCGTGACGGGCTTAAGCCCTCGCAGCGGCGGATCCTTGTGGCGATGAACGACCTGGGACTTGGCCCGGGGGGCAGCACCAGCAAGTGTGCCGGTATCGTCGGCGAGACGATGAAGCGTTACCACCCGCACGGCGACGGCGCGATCTACCCGACGCTCACGCGTATGGCGCAGTGGTGGTCCACGCGCAACCTGCTGATCGACCCGCAGGGGAACTTCGGTTCGCTCGCCGGCCTACCGCCCGCGGCCATGCGGTACACCGAAGCGCGGTTGTCGAACGTCGCCGCGATGATGCTTGAGGACCTTAAGCTCGACACGGTCGATTATATCCCGACCTACGACGAGAAGCTCACCGAGCCGACGGTGCTGCCGTCCAAGTTCCCGAACCTGATCGTCAATGGCTCGGGCGGCATCGCGGTCGGCATGGCCACCAGCATCCCGCCCCACAACCTGGGCGAGGTCTGCCGCGGCATCATCGCGCTGCTCGACAACCCAGAGATCACGGTCCTGGAGTTGATGGAGCACATCCCGGGGCCCGACTTCCCGACCGGCGGCGTCATCTGCGGACGCAGCGCCATCATGCGCGGCTATCAGACCGGCCGCAGCACCATCGTCCTCCGCGCGAAGGTGACGATCGAAGAGGACAAGAAGAAGAAACGGATCATCGTCAACGAGCTGCCCTACCAGCAGACCCGCGACGGCATGGTCCAAAAGATCGCCGCGCTGGTGAACGAGGGTCGCATCGCCGGCATCAGCGCCGTCAACGACGAGTCGGACCTTCACGAGCCGGCCCGCATCGCGATCGACATCAAGCGCGACGCCGACCCGGACGTCGTCCTCAACCAGCTCTACAAGTTCTCGCCGCTGCAAGATTCGCAGAGCGTCATCTTCCTGGCGCTGGTGGACGGCAAGCCGCGGGTGCTGAACCTCAAGGAGATGCTGCAAGAGTTCGTCCGCCACCGCGTGGTCGTGATCCGCCGACGGACGCAGTTCCTCCTGTCGCGCGCCCGCAAGCGCAAGCACACGGTTCAGGGCCTGCTGCTGGCGCACGCGAACATCGACGAGGTGATCCGCGTCATCCGCGCCAGCAAGACGCAGCCCGAGGCGAAGGTCGCCTTGATGCAGATCAAGACGCCCGGCGCCCTGCTGAAGCGCGCGCTGGGCGACGACGGCTACGGGCAGTTCCAGAGCGAGCGCGGCGTCGCCGAGGAGTATTCGCTCACGCCCGTGCAGGCCGACGCGATCCTCAAGATGACGCTCGGCCAGTTGGTGAACCTCGAGCAAGAGAAGCTCGCCGACGAGCACGCCCAACTGCTGCTGGAGATCGGCGAGTACCTCGACATCCTCGCCAACGAGTCCCGCATCTTCGGCATCATCCGCGAGGACATGGAGGAGCTGCTCCGCAGCAGGCTCATCGACGAGCGGCGCACGCAGATCAGCCGGGAAGAGGTCGGCGACGTCGACATGGAGGACCTGATCGAGGAAGAGACGATGGTCGTCTCGATCACCCACAACGGCTACGTCAAACGGACCGCGGCGAGCACCTACCAAGCTCAAAAGCGCGGCGGCAAGGGGATCAAGGGCGCGAAGTCCGACGAGGACGACCCGATCGAGCACGTCTTCGTCACCAGCACGCACGACTACCTGATGTTCTTCACGAACCAGGGGAAGGCCTACTGGCAGAAGGTCTACAACCTGCCCGAGTTGGCGCGCGACGCGAAGGGCCGCGCTCTGGTGAACCTCTTGAGCCTTGCGGAGGGCGAACGGATCGCCGGCTGCGTCGCCGTGCGTGACTACACGCTCCCCGACCACTACCTGATGATGGCCACGCGCAAGGGCCTCGTAAAGAAGACCGACTTGGCCGCGTACAGCCGGCCGATGAAGACGGGCATCATCGCCATCAAGCTCAAGGAAGGGGACGAGCTGATGGCGGTCGAGATCGTCCAGAAGGGGGACGAGGTGCTGCTGGCGACCGAGGCCGGCATGGCGATCCGCTTCGCCGAGTCCGACGCCCGGCCGATGGGCCGCAACGCCAGCGGCGTGAAGGGTGTCGGCCTCACCAAGGGAGATTCGCTGGTGGGCATGGTCGTCGCCGACCCGCTCGCGACCCTCCTCACCGCCACCGAGAACGGCTACGGCAAGCGGACCCCGTTCGGCCCCAACGCGGCTCCGGGCGAGGTCCCAACGCTTGCTGATACTGGCGAAGCCGACGCCGATCCGGAAGCGTCAGCGCCCGGAGTTGAAGCGCAAGAAGACTCCGCCGACGACATCAACTCCGGCGCCCGCTACCGCACGCAGAACCGCGGCGGCAAGGGCCTCCGCGACATCAAGACCACCGACCGCAACGGCCGCGTGATCGGCGTGACGAGCGTCACCGACGCTGACGAGCTGCTGCTGATGACCTCCCGCGGCAAGCTGCAGCGGATCCGCGCGGCGGAGGTGAGCACGATCGGCCGCAACACCCAAGGCGTGCGGATCATGTCGCTCGACGAGGGGGACACGCTGATGGCGATTGTGAGGGTGCCGTTGGAGGAGGGAGAATCGGCGGCCGACGCGTTGGAAGGCTGAACGTCCGACCTTACGGACGATTCCCCTTGACTCGTCGATGGGGATTCCCGTATTCCCCTCCAGCCGGCTGCGCGGAGAGGGTAACGGCTTGGCAGTTCGACTGGGGGGGAAGCACTCCAGGGATCGAAGCTATGGACAGGGCCGACGCTACCGTCTGCTTTGTGCCGCGCGAGGTGTTTTGCCAGACGCGGCAATCGCTCGAAACGCTCTACCGCCGCACGCACGAGCCGTTCTCGCTGGTGTGCGTGGACGGGGCCTCTCCGCCCGATGTCGCCGAGTACCTGCAGCGCGCCGCGGTGCAGCGGGGCTTTACCCTGCTGGGGACGGATCGGTTCGTCACGCCCAACGAAGCCCGCAACCTGGCCGCCCGTTGGGCGATCGAGAATCACGATCCGCGTCACCTGGTCTTTGTCGATAACGATGTGGTCGTGTCGGAGGGTTGGCTCGAGGCGCTAGTGCGTTGCGCGGACGAGACGGGCGCCTGGGTCGTCGGACCCGCTTACTATGAGCATCTGCCCGAACGCAGCCGCTTGCACATGTTCGGCGGCGAGTGCCGGATTACGACCGATGCGGCCGGCCGTCGCTCCTACTACGAACAGCACTACCTGCCGCACGTGCCGGCCGACGAGGTCGCCGAGCCCCTCGAGCGGCGGAGGACCGACCTCATCGAGTTCCACACCGCGCTGGTGACACGCGAGGCGTACGAGGCGATCGGGCCGCTCGACGAAGGGCTGCACTGCAACGCCGAGCATGGCGACCTGTGCCTCGAGGTCCGTAAAGCGGGCCGCGAGGTTTGGCTTGAGCCCGCGGCGAAAATCACCTACACGCCCCCCCGGCGGCTGGGCGCAGCGGACCGCGAGTACTTCTTCCTCCGCTGGAGCGAGGCCTGGATGAGGGCCAACCGCGAGCGGATGGCCCAGAAGTGGGACCTCGACCCGGCCGACTACGACGCCGGCGGCGCCGGCGACGCCTGGGTCGTCTCGCACCGCCGATTGGGGCTCAACACCCTGTCGGAACTGCGCCGGGTCCTTGGCAAGAAGTGGACCAAGTCGATTGAGAAACGCCTCGTCGCGCCTATCGAACGCTTGGCCAACGAGCGGCGTTACCCGTTCGAGCGATTCGCCTTCCAGGCGCCGCCGCGTGTGACCGTGGTGCACGACGCCGCTCGGCGCCACGCGGCGGCCTAGTCCCATATCCTCAAGAGGCGGGCGCCGTGCTGGCTCAAACCAATCTCCAGCTCTACGCGCAACTGACCTCGCTCGGCTGGTCGTCGCAGCAGCTCGCCGGCGCGCGGACCGCTTACGACCTGGCGCGCGAGTTGTTCGCCGACAGCTTCCGACCGACGCACAAGCCGTTTGTCTGCCATTTGGTGGGGACGGCGAGCGCCGCGGCACTTTGGGGGGCGCGACCTCCCGTCGTGCTCGCCGGGCTGTTGCACTCGGCTTACCTGTACGGCGAGTTCGACGACGGCGAACGAGGCGCCTCACCGCGCCGCCGCCTGCACTTGCGGCGCCTCATTGGCGATGAAGCCGAAGTGATTGTCTACGGTTACACCGCGCTGGGTCAGGGTAGCGAAGAAATCTCGAGCGCCGACATCGAGTGGGTGCGGCTGGCGGACCTGCTCGACGAATTGCTCGACGCCGGGCCGCTGTACGCCCCGCAGAAAGGGGTGAGCGGCAGGCTACAAGAAGAAGCCGTTCGGCGATCGGTGATTGAGAAGGCCGGCCGGATCATCGGTCCCGCCGCCGTGAAATCGTTGAAGGAAGCCTTCGACGCCTGCGACTCCGCGACGATCGATCCCGTGCTCGCGACGCGCGATACGTCGTACCACCGGTTGGCGCGAGGTTGCGCCGAGCTGAGGCGGCCCGCGCTTCAGCGGCGAGTCATCCGCCTGACGCAGAAGTTTCAAAAAAACAAAGCGGCGTGACCTCCGGCGGCAGCGTCGTCTACATCGCCGAACCCGCCCCGGATCACGCCGTTTTCCGCGTTTTCCCCCCGCTGCTCTAGCCGCAGGCGCGGTGTTCGATTACGGTTGCCTCAACGCAAATAATAAAAGCTGTCCCGCCTAAGCCCTCCCTCCCTGCCTCGAATGCCCGCCCGACTTCCTTAACGAAGCCGCTCTCTCCAGGCGTTCCTTCCGTTTCGGCCTTCCGGTCGAGACCCCTCTCCGCGCGTAGTACGACTGGCTCGCCGGAACCCCCGCCCGCTAAGCGCGTCAGCCCTGCAAGGCGGCCGGCCCGCTCCCGCCCCGCACAGATTTCGGAATCTCGATGCTCAACCTGTTTGCCCTTCGCGAGCGCAATGTCAAGAACGACGTCCTCTCTGGCGTCACGGTCGCCCTGGCGCTGGTGCCGGAGGCGGTCGCCTTCGCGTTCCTCGCCGGGGTGTCGCCGGTCGTCGGCCTCTACTCGGCGTTCTTTCTCGGCCTGCTCACGGCAATCTTCGGCGGCCGGCCCGGGATGATCTCCGGCGCCACCGGCGCGATGGCTGTTGTCATTGTGACGCTCGTCGCCAAGTACGGCGTTGAGTACCTCTTCCCCACGGTGATGCTCTGCGGCCTGATGCAGGTGCTCGTTGGCGTGGGGCGGCTGGGGATGCTGATCCGCATGGTCCCGCACTCGGTGGTGCTGGGCTTCGTGAACGGCCTGGCGATCGTGATCTTCATGGCGCAGCTGGGCAGCTTTCAAACGATCAACGACGCCGGTCGACTCACCTACATGCAAGGGCCGGCGCTGGCGATCATGGGCGGCCTCGTGCTGCTGACGATGGCCATCATCTGGCTGCTGCCGAAGCTCACCCACGCTGTCCCGTCGTCGCTGGTGGCGATTGTCACGGTGACGGTGATCGCGTCGGTCTGCAACCAGACGCTCGACAAGGGGCTCGCGGCTGAGAACCAGTCCCAGGTTGTGCTGACAGTCGGCGACATGCTCTTCACGAAGGCGAAGGCCCAAGCCGCCGCGGGGGAGCTCGGCGCCCCGGCCGGCGAGCTCGGCCGCGTTGCCAGCGATCTCGACGACAAGGCGATCGCCGCGGCTCAAGAGTCGATGGCGGCGATCGATCCGGCGTCAGTAAGCCTCGCCGCCGGTTTGCCGCGGCCGTTTTTTATGGAGTCGGCGCTGCTGCCGCTGACGCTCACCACGCTTTGGGTCATCCTGCCGTATGCAGTGGTGCTGGCCGCGGTTGGGCTGATCGAGTCGCTGATGACCTTGACCCTCGTCGATGAGATCACCGAGACCCGCGGCAGCGGCAACCAAGAGTGCGTCGGGCAGGGCGTCGCCAACATTGTCTGCGGCTTTTTTGGCGGCATGGGCGGTTGCGCGATGATCGGCCAGTCGCTCATCAACGTGAACTCCGGCGGCCGCGGAAGACTCTCGGGCATTGTCGCCGCGGTGTGCCTGCTGGCGTTCGTGCTGTTCCTCGCGCCATGGATTGAGCTGATCCCGATGGCCGCGCTGGTGGGCGTGATGTTCATGGTCGTCATCGGCACCTTCGAGTGGGCGAGCCTGCGGATGATGCGCAAGGTGCCCCTGAGCGACTATCTGGTGATGGTGCTGGTCGCCGGCTACACGGCTGTCATGCACGACCTGGCGACGGCGGTGGTGCTGGGCGTGATCGCCTCGGCTCTGGTGTTCGCTTGGCAGCACGCCAAGCACATCGGCGTCGACATCAAGCACAACGAGTTTGGCAGCAAGATCTACCAGCTCCACGGCCCGCTCTTCTTCGCGTCGGCGACCTCATTCAAGGAGCTGTTCGACCCGGCGGGCGACCCCGAGGACGTCGTCATCGACTTCTACTATACCCGCGTCTACGACCAGTCGGGCCTCGAGGCGATCAGCACGCTGGCAGAAAAGTACCAGCAATACGGCAAGCGCCTGCACCTCACGCACCTCAGCAGCGAGTGCCGCCGGTTGCTCCGGCGCGCCGGTGACCTCGTCGAGGTCAACGTCTCCGAGGACCCGCAGTACCACGTCACGACCGAACGGATCAGCCCACTGCTGACGATCACGGGGCAGGCGCCGGCGGACGTCGAGGTAGACTACGCGATCAAGGCGTAAGGGACGGGCTATACCGTTCCGGTCTCTCTAATCCAGCAGAGAGAACCACGACCGACACGAACGACGCCCCGGGTGACAGGCCGTCGTGTTCGTGGCGCCCGTCGTGGTGGAATCCTTTTCGTCAAACCGCCGCGCGACGCCGCTTCAACCCTAAGCCCGCGAACACCAGTCCCATCGCGACGAAGCTCGACGCTTCGGGGATCGGCGCGACCGATCCGACGAAGCCGATGTCGATGAACGACGCGATCGTCAGATCGCTGATGAAGGTCGGGGCATTCAGCCAGCCGGTCATCAACTCGTTCCGCATGTCGCCATCGACGCTGGCGACGCCAACCAGGCCCGCGCCGCCATTGTTCTCGTTCCAGTGGGCGTCCGCGGTGCCGTCACCCCCGCCGAGCTCGACATCGGGCGTGCCTGACTGGCCAAACTCGCTCTGCCAGTAGGCGGTCGCGTTAGGACCTGTGAACTCGCCCGTTCCGGGATCGTAGACGTCGTTTGCTTCCCACAGCGTGCCGAAGCCGAGCACGTGAGCCATCTCGTGCATGACGACCGCGCCGAACGAGCCATTGCCAACGAGGATTGGCGCGTAGTCCGAGTCGAAGGTCATCTCACCGTCGGTGGCGAGGATGTAGCTGGCCAAGTCCAACGCGAACTCCGTGGGGCCCGCCGAGCCGAGAACGCCCGGCGTCTCGATGTCAGAGACCGAGGCGGTGATGTAAACCGTCGATAGCGGCGTGCCAAAAGGCAGAGCAGGGGTCTGATTGTAACTGCTGCCGCTAGACACCGCCAAAAGCCGGCCATCCTGGTAGCCGACCAGCAGGGTTTCCCAAGTCGTCGCCGCGGCGGCGAAATACGGCGCGTAGGTGGGGTCGCCCGTGTAGTTGACCTCAATCGTCAACGTGGCCCCGGCTTGCAGGGCAAGCCCGAACGCGACAAGCCCGGCGAGACGGACAGCGAGAAGGCAAGAGCGGACCATCGAAATCAGGGTAAAGACGACGCCGGCAATCGGTGAGCCGCTCATCGAAGAGCCGAATATCACGCCTCTCTACGTCGGCGAGGGTCGTCTTAAGTATGTCCAGTCGAAAACCCCCCTTCTAGCACGAAGGCGAAGAAAGTCCTCGTTTGGCGAAGTGGCGATCGGGCCGTCGGGCCGGCTAAGATGAAGGCCCAACCTCATCTCTTCCCACCGGGCACGAACGGACCCTCATGGGCGCACGACACCTCTGGGCCTTGTTGGCCTTCCTTTGCAATACCGCCGCGACCGCCTGGGGGGCGCCCAATGTCGTGGTGATTTTCATCGACGACATGGGCTACGCCGACATTGGGCCCTTCGGCTGCCAAGCCTACCCAACGCCCCACCTCGACCGGATGGCCGCCGAGGGACGCGTCTTCACCGATTTCCACGCGGCGACGGCCGTCTGCAGCGCGTCGCGCGCGGCGCTGATGACGGGGTGCTACCCGTGCCGTGTGAGCATCCAAGGCGCCTTGCCGCCCCATGCGCCGATCGGCCTTCACCCCGACGAAACGACGATCGCGGAGCTGTGTAAGTCGCAGGGCTACGCCACCGCTTGCTACGGCAAATGGCACTTGGGGGACGACCGTGATTTCTTGCCAACCCGCCAGGGCTTCGACGAGTACTTCGGCCTGCCCTACTCGAACGACATGTGGCCCTACCCCTACGGCCGGCACGACCTCGATCACGGCGTCAAGCAGTTCAACGGCGCCGACTACGTGCCGCTGCCACTTTATGAAGCAGAGCGAATCGTCGACAGCAACGTCACGCCAGAGGACATGGCGCAGCTCACGACGCAGTACACCGAGCGCGCCGTCGACTTCATCCAGCGTCACGCCGGCAAGGAGCCGTTCTTCCTTTATGTGCCGCACACGATGGTCCACGTGCCGCTGTACGTATCGGAGAAGTTCGCCGGCAAGAGCGGCGCCGGGTTGTATGGCGACGTGGTGATGGAGCTGGACTGGTCGGTCGGCGAAATCCTGGCCGCACTAGAGCGTGGCGGTGTCGCGGACGACACGCTGGTGGTGTTCACGTCGGACAACGGCCCATGGATCAACTTCGGCGACCACGCCGGCTCGGCCGGGCCGCTGCGAGAAGGGAAGGGGACCATGTGGGAAGGGGGCTACCGCGAGCCCTGCGTGATGCGCTGGCCGAAGCGGATCCCGGCGGGGACGACTTGCGACGAGCTCGCCACGACGATGGACCTCTTGCCGACGATCGCGGGGATGATCGACGCGCAGTTGCCCGACCGCAAGATCGACGGCAAAGACATTCTCCCCTTGCTGACAAGCGACGCGCCGACGCCGCACGACGTGTTCTACTGCTACTACGACCGGCAGCTGCAAGCGGTCCGCGACGCCCGCTGGAAACTCGTTCTCCCGCACAAGTACCGGACCCTCAGCGGCAGGCCGGGCGGCACGGGGGGGCTGCCTGTCAACTATGACCAGGCCGAGACCGGCATCGAGCTCTACGACCTCAAGAACGACCTCGGCGAGACGACGGATGTCGCCGCCGAGCACCCGGAGATCGTCGCCCAATTGCAGTGGCGCGTCGAGCAGGCCCGCGTCGAACTCGGTGACGCGTTGACGGGGCGCCGCGGGGCCGAGGTCCGGCCGCACGGCCGTATCCCTCCGCGATCGCCTGAAACTAGCGGCGACTAGCTGCCGCGGAGACTTGCGGCGTCGATCTTGCGCTCTTCGGCCGCGCGGTAGCGTGCGAGGATCATCGGCAGTTGGAAGCCGAAGACGCCCGCCATAATGCCGCCGCCGAGCAGCATCGGGTACCAGATCGCGTACGGTTGGCCCATCACGAGCGCCACGAGGCCGACCACGAGCACAGCGACACCGACCGCAACCGACGCGATAAGGCCGCCGACAATCCAACGCTTGCCTTGGCCACGCTGGATCAGGTTATTACTGCACCCAAACACGGTTCCCAACACGCCCGCACAGATGCCGAAGATCGTGCCGAAGTACGCGCCAAACGTGTTGGCGTTTTCGAACCAGGGTTCAGCCATCGGAGTTCTCCCGTCTGTTGAGCTGATCTCGGTGGGCCTTAAGCAGGCGGTGGGCTTCCTTGGCGCCGAGCTGGCCCCGATCGACCATGTCGGCCAGCAGCTCGGCCATCGGATCGGGTTGGCGCCCGGCGGCAAGCTCGTTTAAGCGGGCGATGAGCTTGTCCAGCCGCGCGCGCAGCGTCGGGTAGCTGACGCCGTACCCCTCGGCGACCTCCTTGAGCGATCCCGACGCCAGTACAAACCGCAGAACGAACTCCTTGTCTTCGGCCGTAATTTCATCAATCGGAGTCATACCGGAGCGTCAGCTCGAATTCAATAAAATGCAACGACACTTTAACTATATCAAAGCCAAAACCCGATTCCAATATGTTGAATAAAGATTCAACAAAAATCAGTGCAGGTGGGAAGGGGCGTTGAACGCCGCCGCAGTTCATTGGCAGCCCATAGGAGTGGGGCTGGCGAGTTGGTAAGCTGCGTGGCTTCGCGCAATGGACTCGCCGTTGTGCGCAGTCCCACTCCGCCAGACAGCGCTTCCGCTCAACACACCCGCTCTCCCGCCATGATCACGCCCGACCAGCTCCGCGGCGCCCACGTCGCCCTCCTCACCCCGATGAAGCCGGTCGGCTCGCTGATGGGGATCGACTTCCACCGCGTCTACGAGCTGATCGACACGGTCCTCGAGGCGGGCGTAAGCGGCGTCTTGTTCGCCGGAACCACCGGCCAGTCGGCCACGCTCAGCCACGACGAGCAGGTCGATCTCTGCACCCGCGGCATCGAGTACGCCCGCGGCCGGGCGGCCGACCTGGGGCGGAGCGTCACGTGTCTCGCCAGCGCCGGATCGAACTCGACCGACGAGGCGCTGCACCTCAGCGAGCGGATCACCAAGGCGATCCACCCCGACGCGCTGCTGCACGTCACGGGCTACTACAACAACCCGCCGCAAGAAGGCCTCCGGGGGCACTTCGAGGCGGTCGGCGACCTCGCCGAGCGGCTCGACACGTCGATCATCCTCTATAACATCCCCGGCCGCACCGGCAGCCGCATCGAGGCCGAAACGATGATCCGTCTCGCCGAGCATCCTGCGATCGCCGCGGTGAAGGACGCCACGGGCGACCTGGCGCTACTCGAGAAGGTCCGCGCGGCGACCGACCCCGACACGTTCTCACTGATGTCGGGCGAAGATCATCTCGTCGTCGAGGTGATGCGTCGCGGCGGCGTCGGCGTGATCAGCGCGTCGGCCAACCGTTGGCCGCGCGAGTTCCAGCGCATCACGGAGCTGGCTGCGGGGGGCGACTGGGACGCCGCCGAAGAATTGCAAAAGGCGCTGCAGCCGTGCATCGACGCGGTCTTCTGCGTGAAAAACCCGATCCCGCTGCACCACATGCTCCGCGCTGGCTTACGGATGCCGTTGGTCACGGTCGATCAGCTGGACCCCCCCAACCGCGACAAAGCGCTGGCCACCATCAAGGCGGCCGAAGCGATCGCCGAGTTCCCGCACCTCGAAGCGGCCGCCGTGTAGGCATCGCTTAAGAAGGGAGATGTGGAGATGAGGGGGGATAAGGTGATGGCCTTTTGGCGGCCCCACGCCAAACGGTTGTCATACCTTCTTCCTTTCTAAATTAAGTCGGCGTGATATCGAGTTAATGTCGCCCCTTCGAACCGCCATCCCCCAATCTCGATCTATCTCCCTATCCCCCTTCTAAAAGCTTCCACGATGAATGACCTCGCCGCGCGTGTTGACAAGATTTGGGCCAGTGAGGAGACCCGTGAGGAGGCCGCTGACGCGCGTGAGGTCGTGAAGCAGGCGCTGGATCTGCTGGACTCTGGGGCGATTCGTGTCGCCGACAAAATCGGCGGCGAGTGGACTGTCAACGAGTGGGTCAAGAAGGCCGTGCTGCTGCACTTCCGTTACTCCGACAACCGCGAGATGACGGCCGGGCCGATCGAGTGGTTCGACAAAGTCGCGCTGAAGATGAACTGGCGTGAGGCGAAGGTCCGCAGCGTGCCGACGGCGATCGCGCGCTATGGGTCCTTTATCGAAGAGGGCGCTGTGCTGATGCCGTGCTACATCAACATCGGCGCGCGGGTCGGCGCGGGGACGATGATCGACACCTGGAGCACCGTCGGCAGCTGCGCGCAGGTGGGCAAGAACTGCCACATCTCCGGCGGCGTCGGCATCGGCGGGGTGCTCGAACCGCTGCAGGCGACGCCGGTCATTATCGAAGACGACGTCTTCTTCGGCGCCCGCGGCGAGGCGGCCGAGGGCGTGATAATCGAGGAGGGCGCGGTCCTGGCGATGGGCTGCTACGTCGCCGGCTCGACGAAGATCTACAGCGTCCCCGAAGGCCGCGAACTCCCCCCGGGCCGCATTCCTTCGCGGAGCGTCTGCGTCCCCGGCGCCCTGGCGTCGCGCGACGGCTCGCACCAGACGTACGCGATCATCATCAAAAAGTACCGCGACGAACGAACCGACGCCCGCACGGCGCTAACGTCGATCCTCCGCGAAGGCATCTAACGGATTTACCACAGAGCCACGGAGGGCACGGTGGACGCACTGAGGAGAGGTTAGCTATAGTAGGCCGTAACAAGCGTCAGCGCGGTTACGGCAGGCAACGCGATCGACTACGCCATGCCGTAACCGCGCTGGCGCTTGTTACAGCCTACGGCATCTCTGTGCGTCCTCCGTGTCCTCCGTGCCTCTGGGGTTAATCAAAGAAGAAGATAAGTCCGATGGCGACACCGATTTTCATTGCAGGCCTTCCCGGCAAGATGGCGACGGAGACCGCGGCGCTCGTCGCGGCGTCGGGCGACTTTGAGCTGTTCGAGATCGGCCTGTCGAGTCCCGTGCATGAAGGCGAAGCGATTTCAATCGGCGATCAGGTTGTCGGCATTGTGGCGAGTGACTCGCTCATGGTGGTGGCGCTGCCGGCTGACGCGATGGCGGTCGATTACACCACGCCCGACGCGGCGCTGGACAACATCCGCTGGTATGTCGAGAACGACGTGCCGTTCGTAATGGGCACCACGAGCTTCGATCTCGATGAGGCGAAGCGGCTCGTTGGAGAATCGGGCGTCTCGGCAGTGATCGCCCCGAACATGGCGGCGCCGATCGTCCTGATGCAAGCTGCCGCGCGGTGGTTGGCCGCGGAGTTCCCCGGCGCGCTCGCCGGCGCTGAACTAAACGTCGTTGAGAGCCATCAAGCGAACAAGCGCGACACGAGCGGCACCGCCAAGGCGCTGGTGATGTCAGCGAACGCCCTCGGCGTACCGTTCCCGATCGACACCATCGAGAAGGTCC